>JASLBL010000180.1 GCA_030146615.1 Actinomycetes bacterium
CAGGGCCAACAGCCCCTCCCGGGCGACGCCGGCCAGCTCGGCGACCGCGACGGTGACCTGCTCAGGCAGCTGGAGTTGGGCACGGTCAGTGCTGGCAGTGCGGTGGGTATCCTTCGGCACGGCGGTCCCCTTCTGGTCGAGCTTCTTGGCGGATGCCCGACACCTACCACACGGCAGGCATCAGGCGGGGACCGCCACCTCAACTTCTACGGGAACCGGGACAACCTCCCGCGCAGCCTGACCGAACCGAGCATCAACAGGCAACCTGAGCTGCGCAAACGGCCTCGTCAGGTTAAATCACAAGCTTAAGGAACCGAGCATTAGTACATCGTAAAGCAGACCCAGTTACCGCCACTGCCGTAGCTGTATTGTGCGCAGTGCCGGGTCCTGATTAACCTACCAGTCGTGCCGATTGTCGCGCCGTCAGGGTTGATGATCTTGGCGGGGTAGCCGATGTCGGTGTACTTCCACACCGTGCCATTGGACTTCCTGACCCACAACTCGACCCTCGTCCGCTTGCAGGTGCCGCCGAGTTCGGAGCCGACCGTGGGATGGGTGTAGGTGCGGATACTGTTGCGCGACCACCTGTGGTGGCCTTCGAAGTAGCAGCTCCTGCCAGCATTGTGCCGCCCGGACGTGTGGTTGTTGATCGCGAGCGCCGCAGGGCCTCCGACAACCAGCAGACTGACGGTGAGCAGGGCAACCAGCAGCAGCTTCGCCATCGATGGCATTAGGACTACGAGTGACCACGATCTCACTCACCCTCCTGGACTCGGCATAGCCCACCACATCGCGATCTCCACACTAGATACGGCAGTCGGATCACTCCAGTGGAACTTTGGTACTAGTACCGATGGCCACCTGCGACCCACCAGCTGGACCTTGGTACTAGGGCGTGTCTCAAAGTCAGCTGCTTTACTGTGCGACCTACGGCCCTGGCCTGGCGGCCCGGCCAGGCGAGGGCCTGAAATCACCTCGACACTGCTCGCCTCGCCGGGTACGGTCGCGAGCATGTTCTCGCTGCGGGAGCCCATGCGACCCGCGCGCGTTCCCAGGCTGAGAGGAGGTTTCGTCAATGGCATGCCGTATCAGTGAGCTCGTGCTCGGTTGCCGCGACCCCGAGGGGCTGGCGCGGTTCTGGTGCGAGGTCCTGGACTTCATCGTGCTCGATCGCGAGGACGACGGCTCGGTGGAGATCGGGCCGCGCGAAGGGTTCGGCGGCCCGCAGCCGACGATCATCCTCAGCCGCAACGACGAGCCGAAGAACGGGCAACTCCGGCTGCACATCGACGTCAACGCCACCGACCGCGATCAGGACGCCGAGCTCGAACGCCTCTTGAAGCTCGGGGCGCGTCCGGCCGACATCGGCCAGACCGGCGAGGAGTCCTGGCACGTCCTCGCCGATCCCGAAGGCAACGAGTTCTGCCTGCTCAAGGCCCGCCTGGATCCACTCTGACGGCCCTCGTCGGCAACGAGGGCCGCGCCCGGGTGGAGGGTGTAGAGGCGACGTGCCTGGCCTGCAGTAGCAAGAGAAGCGCGATCCGATCCAGGTGATCGCGAACACGTGGATCATCTCGGCGTCGTCATCGACCCGGAATGACAGCAGCCCCGGCCACCACCGAACGTCGTCTCCCGGAGGGTCGGGGCGTCGCCCGGCGCTGCGATGTAGACGTCCCACGGTGCGTTGACTAGGGCGTGACTCAATGTGAGGTCAGCAGCCAGTCGTTGATGGTGGCGAGATGGAGGGTGGCTTCGTAGCGGACGGCGAGCTTGTCGAATCGCGTAGCGACGGCGCGGTGGCGTTTGAGCCGGTTGATGCCGCACTCGACGGCGTGACGCCGCCGGTAGTCGATCGCGCAGAACTCCGGCGGCCGGCCGCCCCGGGTGACCCGGTTCTTGCGGTGACGGATCTGGTCGGCCTTGGCGGGATCGTGCACCCGATGCCGCGTCTGCGCAGGTAGGCGCGGTTGGCGCGGGAGCTGTAGGCCTTGTCGGCCCGGACCCTGTCCGGTCGCGTGCGAGGCCGTCCCGCACCCAGCCGGGGCACACTGATCGCCTCCAGGACGGCCTGGAACTGCGGCGAGTCTCCCCGCTGCCCAGCGGTGACCAGCAAGGACATGACCTTCTGTCCCTGCTCGCAGGCCAGGTGAATCTTCGTGGTCAGCCCGCCACGCGAACGTCCCAGCGCGTGATCAGCGGGGTCGCCGCCCGCTCCGTCGCCGACTCCACCCAGAGATTCTTTCTGCTCGTCCGGCCGGGTACGGGCCCCGGCGGCGTGCTGATGCGCCCGGGCAACCGTGGAGTCCACGCTCACCTCCCAGCCGATCAACCCCACCGCATCGGCCCGTGCCCGCAGGGCGGTAACGATCCGCTGCCACACCCCGGCCCGCTGCCAGCGGCGGAACAGGGAGTACACCGCCTGCCAGGAGCCATAGCAGTCCGGCACATCCCGCCACGGCGCACCCACCCGCACCCGCCACCGGATCCCCTCAATGAGCTGCCGTTTCGTCCACTTCGACGGCCGACCCGGCTTCGTGGCCACGGGCAGCAACGGTGCCAGCCGCGCCCACTGCTCCATCGGTCAGGTCGAACCGCCTCGTCACCGCTAGGGCGGCCACGAGGTCTCCGGGTCTGAGGTTCTTCTTGGTCGATGAACCCTCTACCGGAGACCTCACTACTTAGAGATCACGACACACCGTCACACAGCGGACTTCGAAACAGGCCCTAGATGTGCTGGGGCCCGTGGCCCCCGAACAACCCCGTCACGGACCAGCAGACCACAAGACCGAGACGGGCCGGGAGATATGAACCATCTAGCAGCGGCCGATCGGTCCAGCTGAAGGGCATCTGAGTAGGGTCTCGTGGAGCCGGTGCGCGGAGTCGGTTGCGCTGCGACGGGAGATGCTAGACGCAGTTATCGATCGGGAGTTGGTAGGCACCATCGTGGCGTTCGTTCGCCGACCAAGGTTCTGCCTGATTCGGCAGGACTGCTCGGACAACGCACCTGCGGCACGACCTGGCTGGCTCTGATGGAGCCTGCTTCGGTTTTGGCGGATTCCGGGCGGGTAGGGCGAGCTTGCAGCTTCAGGCCCGATCGAAGGGGGCGAGCAGGATGCCCAAGGTACGAGATGCCATGACCCCCGATCCGGCGACGGCCTCCCCGTCGATGAGCGTGGTCGAGGCGGCCCAGGAGATGATCCAGAAGGAGAAAGGGCCGCTGCCCGTGGTCGAGGGCGGCCGGGTCGTGGCCATGGTCACTGACCGCGACATCATCGCCCGCGTGGTCGCGGCCGGGCAGGACCCGAGCGCGCTGCGGGTGAGCGACATCGCCACCAAGGACGTGGTGACGATCGGGCCCGACCAGGATGTGCAGGAGGCCCGCCAGCTCATGGCCCAGCACCAGCTGGACCGCCTGGTGGTCGTGGAGGAAGGCGACCGGCTGGTCGGGATCATCTCGGAGGCCGACCTGCGCAGGGACGAGGGCCCGCTGGCATAGCCCCAGCAGCAGACTGCCTTGGCAGCGGCGGGTTCTCCACACCTGGAGCGGAATGGGTGAGGAAGGTGGACGGCCCATGGCCGCAGGGGAGAGCACGGCTGAGCGGCTCGACCGCGAGCTGATGGAGCTGCTGCAGGAACTCCGGGTCGTCCTTCCCGGGGTCCAGGTGCTGCTGGCGTTCCTGCTTCTCGCGCCCTTCCAGCCACGGTTCGACCAGCTCCCGGGCAGCCTGCGCAACGCCTTCTTCGCCTCGATTGCCTGCGCCACCCTGGCCACCGCGTTGCTGATCGCCCCCTCGGTCCACCATCGGCTGCGCTGGCGCGCCCGCGACAAAGAGCGCCTGCTGCGAATCGGCAACCAGGTGGCCCTGTGGGGGACGGTGTCCCTGGCCGCCGCGATCGTGCTGGCCTTGTATGTCGTTACCAACGTCCTGTACGTGAGTCAGCTCGCGTTGCTCGCCGCCGGTGTGGCCGTTGCCGTGTTCGGCTGGGTCTTGTACGGGCTGCCATTCGTCGGCCGATCCCCAGCGGCGGATGACGAGGAGAAGGCGACCGAGGCCGGCGCGCGCTGACCTGGGCGAGCCCTCGGCGGACAGCCGCGGGTAGGCCCGAGCCGGTAGAACTTGAAGAACCCGGCCTGGTCGGCGCCGAGCTGGCTCGCGTAGACCTCGTCGAAGCCGGCGTCGTTGAGCCACGTCGGGCTGGTGATGCAGGGGGACGGGGCGCGGCTGGAGGCGAAGCATTGCCAGCGTCCCGCTCCACCGTGTCCGTGCTGTTGAGGTGTGAAGTCTCGGGTAATGCTTGACGCAGTGGTCTCATAGAGCCCTGCCACACCGGCGCGGCTAGGGCTTTGGTGGACCGGTGAAGGCTGGCGACTCACGACGCCACAGTCGAGGCTAGCCGCTGGACGATCGTCAGTTTTGCTCCGGCAGCCGTGACCAGAGACGAAGCTGCCCCGGGCGGCTGACGCTGGCAAGCGAGGTTTAGGCCTGCCCTCCCCCAACGGGCTGGTACCGGCCCGTGGGAGAGGCCAGCCACCCGAGACAGCCACTGTCGGTGTATCCCTGGTCACCGGTCTACAACCCGTGCATCGCAACAACGCGCATGGCGGATTGAGTACGTGTGCCCCTGTCGTAGACTGCCCGCTGTACGACTACAGTTCTTGTGGGCCAGACGCGCTGCCGCGCCTCCCCTCCGGTGAAGGAGATCGGCATGCCCATCGATCCTGCCGCCCTGGTCCAAAATGTCAGCGCGCTGGGCGCCCTTGACCCTGAGCAGGACCTCGCGCGGGCGATGCAGCAGATCACCAGCGCGGCCAAGACGCTGCTGAGGGTGGACGGCGCCGGGCTGATGTTGGCTGATGAGCGCGGTGTGCTGCGTTGGGCGACCGCCTCCGACCAGCAGACCCAGATCATCGAGGAGGGTCAGGAACGACTGGGGCAGGGTCCCTGCGTCAATGCCTTCGCCGAGCACGCCCCGATGGCCATGCGCGATGCGACCAAGGAACCGCATTGGGGCAAGATCACCGATGTGGTGACCGGCCAGGAGATGCGGGCCGGCCTCAGCGCCCCGATCCAGCTGGAAGGCGGCCCGATCGGCAGCCTGGACCTGTACTCGGCCGAGCCCAGGGACTGGGATCAGGCCGAGATCAGCGCCGTCCAGATGTATGCGGCGTTGGCGGCGACCCTGCTCAGCCTGGCGGTCGGTGCCCAGGTCAAGGGGCGGCTGGCCGAGCAGTTGCAGGTGGCCTTTGAGCACCGGACCCGTATTGAGCGGGCCAAGGGGATGCTGATGGTGTGGGAGGGGATCGACGACGCGGCCGCGTTTGAGCGGCTGCGGAGTGCGGCTCGGTCCTCACAGCGGCCGTTGATCGATGTGGTCAACGAGGTCCTCGGCCGTCAGCGGCTCTCCCGCCCACGAAGGTGACACAGCCTGGGTGACCGGTCGGTGGTCGTGGGCCGGCTCCAGCAACGGGCCTGGACGGCCGAGGACGGCAGCGCCCGATCCACCGTCGAGGTCGTGGCCGAGGAGCTGGGGCCAAGCCTGCGGTGGGCGACGACGACCACGACCAGGACGACGAGGAGCCAGAGCCACTAGGGCGTGTCTCCTGGATCTTCGGTTGTACGATCGTGTCGCAAGCGCGTCGTGGTTGGACGTTCTGACCGACCGCGAACACGCGGATAGCGCGGCCGCTGCCGGCCACGCCCCCGGACTGCGATACGGATCGCTGACATCTTCATCTGGCTTCGAGCCAAACCCGACCGACCCCACACCCTAGAGACCGCACGGAAACCAAGGGCGTCAGGTTGAGGCGGGTTGACCCCTCCGGGACGACCATCCAGGCTATGCGGCAATGGACGATGTGGCGACCGCCCCACCCGTGCCCACCGACGGCTGCGACTGGGGAGCGCGGTCGCCGCGCTGGGCCGGGGTACGCAGCGAGTGGTGTTGGCTGGGTGGCACGCGGGTCCACCTGCTGCGGGCGGCCGCCGCGCCGGGCGCGCCGCCGGATGCACCGGCGCAGGTCCTGCTCCACCCGCTCGGGACCGGGGCTTGGTCCTGGCTGGAGGTGATGCGCCCGCTCACCGCGTACGGCCCGGTCGTGGCTCCGGACCTCCCCGGGTCGGGCAATACCCGCCCGGCGCACCGCCGGTTCGCCTCGGCTGACCACTGTGCCCGTTTCGTCACCGAGCTGATGGCGGCGCGCGGGTTGGACCGGGTGGCGTTGCACGGACATTCGCTGGGCGGATTGGTCGCCGTGCTTGTCGCCGACCTGGCGCCGAGATCGGTCCGGCGGCTTGTCCTCGCCGCCGCGCCCCTGCCAGGACGGCCGGATAGCCGGGGCACCGGGTTTGGCTACCGAGTGGCGCTGGCCGCCGGCCAGCCGGTGGCCCGGGTGCTGCTGCGGGTCGGGCTGCGTTCCAAGGTCGCGTGGGTGCGGCGGTGGCTCGTCGAGCCGGACACGCCGCTGGCGAGGCGCGCGTTGGCCGGGACCGATCTGACCGCCTTCTCGCCAGAGTTCCGACGGCTGCTGGCCGAGGAGTTGCTGCGCTTGCGGCTGTCCTGGCGAGCGGATGGGGCGCTGGTGGGGATCACCGCCGCGTTCTCTGCGCTCACCGTGAGGCAGGCGGCGGTCCGCGCGGTGATCGACCGCCTCACCGTTCCAACGCTGTTCCTGTGGGGCGAGCGGGACCGGTTCATCCCCCGAGAACTGGTTGACGAGCTGGTGGCCCTGCGACCGGACTGGCGGCTCGAGGTCCTGCCCACGGGTCACTTGGTCACCTGGGAGGCCCCGGACCGATACGTGGCCGCGGTGGGACCGTGACCCCGGGGTGGTCGCCAAGGCTGTCCGGCCGGGACGCGGACCCGGAGCTGCTCGCCAGGTCGGGTGAGGCGACGAGCGGGACGCGGGTGAAGGAGTAGGAGCATGCCGGCGCCCCGCTCCGTCGCGTCCATGCTGTCGAGGGAGCTGGGAGACTTTTCTCTACACCTCAAGGCCGGCCCTGCGGCCGGCAGCCCAGCTCGGCCAGGACGGCACAAACGCCCGTCCGCGTGTCTACCGGTGAACACGCACAGTGTCGGGTGCTTGACAGTGAGTAAGAGCCGGGTGGGCGAGGATCACGCCGCAGGCAGCAGCCACGACGGTCCAGCGGGGACCGTCCCGGCAGAAAGGAGCTGGCCATGGCCGGCAGCGAGCAGCGCCCCACCGACGACGTCTTGGGCCACGGAAACAGGCGACCGGACGACGAGACGGCCGGAGCCGGCGGCGACCGCGGCACCAGGCGGCCCGACGACACCGAGGGCCACATGCCCTTCAGGAACCTGGACACCGAGGCCGTCGACGAGGACCAAATCGGCGACGACACCGAGGGCCACGGCAGGTACTTCCAGGACACCGAGGCGGTCGACGAGGACCAGGCCGGCGACGACACCGAAGGCCACGGCAAGGGCCGCGCGATCGGCTAGCAGCCGCCAGCCAGAGTGGGCGCTGACCGCAGGTGGCGCAGGTGACGAGCTGCCGCGCCACCTGCGGCGGCTTGCCAACAAGATGAGGTCACCAAGGACGAGCCTCACCCTCCGGGTTGAGCTTGCGACCATTTGTCGCCCCGTGACCGCTGGGGCCACACCGGGGCCACATCAGGGCCACGAATGACCAGATCACAGCGGACAACAGCGGACACTTCCGGATCAGCATCAGCCCAGCTCACCGGGCGGATCGGACTTGGCCTCGCAGGTCGACGCAGCCCTTCTGGGCTCTCTGACACGGAAGAGGACGGAGGTTCAACTCCTCCCGCGCCCACCGGAGTCGCCTTGACCGGCCCTTTTGCACACATGCTCGTCCAACGGTGGATGCGATCGGTGGGCGGGAAAGGGTTCAGCGGTCCAGAGAGCGTTTAACTGCTTAACCGAGGTGTTCTCTTACGCCCTCAGTAGCTACCAGGCCGCCTAGCGCCAGCCCGGACGTCGATCCGAGGCTCCGAGCCGCCGATCTGGTCGGGACGCCCAGGCTGTCATGGATGTGGCCCGGGATCGAAGACGGAGATCATGCCGTGTGAACGCTCGCTCCAGCGGTTTCGCGCCCCAGGCCAGGTGCTTTGAACGGCTGCTGGCCTCTAGGTTCGTTGTCTTGCTGTCCTTTGCTGTCCCCCAGGTTCCACTGAACTACGGCCCCAGCGCGGCCCCACAGGCGTGAGTCCCCGCCGGACTACGTCGGCCTGCCGCCAGATCCCCGGCGGGAGCTCTGTCGGCTCCGCCGGCCTTCGTATGCGCACCGGCTGTAGGCCGGCCCCTTGGAGAGGTACCAGACGCAACGGACGCCACCCTCCGGCGACGGGGCACGCCAGGAGGACGTCAGCGTCACCGTGCGGGTACGCAACACCGGACACCGGCGCGGCAAGGAGGTGGTACAGGTTTCTGTCCCGACCACCTCCGAACCGGGCCGATCGATCGCCTGGTAGCTGGGTGTAGACCATCAGGTGTCGGGCATATATCGGGTTTCTACGACCATCTTCGCGACCCTCCCTCCTCGATCGGAGGTCCATGACGAAGGTCAGGCCGGAAGCGGGCACGGAAGGGCTTGGGGTGGAGGGCCACCACCGCGGCGAGGGAGCAACGCGACCATGCCCAAAACGGACTGAGCTCCCACTCTAGCGGTGTCCTAAGGGGGAACAGCCATGTCGACGGAAGCCTCTGCACCGCCCGTGACGCGTCTCGACCTGAAGGCCCCGTTGACGGGTGTCCTCGTGCCGATCGAGCAGGTCCCCGATCCGGTCTTCGCCCAGAAGATGGTCGGCGAGGGCATCTCGATCGACCCCCTGAGCGATCGTCTCCTCGCGCCGTGTGACGGTCAGGTCATCCACCTGCACGCCGCCTTGCACGCCGTCACCATCCGGACCCTGGGAGACCTCGAGGTGCTGCTGCACATCGGTCTCGATACCTTGAAGATGCGTGGCGAGGGCTTCGATGCGAAGGTCAAGGTCGGCGACCAGGTCCGCACCGGTGACGAGCTCATCAGCTTCGACCTGGACAGGGTGGCAACCAGCGCGAAGAGCCTGCTCACGCAGATGGTGATCGCCAATTCCGACCTCCTCACGTCGTTCACGCCACGAACGGGCCTGGTGACCGCAGGGGCCGACGACGTCGCCGAGGTCACCTTCGGCGACGGCGAGCGGGAAGGCGCGGCCGAGGGTGCGCCGGCACCGGCGGGCCGCACCGTGACCTCCGACGCGGTCATCATCCCGAACCCGGAGGGCCTGCACGCCCGGCCCGCGGCCGTCCTGGCCAACCTCGCGCAGAAGTACGAGAGCGACATCCGGCTCAAACGAGGTGACGACAACGCGAACGCGAAGAGCGTGATGGCCATCATGGGCCTGGAGGTGCTCACGGGACACAAGGTCCAAATCATCGCCCGCGGCCCGGACGCCGCACAGGCGGCCGAGGAACTCGCCGAGGCCCTCCGCGAGGGCCTCGGCGAGGAGGGCGCCGTGCCCGTCTCGGCGGCCGAGGCCTCCCCCACTCCGGCAGCAGCGAGACCGGTCCGGCGGTCCGAGGACCCGAATGTCCTGATCGGGGTGGCGGCCTCGCCCGGCCTCGGCGTCGGGAAGGTCCTGCGGGTAATCCACGAGGACATCGAGGTCAAGGAGGACTCGGCCGACGGGCACAAGGAGCGCCGCCTCCTCAACGAAGCACTCGACCATGCCATGGTCCAGCTCGAGACCCTGGAGACCCGGCTCAGGCAGGACGCCGACGCCGACAAGGCCGCGATCTTCGCCGCCCACCGGGAGATCCTGCGCGACCCGGACCTCCTCGACATCGCCTCGAGCGCGATCGACAAGGGCAAGAGCGCGGCCTTCGCCTGGCGGCGTGCCTACACCACCTACGCGGACCGGCTCGCCGGCTCGAAGAACGAGCTGCTCGCCCAGCGCGCGACCGACGTCCGCGACGTCGGCCAGCGCGTCCTGGAAGAGGTGACCGGGCAGCGTCGCGAGAAGGCGGAGATCCCCGAGGGGACGATCCTCATCGCCGAGGACCTCACGCCGTCGGACACCGCGTCGCTGGACCGGACGAAGGTGGTCGGCTTCTGCACGGTCGCCGGCGGCGCGTCGTCGCACGTCGCGATCCTCGCTCGGTCCCTGGACATCCCGGCGGTCGCAGGTATCGAGCCGCGGGCCCTGGACATCGCCGACGGCACCCTGGTGATCCTCGACGGCGCCAAGGGCACGCTGCGGGTGAACGTGTCCGAAGACGATGTCGCCCGGATCCGGCGGCACCAGGAGCGGCTCGCGGCACGGCGGGCCGAGGAGTTGGCGCACGCCAACGAGCCGGCCGTCACCAGCGACGAGCACCGCGTCGAGGTGGTCGCCAACATCGGCGGCCTCGAGGACGCCCAGGAGGCGATGCGCAAGGGCGCCGAGGGCGTCGGGCTGCTGCGGTCGGAGTTCGTCTTCCTCGGCCGCACGAAGGCGCCGACCGAGGACGAGCAGGCCGAGATCTACACGGCCATCGCGAAGTCGCTGGCGCCTGGTCAGCCGCTGGTGATCCGCACGCTCGACGTCGGCGGCGACAAGCCGTTGCCCTACCTGCCGATCGCGCCCGAGGAGAACCCCTTCCTCGGCGAGCGGGGCATCCGGATCGGGCTGGACCGGCCCGAGGTGCTGCGCACCCAGGTCCGGGCGATCCTCCGGGCTGCCGACGCCGGCGCGAAGATCAACGTGATGTTCCCGATGATCGCCACCATCGAGGACTTCCGGCAGGCCAAGGCGATCTTCGAGGAGGAGCGCGAGGACCTCGGGGTTGCGTCGGTGCCACTGGGGATCATGGTCGAGGTGCCGTCCGTGGCTGTCATGGCGCCGCAGTTCGCCGCCGAGGTGGACTTCTTCTCGGTGGGGACGAACGACCTGACCCAGTACACCCTCGCCATGGACCGCGGCCACCCCAGGCTGGCGCCGCAGGTGGACGGGCTCAACCCGGCGGTGCTCGGGCTCATCGCGCAGGCCGTGAAGGCCGCCCACGAGGCCGGCCGGTGGGTCGGGATCTGCGGTGGCATCGCCTCCGACCCTCAGGCGGTGCCGATCCTCATCGGGCTCGGCGTCGATGAGCTGAGCGTCAGCATCCCCGCGGTCCCGGCCGTCAAGGCCCAGGTCCGGTCCCTGTCCCTCGCCCAGTGCCAGGAGCTGGCCGCCCAAGCCCTCAGCCGGGACTCCGCGGCGGCGGTCCGAGCGCTGGTGCCGGCCTACCACGACGAGTCCTGAGCGGCCACGCCGGCCCACGGTGACGAAGGAGAACGCGCCATGACGACGACAGCGACGGCTCCCGCGCCCGCGCCGAGGAGCAGCCTGGGGAGCCGGGCGTTCGGGTTCCTGCAGAAGATCGGCAAGTCGCTGATGCTTCCTGTCTCGGTCCTGCCGGTGGCGGGCATCCTGCTCGGGGTCGGCGGCGCCTTCAGCGGGGGGTTCGAGCAGCGTGCCGTCAACAGAGGGGTGTGCGTCCTCGAGGGCGCGCCCTCGCCCTGTGACGCCGAAGGGGCCGTCGGTGACCCGGTCGCCGCGGGGCTGATCGCCGAACCGCTCTACATCTTCCTGCAGGTCCTGGAGGGCTCCGGGGCGCCGATCTTCGCGGCGCTGCCGCTGATCTTCGCGATCGGCGTTGCCCTCGGCCTGTCCAAGAACGACGGCGTGGCCGCGCTGGCCGCCACGATCGGCTACCTGGTGATGAACGGGACCCTCGGCGTCATCGCCCAGGCTCGGGGGGTCGAGACCACCGAAATCCTCGGCCAGGACACGGTCGACACGAGCGTCTTCGGCGGCATCCTCATCGGCATCATCGCGGCATACATGTTCAACCGGTTCTTCCGCATCCAGCTGCCCCAGTATCTCGGCTTCTTCGCGGGGAAGCGGTTCGTCCCCATCGTCACGGGCTTCGCCGCGATCGCCGTCGGCGTCGTGCTGGCCTTCATCTGGCCGCCGATCGGTGAGCTCATCGAGAACGGCGCGAACGGGATCGTGAAGGCGAACACGGCGCTCGCCGTGTTCATCTACGGGATCGTCGAGCGCTCGCTCATCCCCTTTGGGCTGCACCACATCTGGAACGCCCCGTTCTTCTTCACCCTCAACGTCGGCGGCTGGGAGGACTGCGACGGCATCCTGACCTGCTTCTTCGCCGGGCACCCGGAGTCCGGCATCCTCGGCGGCGGGTTCCTGTTCAAGATGTTCGGCCTGGCCGGAGCGGCCATGGCGATCTGGCGGACGGCCAAGCCCGAGAACCGGGCTCGCACCGGCTCGATCATGGCCGCGGGCGCCCTGACCTCCTTCCTCACCGGGATCACCGAGCCGCTGGAGTTCTCCTTCCTGTTCGTCGCGCCGCTGCTGTACGTGGTGCACGCGCTCCTGGCCGGGCTCTCGTTCCCGATCATGTACCTGCTGGGCGGCCGGCTCGGCTACACCTTCTCCCACGGCGCGATCGACTACGGCCTCTTCTACGCCAACGACATCAAGCCCTGGCTCGTCCTGCTCATCGGGCCGATCTACTTCGTCGTGTACTTCCTGGTCTTCACCTTCCTCATCAGGGCGTTCAACCTCAAGACGCCGGGGCGGGAGGAGGCCGAGGCCGAGCCCGGCGAGGCGATCGAGGACGCCGCCAACCGGTTCTCCCAGCAGCTCGTGCTCGCCTTCGGCGGCAGGAGCAACATCACCGACCTGGACGCCTGCATCACCCGGCTGCGCGTCGGGGTCCACGACATCAACAAGGCCGACCAGAGCAAGCTCAAGGCCCTCGGGGCGGCTGGGGTGCTGCTGGTCGGGAACAACATGCAGGCGATCTTCGGGACCCGCTCGGACAACCTCAAGACCGACATGGAGGAGTACCTGAAGACCGCCGGTGACGAGGCCGAGCTCTCGGACGAGGCGGCCAGCGAGATCAGCTACCAGCCAACCGGCGGGGCCACCGTGCGGCTGCGCGACCCGATGGCGCCCGAGAAGGCGCGCGGCATCATCGACGGCCTCGGCGGCCCGGACAACATCGTCAAGGTCGACGCCGTCGCCGAGACCAGGCTGCGGGTCAAGATCAGGGACACCAGCGTCGTCGACGAGACCATCCTGAACGACGCGGGCATCGCCGCCCACGCAGTCGTCGGCGACGGCACCCTGCACCTGCTCGCCGGCCTCAACGCCGACCAGTACGCGGCGGAGATGCGCGGCCAGCTCGCCGCGGTGCCGGCCCACGCCTAGCGCCATGGCAAGCCCGTTCCCGAGCGGCTTCCTGTGGGGCGGCTCCACGGCCGCGAACCAGCTGGAGGGTGCCTACGACAAGGGCGGCAAGGGCCTGTCGATCCAGGACGTGATGCCCCAGGGGATCGTCGGCCCCCGGACGCGGCGGCCGACCCCCGACAACCTGAAGCTCGTCGCCATCGATTTCTACGACCGCTACGCCGAGGACATCGCCCTCTTCGCCGAGATGGGCTTTACGGTGTTCC
>JASLBL010000194.1 GCA_030146615.1 Actinomycetes bacterium
ACGGCCCGCACCTGGTCGCGCTGGTGCGCGCCGGCGCCAAGTTCGAGAAGGGGGTGATGGTCGAACGTCCTGACGACGTTGAGGAGGTCGCCGCGTGAGCATGCCAGGACCTAGCCATCCACAACTCTTGACGATTCCTCCTGGTCCTCGTCGGTGAGCGTCAGACCGGTGGACGGGGCTGGTGGGTTCAGCTCCAGCGCCCGATGCGGGCGATGGGCGTTGTAGTGCTCCAGGTCCTCCAAGTCTACGTCGAGCACTACAACCGGCATCGGGCGCCCGGGCGCTGCAGCTCAAGGCGCCGGATCCAGCCGCCGGACTGACGTCGTTGACGAGGGCCGAGAAGGCAGCGTTCATCGACGAGACGTACTCGGTGGCCTGCTCCACGAGTACTGGCGAGCTGCATGAACCCGTTTGCACCCTTCGCGCCTGAAGGCGCGGCTGCGACCACTGCGAGGGCTCAAGCAAGACCGCAGCGCCAGCAGCAAGGATCTTGTCGGCGAGCCACGCTGGCCCAACTTTCGACCCTTGGCGCTGGCGGCGGGTATCCGGGCATGGCTGAGCGCACCGGTGCGCCAGCGCCATGGCCCGATCGGGGTGCTCGACTTCGCCTGCACCGACCCGCAGCCGTGGCCGTCCCAGGACCTGGCGGCCCCCAATGGCTTCGCGCGGCTGATCGTGACGACCCTGCAGCTGGCCACGACCCGTCAGCAGCAGGCGCTTTCGCCTGCGCTGCGGTATGCGGTGGAACATGACGCCCGCATCGAGCAAGCCCGCGACCTCATCATGGAGCGCGAACGGCTCGACCAGGTTGCCGCGGTCGAGCTGCTGCGCCTCCAGGCCCAGATCGAGAACCAACCGATCCGAGCCGTCGCCGAACGCCTCCTCTCCCGCCCCAGACGTTAGATCTGCACCTGCCCGACTCCGCACCACATTGCGTGGCAAGGAGCTGGCTCGGACTGCCGCGAAGCCCGGCTGCACCCTCCCCAAGGGGCATAAGCACGGCAGGTCGGTGAGGCGGCATGGGGACTTCCAGCTACTGTCCGCTGCCGGCGTTGCGGCCGTCCTGGCCTGGTGGAGGGTCCTGCAGGCCCGGATAGTACAGGTCTGTCACCGTGCGGGTGTGGGGGCGGTGTGGCGCCAGCCCAGCCGCGCCCCGCGGCAAAGCCCGCCCGCCGTCACCGTCAGGGGCCGCTGCGTCTCGGGCCGTGCCGCCCCTCATCGTCCCCCTGGCCCGCCACAACCGGTCCAGCTCCGCCGCCAGCGGCCCGGTGCCGTGCTCCAGGTACTGCAGGTCGCCGTGGCTGTAGAACGGCCGCCCATGGATGCGACACGCCCGGCAGCGCCAGTCGCAGGTCTGCGGAGTGCACGGACGGGCGTCGTCGGGCTTGGGCCAGCACGTGCAGCTGCGGCCCTTCCCGAACCCGGATCCGGGCGCGATGGTGATCTCCCCGGGCCGGCGGGTCTTCCGGCGGGTCACGAGGTGTCACCGCCTTGGCCTGGTTGCCAGGCTCCGACCAACCCACCTGGGAGGCGGGCACGGCCAGGCCGGAGCCGCATCGCGCGTCCACCGTACTCTCCCGCCGGTCGGGCCTGCCGGGCACGGTCTGGGGCCGGCCGCGTCCTCGGCTACGGTTCCCTGCCTGCAGATCAGGTCGGCGTCGGGCCGCCCCTACGCGGGCGCACTGACCCGCCAGGTCTGTCCGGTTGACCAGGCAATCTCGCCCTCTCCTCGAGCAAGCCGCGACGTGGCCGGGGGGCAAACCGCCATGGTGGTGCCGGGCTCGCACCGCCCCGCAGTTCGCCATGGGCTCGGCGCCGCTGGCCGTAAGTCGAGCTTGGGCCGGGTAGGCCGATCCCAGTGACCGCGATGCGACCTGTGGCGGCGCGTCCTCGGTAGGCATCGGGCGTAGACTCGCGGCAGCGCAAGCGACATTGCTCGAACCTTGTCGGTCCGCGCCACTTGACGCTCGACTCGAGGCCCAGCATCCCAGCTTCGAGCGTCACTGAGGAGTTGATCAATGCGTGGGCTCCTTCACCGGTTCCTCCAAAGAGCTCCCCGACCAGCCGGTCCGAACCGTCGACCCTGAGGTCGAACGGCTTGCCCATGTGGTGGTTGACGGGTTGATCGCACGGCTGGCTCTAGAGCCGGCCGTCCCGGCCTCGAGCCTGCTCGACAACCTAGCCGCTCAGCTCGAGCAGGCCGCGGCCATGCACCGGCTCGGCCTCGTGCGGCGCCCGCCCAGCTAACAACCGAGCAGCTCAAAGACCCCGGATGCAACATTGACCCCGGGGACCCGCTCACAGATAGAGCGGCTTTTCGTCATGAACCGTGGGGCGGTGTGCTGCTGCCGACGATGGACGATGAAGGAGCCGCCTGAACAGCACCTGGGACCTCGCCTATCTTGCGCTCGCCCAGGCCGGCGAGGCCTACGGGCGCCCTCCTGGACGGCGCCCGTAGGGTGCGCAAACTCCGACGTGGCCTCTGAGCTGCCGGTTCACTCAACAATGACGCGGTAGTGTGACGCCTCTGCTGACCATCTCGGGGCCACCTGGGTGTTGTCGAAGCTCGCCTACTTGATGCTGTGCCGCTCTATCCGGCTGCTCGCCCTGCTCGCACGCGGTGATGCCCACAAGGATCTGGAGATCCTGGTGCTGCACCACCAGCTCACTGTGCTGCGCCGTCACGTCCCACATCCCACGCATGAGCCCGCCGACCGGGCCCTGCTCGCCGCGGTCAGCCGCGTCCTGCCCCGAGCCCGCTGGTCGTGCTTCTTCGTGGAGCCCGAGACGTTGCTGCGCTGGCACCGGCGACTCGTCGCGGGCGCATGGACCTACCCGCGCACCCGGGCCGCTCACACTGACGACGGACAAGACGGCATAGCACGGGACCCACGGGGCGAGAGCCGCTATGTGCCAGGTGTGCCGCGAGCGCGATCCTTCAGCGCACAGAGCCCGCCCGGCAGGCAGCTGGGCGGGCTGTTCGGCGGTGGCTACTGGGGCTCGAGCAGCCGCACGTTGGCGGCCTGGGGGCCCTTCGGCCCCGACGTCACGTCGAACTCAACGGCTTGGCCCTCATCAAGCGAGCGGTAGCCAGTCGACTGGATCGCGCTGAAATGCACGAACACGTCTTCGCCGGACTCGGGGGCGATGAAGCCGAAGCCCTTGTCGGCGTTGAACCACTTCACGGTTCCAACAGTCATGTACTTGTCCCTCCCTCCACCGTCTCGGAGGTATCGACCAACACCGGCCCGACGCTGGCGCCGACGGCAAGGGACAAGCTCGACCTGCAGGTTGCGAGGCAAAACGCGAACCCTGCCGGCCGCACAATAGCGGCTACAGCCAGCGCCTACCACAACCGGGCGTCTGATCATGCCGCCCAGCAGGACGATGACTGTGCATGCCAGTTGTGTGACGGGAGCCACCGCGGTAGGTGTTAGCGAAGTTCCAGGTCAGGGGCCGGCGCCGTCAGGCTGGTCAACGTCTATGGATGACACCGGCCGCGAGCCAAGCCGCACCGGGATCCATCGCAGGATGAACAGCCTGCGTAGAACCCTCGATGCCATCCGACCCCCACAGGCATAGTGTCGTCCCCCAACGGGGGGGACGACAGCAAGGACGGGAGAGCGCGTTGCCCCAGCCAACCGAGCCCAGCTACCTACGCACCGCGCAGGTCGCCGAGCTCCTCCATGTGTCACCAAAGACGGTCAGCCGCTGGGCGCAGGAGGGCAGGCTGCCGTTCTTCCGCACCTTGGGCGGCCACCGACGCTACCCCAACCGGGAGATCCGGGCTCTGCTAGAAACCCTGTCCGAGCTATCCCCGGCCGGCTAGCCACGCACCTCGCCTGACGGCCCCAGCGTCACTGCTGTCCGTGGCTCGGTGCCGTTCGGGATCGTCCTCCGCTCGATCGGGTCGTGTTGGACCACCGACTCGAACCCTGGGTCGCCCCATAGTTGCGGAACGCTGATCAGACGGCGGCCAGGATTTCCCTCCTGCTTCCCTCCGCCCGACGCCAAGCCATGCGGGACGGGCTGGAACAGGCGGGGACGCCAAATGACGGCCGAAGCTGTCGACAGGCCGTTTGTGCACGTCACAAGCGATAGTCAGTACCAGGTGGGGATGGGAGGGGACTCGCGGGGAGACGGCTCTGCGACCTGTAAATCGCCGGCATTGCCTACACAGGTACGCATCCTGTCCCTGCCACACTACCTTTGAGCTGCGGAAACGCGGGCCCCGCGTAGCCCGTCAGGCGTGCCCGCGGGGTTGGTTTTCCCTCCGGTTTCCCTCCGCCCGACGCCCCGCCGACACTATTAGCCCCGCCTGGGCCGCCCGCGCCGCGGGACCGAACATCCCCTCGATTACCCCGGCCAGCCGGGGCGCGGTCTGGGGAAGCTGGTGGATGTACACCCGCTGGGCAAGCGCACCGCCGTCGGCGTGGCGCAGCTGGGCGGCGATGATGCTCGCCGGTTCTCTTTGGGCTGCCATGGCTGAGGCTAGGGCATGGCGCAGCAGGTGCGGGTGGGCGGCCAGCCCAACCTTCGCCGCCAAGCGGGCGAAGGCACGGCTGGCATGGTTGGGGTTGACCGGCGTGCCGCGCTCGGTGCGGAACACCAGGTCGAGCTCGACCGGGTGGGGTGGCCGGCCCGGTTCCACCCAGCGCAGCTCGATCGTGGCGGGCTGGCCCACGGCCAGGCGGAGCCGGAGTTGTTCATGGCGGTGATGGCGCAGCGTCTGGACGGCGAACGGTGGCAGGGTGAGGATGGCGTTGCTGGCCGCGGACTTGACCGGCCCGACGGCCAGCTCCCCGCGCCGACCGCCGGCGTCGCCATCACCGGGGCTGGCGTCGGGGAGGACGGCGGGGTCGACGATGGTGAGGGCCTGTCGGAACCGGACCGTGCCGGCGTCCAAGTCCAGGTCGGCCCATTCCAGGCCACACAGCTCGCCGTTGCGGGCGCCGGTCGCCGCGGCCAGCACCGTCCAGGGGCCAAGCCATGGCGAGGGGCTGTGGTCGGCGGCGTCCAGCAGCACCGCGACCTGGTTGGGGGCCAGCGCCACCGCCTCGCGGTGGGGGCGTGGCGGTGGGGTGGCATGCTTGGCGACGTTGCGGGGTATCAGCCGCCAGCTGACCGCCTGCTCGAGGCTGCGGTGCAGGCAGCGGTGGACGGCCAAGATGTGCTGGGGGGCGAGCCCGCCCGGTTTGCCGTCCTGGCGTCCGCCGACGGCCAGCTGGTCGTAGATGGCCTGGACCTGCAGTGGCTCCAGGGCCTTGAGGAGCTGGGGGCCGATGTAGGGGCGCACGTGATGGGCGAGCAGGGCGCGGTAGCGGGCGACCGTCCGGGCCCGAAGGGTCGTCTGGATGTGGGCGAGCCAGCGGTCCAGGTACTGGTTGAAGGTGAGTTTGGCCGGGTCGAGGGTGATGCCGTGGTTGCGGCGGGCTAGCGCCTCGGCCAGGGCGGCCTCGGCTTGGGCGCGGGTGGGGTAGCCGCCCAGGGCCTGGAATCGGCGGGTGCCGTCGGGGTGGCGGGGTAGCTCGAGGCGCGGGTACCAGCGGATGCAGCGGCCCGAGCACTTGCCGGCCGCCTTGGGGTGGCCCTTGACGCATTTGCGTTGCAGGTTGCCGCGGCTAGTCATCACCACTGGCGGTCGGTGGGGTGGCCGATGCCAGGAGGTCCAGCAGGGCGTGTCTGGGGATGCGGATGCTGCGGCCGATGCGGACCGCGCCCAGTTCGCCCCGGGCGACGGCCTGGTAGAGCTGGTTGCGCCCGACTCGCAGGATCGTCGCGGCCTCCCGGACGGTGAGCACCTCGGGCAACGTGGCCAGGGCGCTGCTGGAGGAGCCTGCGTGGTTCGGGGGCACGGTTGGGGAGGATGGTCGGGCAGGTGGGCGGTGGCCAGGATCGGGGGTGGGTGGCCATTTTTGCTCCTGGACGCGTCGTGCTGTGGCCGGCGGCGGCCGGCCTTCCCCGTGGTCGTCGGCTGGGGTGGGACCATACCTCGATCCCGCGTCCAGGTGTGGGGCGTTTTCCCTGGTTGGAGGGCTCATCGTGCACCTGTTGGGTGGCGGGTGAAGGAGAGGCGAGCGGACGGTAGGGTTCTCGCCGGACGGTCGCCGGGGGTGGCCGATGCCGGTGCTGGTGCCGACGTGATGAGGCGGGTATGGCCTCGGCTTGTTCGGTTCAGCCATAGGATCGGCTCTAGGTCTGGGTGAGGTCTTCACACCTCTATAACCTGGGTCGCACCTTCCGGTCTGGGACACAGGAGCGTCAACGGTGCTGAGCTGCCCAACTCTGCAGGGGGTGGTACACAGCGCAGCAGTGGCTCGCCTCGGCGGGTAAGGCTTCGTTGTTGGAACAACCGGCCCCTGTCTAGGGGGACATCCGGCCCGACACGGAATCATAGTGGAGCATCCGGTAATAGAACGGCCGCCCGGGTTCTCCGCCGGCCATGGCGGAATCAGGCCAGGAGGCCACGCCATGGCCGCCGCATTTGGTTGATCGCGCCGCTGCTAGTCGTCTGGTCGCTGTCTTGGAACACGCTTGGGCCGCCATCCGCATTCACCACCCCGACGTCCCCCCGGTCGTCAGCGTGGGTCGCCTCGGGTAGGAACCCCCGCAGCCGGCGGCTGAATCTGGGCGCTTTGGCGCTGGCCGCTGGCAACTCACCGACCAGGCCACCGACCGGGCCGCGCTGGAGGCCTTCGCCGGTGACCAGCACCTCGGCCCGGTCGACGTGCTCGGCACCCTGCTGCACGAGGCCGCCCACGGCCTCGCGCATGCTCGCAAGATCAGCGACTCCAGCCGCCAAGGCCGCTACCACAACCGCCGCTACGCCACCCTCGCCGGCGAGCTCGGCCTCGACGTGGCCCACCTGGACCCCATCGGCTGGTCGGCTACCAGCGTGAAGGGTACGCAAACTCATACGAGCCCCGTGAGCTGCCGGTTTGCATTGGACTCGGCTCGGTAGCGTGAGGCCTCTTTCGAACCTTCGGAGGCCCTCCGGGATGCTGTCGAACCTTGCCTACCTGACCCTGTGTCGTTCCATCCAGCTGCTCGCGCTGGCAGCCCGCGGTGATGCCGTCAAGGACCTGGAGATCGTGGTGCTGCGTCACAGCTTGCGGTCTTGCGTCGCCAGATCCCGCGTCCCAGGCTGGAACCGGCCGACCGGGCCCTGCTCGCCGCGGTCAGCCGCGTCCTGCCCAGAGCCCGCTGGTCCTGCTTCTTCGTCCAGCCGGAGACGCTGTTGCGCTGGCACCGCCGGCTGGTCGCCGGCGCGTGGGCCTTCCCGTATCGCCAGACCGGCCGACCACCACTGGACCACCATATCCAGCAGCTGATCGTCCGCCTCGCCGCGGAGAACCCGCGGTGGGGCTACCAGCGCATCAAGGGCGAGCTCCTCCGGCTTGGCGTGCGGGTCTCGGCCACCGCGATCCGAACCACGCTCCGCCGCCACCGGCTGGACCCGGCGCCGCGGCGGGCGAGCAAGAGCTGGCCGGCGTTCGTGCGCCAGCAGGCCGCTGGCATCGTGGCCTGTGACTTCTTCACCGTCGACACGGTGTGGCTGCGAAGGCTGTATGGGCTGTTATTTATCGAACTCGACACCAGACGGGTCCACCTCGCCGGAGTCACTGCCCACCCGAACGGCACGTGGGTCGCTCAGCAAGCCCGCAACCTGCTGATCCGAGGCGAGCGGGAACGACAGGTGCGCTTTGTACTGCGCGACCACGACACGAAGTTCTCCCGCAGCTTCGACGACGTGTTCCGCTCACAGGGTGGGGAAGTGCTGGTGACTCCGGTCCGAGCGCCCAAGGCGAACGCGTATGCGGAGCGTTGGATCCGTACGGTGCGGGCCGAGTACCTGGACTGGCTGCTGATCCTCGGGCGCAACCACCTTGACCAGGTCCTGCGGGTCTACGTCCAGCATTACAACGGCCACCGGCCCCACCGCGCACTCGGGCTGCAAGCGCCAGATTCGCCGGCCCGGCCGACCATCCCCAGGGAGGATCATGGAGGCACGGTGCATCGACGCGACCTGCTCGGCGGTTTGCTTCACGAGTACCGGCGAGCTGCATGAACGCGTTTGCGCACCCTTCAGGCCTCCTCAGAGGGCCGCCGTCGCGGCGTCGGCTTCACGCCAGCCCCTGCAGGCGACCCACCGACAAGGTGGTGCTCGGTGAGAATCAGCAAGGCAGGGTCCGTCGACACGATCTGCTCGGCGGACTCCTGCACGAGTACCGGTCAGCTGCATGAACGCCTTACGCACCCTTCAGGTCGGGGCCAGCGGCGTCAGTCCGAACGGGACCGGCGCCGGCGCCTCGGCCAGGAGCCGCCGGGTGGTGGCCAACCCCCAGCCGTCGAGGTCGCCGTCCGGTCGGAGGATCCGCGCAGGCCGCCGTACCGCTCGACCGTCGGCGCCCACCGTTCGCGTTGCTGCACGCCCGGGGAGAGGAGCAGGCAGTCGGGGTCGTTGACCCAGAAGCGGCCGTGCTGCCAGGCTCGGCCGACCACCGAGAGGGCGGCGGCGCGCTGCAAGGGTCGCGACTGGTCGCCGTCGGGCGGCTCGAAGCAGCGGTCGATGTCAGGCCCGACCCAGTCACGCGCAACCGGTTGTCGGGGCAGCTTCCCCGCGCGGGTCCTGGGCCGCCAGGTAGTGGAGCTTCACGGCTAGCTGCTGGATGGCACCGATCAGGGTGTCGTGGGTCCGCTCGATCGGCTCTTGGATACCGGACCACGAGCCCGTCCACGAACTCGGTCAGTCGTACACGCTCGCCTCGCATGACCCCGTCCCTTGGTCACGCATGGGTCAGGAAGCTGCCGCGCACGGCGCGGACGGCCTCGCGGCCGGGCAGAGCCCACAGCTCCCGGTTGAAGATCTCCACCTCGACCGGGCCGCGGTAGCCGGCCGCCTCCGCCGCCTCGCGTATGCGGCGCACCTGGACGATCCCGTCGCCCGGCAGGCCGCGGCCGTGCAGCGGCTCAGCCGGCATGGGCGAGAGCCAGTCGCACACCTGGAGTGCGAGGATGCGCTCGCCGGCCCGGGCCAGCTGTCGCCAGAGATCTGGATCCCACCACAGGTGGAATGTGTCGACCGTCACACCGACCCCCTCGTCGATCCGCTCGGCCAGGTCCAAGGCCTGCGCCATGGTGACGATCACCGAGCGGTCGGCGGCGAACACCGGATGCATCGGCTCGATCGCGAGCCGGACCTCACGCTCCCGTGCATACGGGGCCAGGGCCGCGATGCCGTCGGCCACCATGCCGCGGGCGCGGTCGAGATCCCGGTCGACCATGCCGCCGCAGACCAGCACGAGCACGCCGGTGCCGAGCGCGGCGGCCTCGTCCACGGCACGGCGGTTGTCGTCCATCCGGGCGCGTCGCTCGGTCCCGGTCGGCGCGGCGAAGAACCCGCCGCGGCACAGGCTGGACACGGTCAGCCCGGCATC
>JASLBL010000231.1 GCA_030146615.1 Actinomycetes bacterium
ATTTGCGGCCGAATCGTACCCTTGCCGCTGGAGCGTGATCATAAGAATTTTCTCAGACCAGTGGCCATGGATAGGCCCGGTCGCCTCTCGGCGAGGGCAGGCGGCCGCTCCTGACCAGGGCCTTGGCCCGCCTGGCCAAGGCCCTGGTCAGGAGCGGCCACCTGCCCTCGCCGAGAGGCGACCGGGCCTATCCATGGCCGCTGGTCTGAGAAAATTCTTATGATCACGCTCCAGCGGCGAGGGTACGATTCGGCCGCAAATGACTTGCCGGTCTTCGACATCTCTGCTTACCCCCGAGGCCGACAGGTGGGAGGTGCGCCACGTAGGGGTTCCTGCAACGCGGCAATGGCCCCCGGTCACGATGCCGCTCCCGATCTTCAGGTCCTTGACCGCGGTGGGCGGCGGGCCACGACTCCGGACAGGAGGTACGACTCAAGTGCATCGTTTGCGTACGGTCAGGCTGGCGGCGCTGCTCGTCGGTCTCGCCATGGTCGCCGCGGCCTGCGGCGGCGGCGACGAGGGCGGGGACACCGGCGGCGAGGCCCAGATCCAGGAGGGCGGCACCCTCAGCTATGCCGCCGACCAGGAGCAAGCCGGCTTCAACCCCAACACCTCCAAGGACAACCTGTTCGCGCTGTCGAACATCGTCACCAACATCTACCCGTCGGTGTTCAACCTCCACCCGGACTTGACCGTCAAACTCAACACGGACTTCATGGACTCCGCGGAGCTGACCACCCAGGACCCGCAGACGGTCGTCTACAAGATCAAGCAGGATGCGGTCTGGTCGGACGGCACACCGGTCAGCGCCGACGACTTCATCTTCTGGTGGGAGAACTGCAACGAGACGGACAAGAAGGCCGACTGCGTCTCCACCACCGGCTACAAGGACATCGAGTCGGTGACCGGCTCCGACGGCGGCAAGACGGTCACCACCGTCTACAAGAACGAGTTCGCCGACTGGCAGTCCCTCTTCTCGCAGTACATCATCCCCTCCCACTACGTGAAGGAGCAGCCGGGCGGCTGGAACACCGGCCTTGACAAGAACCCGGAGAAGATCCCCTCGGCCGGCCCGTTCATCGTGGAGAGCTACACCCCTGGTCAGAGCCTGACCATCGCCCGCAACGACAAGTACTGGGGGCCCAAGCCACACCTGGACAAGATCGTCTACCGGTTCCTGCCGGAGTCGACCACCCAGCCGGCCGCGCTGCAGAACCAAGAGGTCGACCTGATCTACCCGCAGCCGCAGCTCGACCAGGTCCAGGTCGTGAAGGGGATCCCCGACGTCACCAGCCAGATCAACTTCGGGCTCTCCTTCGAGCACCTCGACTTCAACTTCAAGAACGAGCTGCTGGCCGACCCGGCGGTGCGCAAGGCGTTCGCCACCGGCCTGAACATCCAGCAGATCGTCGACCGGACCGTCAAGCAGTTCAGCGACAAGGCCACGGTGCTCGGCAACCGCATGTGGATGAACAACCAGCCCGAGTACGAGGACCACATCGGCAACTACGGTAAGGGCGACATCGCCGGGGCCGAGAAGCTGCTGACCGACGCCGGCTACACCAAGGGCTCCGACGGCATCTACGCCAAGGGTGGCAAGAAGCTGTCGTTCAACATCTCCACCACCGCCGGCAACCAGCTCCGCGAGACCCAGGAGCAGCTCATCCAGGCCCAGGCGAAAGAGTTCGGCATGGAGATCAAGATCAAGAACGCCGAGGCGGACGTCCTGTTCGGCGAGTGGCTGCCCGAGGGCAACTTCGATATCTCCAACTTCGCCTGGGTGAGCACGCCGTTCTTCGCGGGCAACCAGCCGATCTACTCGACCGGCAGCGCCCAGAACTACGGCAGCTACAGCAACCCCGAGGTCGACCAGATGTTCACGCAGGCCGTCGCCGAGCTCGACCGGAACGCGATGGTCGAGCTATCCAACCAGATCGACCAGAAGCTCTACGACGACATGGTGACCCTGCCGCTGTACCAGAAGCCGACGTTCATCGCCTGGCGCAACACCTTCGTCGGCATCGGCGACAACACCACCAGCCAGGGCCCGTTCTGGAACGCCAACCTCTGGGCGCAGAAGGCCGCTTAGAGTTAGAGTCCGGGAGAGCGGGGAGATACTCTCGACGCGGGCCGGTGGACCGCCGGCCCGCGTCGGCATATCGTCACCGTGTGACCTCACTGGGTGAGTGAGGGGGCGCCATGTTCAGCTTCATCATCCGCCGGCTGCTGATCGCGATCCCGCTGGTGCTGCTCTCCTCGGTGCTGGTCTTCACCCTGGTGGCCAACTCCGGCGACCCGCTGGCCGAGCTCAGGAACCGCAACCCGCCCGTGCCGCCCCAGGTCATCGAGGCGCGTGAGCACGAGCTGAACCTGGACAAGCCAATGCCCCAGCGCTATGTGAGCTGGCTGGCCAACTTCGTCCAGGGCGACATGGGCAAGTCGGTCCGCGGAGTCGAGGTCCGGCCGCTGCTGTGGCAGCGGCTCAAGGTGACGCTGCGGATGGTGGTCCTGGCCATGATCCTGGCCGTTATCCTGGCCATCGGCGCCGGGGTCCTGTCAGCGGTCAAGCAGTACACCCCAACCGACTACACCTTCACCTTCCTCGGGTTCCTGTTCTTGTCTATGCCCGTGTTCTGGTTAGCGGCCCTGCTCAAGGAGTACGGGGCAATCCGGCTCAACGGCCTGTTCGGGGAACAGGTGGTGTACACGGTCGGAGCTGAGACCCCGAACCTGACCGGCAGCCTCGGGACCCGGCTGGCCGACTACGCCGGCCACCTGATCCTGCCGACCGTGGCCCTGGCCCTGATCAGCTTCGCCGCCTGGTCGCGCTACCAGCGGGCCACCATGCTCGACGTGCTCGGCTCCGACTACATCCGCCTGGCCCGGGCCAAGGGTCTGTCGCGGTCGCGGGTGATGACCCGCCACGCCCTCCGCAACGCCCTGATCCCGCTGGTGACGGTGGTCGCGATCGACTTCGGGGCGATCATCGGCGGGGCGGTCATCACCGAGCGGGTGTTCTCCTGGCAGGGCATGGGCGCCCTGCTGGTCGACGGGGTCACGTTCAACGACGTCAACGTCCTGCTGGCCTGGCTGATGGTGACCAGCGTGCTGGTGGTGCTGTTCAATCTCATCGCAGACGTGTTGTACGCGGTGCTGGACCCGACGATCCGCTATGGCTGACACCCGACCCCGCCCGCCGGCCGCCCGGCCACCAGGTGACGACGCCGGGAACGGCCAGGACGTCCACACCACCGAGCACGGCGTCCACGTCCACGAGGTGCCGGCGACCACCACCGAGCGCGAGTTCACGGTGGTCCGGCGCAGCCAGACCCAGATGATCATCCGCCGGTTCATGGCCCACAAGCTGGCTGTCGGCAGCCTGGTGGTGTTCCTGCTGGTGGTGATCTTCTCGCTGATCGGCGGCCGGCTCTGGAGGTACGGGTATGCCGACATCACCGACGAGTTCTCCTCGCCGCCGTCGCTGGAGCACCCGATGGGGACCGACGGCATCGGCCACGACTCGATGGCCCAGGTCCTCCGCGGGGCCCAGAAGTCGGTCCAGGTCGCACTCATGGTGGCGTTCCTGGCCACCACCATCGGGGCGGTCATCGGGGCCGTGGCCGGCTACTACCGCGGCTGGGTGGACGCGGCCCTGATGCGCTTCACCGACCTGGTGCTGACCATCCCGTCGATCGCCATCCTGGCCGTGCTCGCCGCCACCCTGGCCGACCAGGCCGGGAACTGGTTCTTCATCGGGCTGGTGCTGGCGCTGCTACAGTGGACCTACATCGCCCGGGTGGTCCGCGGCACCTTCCTGTCGCTTCGGGAGAAGGAGTTCGTGGAGGCGGCCAGGGCCCTGGGAGCCAGCGATACCCGGATCATGTTCCGCCACCTGCTGCCCAACGCCACCGGGTCGATCATCGTCAACGCCACCATCACCGTGGCCGTGGCCATCCTGGTCGAGACCGCCCTATCCTACCTGGGCCTCGGCATCAAGCCGCCCGACACCTCGCTCGGCCTGCTGATCGCCACCGGCCAGCAGGCAGCCACCACCCGGCCCTGGCTGTTCTACTTCCCCGGGCTGATCATCGTGATCATCGCCCTGACCATCAACTTCATCGGCGACGGCCTGCGCGACGCCTTCGACCCGACCCAGACGCGGGTGCGTGCCTGATGGCGACCACCCTGCCCGACCAGCCGACGGCCCGCACCACCGGCGGGCCGGTGCTGGAGGTCAGGGACCTGACCGTCGAGTTCCCAACCGACGACGGCATCGTCCACGCCGTCCGCGGGGTCAGCTTCGACCTGCACCCCGGGCAGGTGCTGGGGATCGTGGGCGAGTCGGGCTCGGGCAAGAGCGTGACCTCGCTGGCCATCATGGGGCTGCTCCCCCGCTCGGCCCGGATCCGCGGGGAGGTCAACTACCGCGGGCAGAACCTGGTCAAGGTGTCCGACAAGGAGCAGACCAAGATCCGGGGCAAGCACATCTCCATGATCTTCCAGGACCCGATGACCAGCCTGAACCCGGTCTACACGGTCGGCTGGCAGCTCCAGGAGGCGATCCTCGCCCACCAGGACGTCGGCAAGGACAAGGCCTGGGCCCGGGCGGTGGAGCTGCTCGACATCGTCGGCATCCCCAACGCCGCCGAGCGGGCCAAGAACTACCCGCACGAGTTCTCCGGCGGCATGCGCCAGCGGGCCGTCATCGCCATGTCGATGACCAACGACCCGGACGTGATCATCGCCGACGAGCCGACCACCGCCCTGGACGTGACCGTCCAGGCCCAGGTGCTGGACACCCTGCGCCGGGTGCAGGAGAACACCTCGGCCGGGATCGTGCTCATCACCCACGACCTCGGGGTGGTGGCCGGCATGGCCCACCGGGTGCTGGTCATGTACGCCGGCAAGCCGGTCGAGATCGGCGACACCGACGCCATCTACTACGACCCGAGGATGCCCTACACGCTTGGCCTGCTGGGTAGCCTGCCCCGGGTCGACCAGAAGGGCGACGAGCCGCTCACCCCGATCCGGGGGGCGCCGCCGTCGCTGATCAACCTGCCCCCGGGCTGCCCGTTCTCGCCCCGCTGCCCGATGAGCCGTCCCCACTGCGACGCCGAGGAGCCGGCGCTGCGGTCGGTGGCCGGCGTGGACCACGTCGCCGCCTGCCACTACGCCGAGGAGCTGGCCGGGGACGTCGCCGCCGCCGAGGTGTTCGAGACGGCCGAGACCGACACCCAGGCCATCGAGCAGCTCGACCAGCTCGGCGACCTGGAGCAGGCCAAGGCCGAGCTCGACCGGGCGGAGGCCGAGGAGGCGGAGGAGCGCGCATGACCCAGACCACTCCCCAGGCGGCCGGGACCAGGGACGGCTCCGGTGACCGGATCCTCGAGGTCACCGACCTGGTCAAGCACTACCCGCTGATGGGCGGGGGCGTGGTCCGGCGCCGGATCGGCGATGTCCACGCGGCCTGCGGCCTGACCTTCCACCTGGACCGGGGCGAGACCCTCGGGCTGGTCGGCGAGTCGGGCTGCGGCAAGTCGACCACCGGCAAGGCCATCCTCCAGCTCAGCCCGCCGACCTCGGGGTCGGTCAAGTTCGAGGGCGAAGAGCTGGTCGGCAAGACCCGCAAGCAGATGCGGCATATCCGCCGCGACCTCCAGGTCGTCTTCCAGGATCCGTACGCCTCGCTGAACCCGAGGATCCCGGTCAATGACATCGTGTCCGAGCCGCTGATCATCCACGGGCTGTACAAGCGCCAGGGC
>JASLBL010000240.1 GCA_030146615.1 Actinomycetes bacterium
CCGGTCCTGCGGCAGGGCAAGCGTTCTCGGGGTGCGGTGGCCGTAGCCGCCCGCCGAGGGGTCGAGCGAGGCACCGGCCGCCACGGCGCCCAGGGCCGGGCCTGGGGTGCGGCTGGAGAGCGGCAGGCCGGTGCGGGCCACGCTCATCAGCAGCTCCAGCGCCCCCAACAACGCGACCGGGGGCAGGGCGGCGAACAGCTGGGCGGCGAGCCGGTCCGGGGCATGGGCCACGTTGAGCGCGACGGAGACGGCGGTGGCGCAGGCGACCAGGGTCCAGGCATACCAGGGGTCCCGCCAGGCGTCGCCGCGCAGGTAGCGCCAGAGGATGACCAGGCTGGCGGCGGTGGTGAAGGAGTCGACCAGCAGCGGCGCCGACCAGGCCAGGGAGGGTGGGAAGGCGGCCGTCTCGACCGCGAAGGCGCGGATGGCTTCGAAGGATACGACGTAGGCGAGGACGGCCATGGCTAGCACGAGCGCGGTCAGGGCGACGACGAGGGCGACGCGGATCGCGGCCAGCAGCCGGGCGGCGCGATCCGCGGGCGGTGCCGTGGTGGGTGTGGGCATGCGGTAGCCTCCGTGGTGGTGCGGGGCGGGATGCGTGCGGGGCTCTGCTTGGCGGCGGCCTCGCGCATCCCGCCCCGGGCTCGGCTCAGGTCGTGATGGGCTGGTGCCAGACCAGCCGGCGGGTGTAGGCGCCGTGGGTGCGGGCCTTGCGGGCGCGGGCGCACTCGACCTCGGCCGCGGCATAGCCGGCCTCGCTGGCGAGGGCGTAGAGGACCTGGAGGACGTCGCCCAGCTCCTCCAGCAGCGCGGCCGGGCTGGTGGCGCAGGCGGCCTCCTGGGCTTCCTCGAGGAGCTTGGCGCGTAGCCGGCGGCTGAACTCCTCGGGGTCGGCCGCATGCCAGCTGGCGGGCTGGCCGTTGGCGGCGGCCAGCTCGGGGATGCGGTCGCGGACGAGCTTCATGCCGACTCCTCGATGCCGGGCGGCGGGTCGAGCAGTTCGGCCTGCCCGTCGAGCTGGCGACGGCCCCGCCGCGGCGGCGTCGGTGGGTTGGCTGGCGGCTGGTCGAGGGGGGTGGGCACGGTGTCCCATCGGAGCCGGTCGACCGCGCGGTGGAGTTCCGGGAGCGGCCCGTCCAGGCGCAGCCCCCGGTATCTCAGGCCGGCCTGCTGGGGTCGGCAGATGGGGCAGCGGCGCCGCTGCCCGGCTCGTTCGGCGGCCTCCTGGTCGCGGCGCCGGCCCAGCTCGAAGCCGCAGTCCGGGCAGCTAGCGACCCACCAGCCATGCAGCAGGTGCAGGGCAGCGGGGGCGGCCATGTCAGCCCACCCCTCGGGCGCCATGGCAGGCGGCCGCCCACAGGGCGTCCTCGGGGTCCGGGCAGGCGGTGACGATCCGCTGGCACCGCTGACAAAGCACGAGCACCACGCCGGGGACGAAGGGGAACAGGATGATCCGGTAGGGTTCTTGCTGCATCCGGGGGCCTCCTTGGATGCGACGAAGGCCGGGGCGGGTTGGGTCCGCCCCGGCCTCCTCGGTCGGTGGCTAGAAGGGCGCCGGGTCGTCGAAGGCGCCGCCCTTGCTGGGGCCGTTGGCGCCGCCGGGCTTGCGGCTGGTCCGCTCCACGGTGGCCGTGGCCCACTTGAGCGAGGGGGCGACCTCGTCGCCTCGACCTCCACGACGGAGCGGCGCTCCCCCTCGGGGGTCTCCCAGGAGCGGGCGCGCAGGCGGCCCAGCACCACGACGCGGGTGCCCTTCGAGAGCGACTCGGTGGCGTTCTCGGCCAGGTCGCGCCAGGCGTTGATGCGGAAGAACGAGGTCTCGCCGTCCTTCCAGGTGTCGCCGTCGCGGACGCGGGGGGTGACGGCCAGGTGGAAGCTGGCCACGGCCGCCCCGTTAGGGGTAAAGCGCAGGTCGGGGTCGTCGGTCAGGTTGCCGACCAGGGAAACGAAGGTGTCAGGCATGGCAGGTGTCCCCTCCTTGGGGCTCGATCGGTTGGCGGGGGCCGGCCCGACCTCTTCCGGCCGGGCTGCCGGCCCCCGGGTCACTGGCTGACAGTGGGGTCGTGGGCGAGCAGGAACGCCGTCCAGGCGTCCTCGCCATAGCCGCCGGCGATAACCTCGTCATGGACGCGCAGGCCGAGCTTCCACTCGGTCCAGGGGTCGGCCAGCTCATCGACATAGCGGCTGCGGTGGTCAGAGATCGGGGTCCAGCAGGGCTCGGTGGGGTCGGGGCGGTACAGGCCGGCCAAGGGCCTCCCTCCTCGGGTGCTCGCAGGTGGATGGGGCTGACGGGTCCTGCCAGGGCTGTGCGTGTGAGGCCGAGCCGTGCCATTACCCCGCAGGGTGGCCGGCCCTGGCCCTGGTGCCCCCCGTCCGCTCTGGAGTTGTGAAGGTGCCTGCCGGGCTGGCTGGGCGTGGCCGGAACGGCTCAGCCCCACCGGGGCTGACAAGTGGCTCGCCGCCGACCCGGGCCGGCCGGCCTCAAGCCACCGCTGCGCGCTCAGGAGTGCTCGCTGGCGCCTTCGGCGCCTGGCTTGACCCCGGCCGGCCCGGGTCGGCGGCGAGCCACTTGTCAGCCCCGGTGGGGCTGAGCCGTTCCGGCCACGCCCAGCCAGCCCGGCAGGCACCTTCACAAC
>JASLBL010000257.1 GCA_030146615.1 Actinomycetes bacterium
CGGGCCAGCAGGTCGACCTGGCGGCGGATGCCGGCGAGGCGGCCCGACCCGGCCTCCACGCACCGGGCCCGCGACGCCGCGGCGGGCGCCCGGCCGGGTCGGGCCGCCCGCCAGGCCAGCTCCCACTGGCCCAGGTCCTCCTGGAGCCTGTGCAGCTCGCCCAGCTGATGGTCGGCGGCAATCCGGGCCACCACCAGCTCACCGACCTGGTTCATCAGCGAATCAAGCTTGGCCACGGCCACCCGGACCGTCTCCTCGGCCGCCGCCGGCGGAGGGCTGTGGACAGCCGCGGGAAGCCCACGAGCCGGTCGGCTACGCTCCCCCTCCGGGGGGCCAACTTCCGGAAGCCCGGGTTCAGGGCTGACCGAGGGACCGGGTTCGGGTTCCGGGGGGGCGGGTTCGGGCTCCGGGGGCTCGGGTTCCGGGGGACCAGGTTCGGGCTCCGGGGGGGCGGGTTCGCGTTCCCGGGGCGCAGGTTCGGGACGGGCTGGGGGCTCAGGACCGGAACCTGGCGCGGCGGCCAGTCTCTCGAGGGCGGCGATCACGACGTCCACGTCGACCTCGGCCCGGCGGCCCTCGACCGCCGCCGGGACCAGGGCCCCGATGGTGTCCACGCCCGCGTAGAGCACGTCGAAGGCGGCCGGCTGGAGCGCCAGGGTGCCGTTACGGATGTGCTGGAAGACACTCTCCAGGCGGTGGGCGATCGACGCCACCTCGGCCATGCCGACGGCCCCGGCGGCGCCCTTGAGGCTGTGAGCCTCGCGGAACAGGCCGGCCAGCCGCTCGTCCAGCTCGGCGCCGGACGGGTCGGTCTCCAGGGCCAGCAGGTGGCGGTTCATCGCCTGCACGCGCTCTTCGGCCTCGGCGCCGAAGATGGCCGCGAGCTGGCCCTGGAGGTCGGCGTCGCTGGTCACCCCGACGTCCACCCGGTACCTCTCGGTAAGGCTCTGGAGCTCGCGGGCCAGGTCGCCGAGGCCCTTGGCGGCGTCGCGGGAGTCGCTCGCCCCGGTCACGAACTGGCTGGTGGCCTGGTTGATCTCGCGCATGGCGATGGCGATCTGGTCGACCGCGACCCGCTGCTCGTGGGCCGAGGCGGCGATCTGCTGGGCCGCCTGGGCGGTGTCGCGGACGGTGTCGCCGAGCTGCCCGATGACCTCGCCGGCGCGCTGGGCCCGGCCGCGGCCGAGCTCGACCACCTTGATGCCCTGCTCGGTGGCCAGCACGGCCTCGTTGGTGGCCTTCTGGATGTCGGACAGGATGGCCCTGACCTGGCCGGTCCCCTGCCTCGACTGCTCGGCCAGGTTGCGGACCTCGGCCGCGACCACCGCGAACCCGCGGCCCTGCTCCCCCGCCCTGGCCGCCTCGATGGTGGCGTTGAGGGCCAGCAGGTTGGACTGCTCGGCCAGGTCGTCGACGGTGGCGGTGATCTCGCCGATCTGCTGGGTCTGCTCGGACAGGGCGAGGATGTCCTGGGCGATCGCCTCCACCCGCTCGCGGATCTCCTCCATGCCCCCGACGATGCCCTCGACCACCTCGGTGCCCTCGTCGCTGGCCTTGGCGGCGGCCTGGGCGCGCTCGGCCACCTCCCGGGCCCGGCTGGCGCTGTGCTCGGCCGCGGCCCGGAGCTCCTCGGCGGTGGCCGAGGTCTGGCTGATGGCGGCCGACTGCTCGGTCAAGCTCGAGCCCTGGTCGCTGACGGTGGCCAGGATCTGGGTGGCGGCCGCTCCGACGCTGTGGGCGCCCCCCTTGACCTCGGTGGACAGGTGGCGCAGGTTGGCCGCCATGTCGTTGAGGTGGCCGCTCAGCTCGCGGAGCTCGGGGGCGCCGTCGGTGGCCACCCTGGCCGTCAGGTCCCCGCCGGCGACCCGGCCGGCGAAGGCGGAGTAGGCGCGCAGGCGCCGCATGATCGCGGCCGAGATCAGCAGGGCCAGGGCCACCATCACGGCGGCGATCACCAGCCCCATCAGGAGTGTCCGGCTTATCAGGTCGGCCGCGGGGCGGGTCGCCTCGGCGAGGTCCTCGCTGGCCAGGACCGTCCAGCCGAGGCCGCCGAAGGAGCCTTCGCCGGTGGACCGATGGTAGCCCAGGATCACCGTCCCCTCGCCGCCGTCGGGCGCGTCGGTCTCCGTCGCACCGGCGGCGCCGGGACGAAGCGCCCGCTGGAGGATGGGACTGTCATCAAGCTTGGTGCCGGCCGCGGGGCGGCCGTCGCTTGCGTGCAGCACGACTCCCTCCGCCGAGACCAGCATCAGCCTCGCACTCGTCAGCCCACGGCCTCGCAGCGCCTCCTGCAGCCGGTCGGCCAGGTTCTGGACCACCCGGAAGTCGAAGCTGCTCGTCCAGGCGCCGATCACCCGGCCCCTGGGGTCCTTGACGAGCACGGTGAAGCCGACCATCCGGTTGTCGCCCTCACCGGCGCCGAGCCGGGCCAGCAGCCCGTCGGGCCGTACGTCCTCCACGAAGGTCTCCCCGTCGGCGATGCGCCCGCCGACAACGGCCTTGAACCAGTCCTGGTCGGCGACGTCAAGGCCGGCTCCGTCGGCGGCGGTCCGCACCGGGCGGCCCTCCCGGTCAACCGCGCGGGCCGCGACCAGCCGGCCGCGGCGGTCGGCAACCGCCATGGTCGGGGCTCACCGGCCCGCCTCCTGGTCACCGTCGAGGCCGGGGCTCATCTGGCCACCTCCGGGTCTCCGTCGAGGCGGGCCAGCCGGGCGGCGATCAGGTCACGCACGCGACCCGCGGTAGGCCCGTCGTGGCCGTCGACCGGCTCGGCCGGGTCGCGGTCGCCGACCAGCGCCGCCGCCGCCCGCAGCGCCCCCCGGGCCCTGGCCGGCTCCCCCAGCCGGACCAGCAGGTCGGCCAGGGCCAGCTGCCCCAGCACCGAGCCCGGATCGAGGAACACCGACCGGCGCAGCGCCGGGAGGGCGTCCTCCAGCCGACCGGCCTCCAGCAAGGCCAGCCCACGCAGGTAGTGGGCCGGTGCCGACAGCGGGGTCCGCCGGCAGGCGATCGAAGCCCACCACTCGGCCTGGTCGAGCTCGAGCCGGTCCAGGTGGTCCCTGGCCGCCCCCAGCGGATCCCGCCCGTCACCGGGGTCGCCGTGGTCGCCGTGGTCGCCCGGATCGCCGCGGTCGGCGAGGTCGCCGGGGTTGCTCGGTTCGGCGGGGGCCGCCGGGGCCGGCCAGGGGGGTGTGGACAACCGCGCGCCCCACTGCTCGCGGTGGGCTACGCTCCCCCTCCGGGGGGCCTGGCACCGGGCGGTGGGGTTCGGCGGTGCCCTGAGTCCGAGGGTGGGGGGTACGCTCGCCCCGGGGGTCGGGCGTGGCCTTTCGGAACCCCGGGGCCAGCTGCCACGGCTCGGGGATCGCCTTCCGGGAACTCGGGGGCTGGGCCGGGGTGGGGGGTTTGCGGTAGGCGACGGCGCCGTTCAGGTTGACGATGGCGAAGTGACGGAACACGGCCTGGGACAGCTCGGCCGGGGCGACCAGGAGCCAGCCGCCGTCGGCGAGGGCGCCGTGGAGTCTGGCCGCGACCTGGTGGCGAAGGTCGTCGCCGAAGTAGATGAGGACGTTGCGGCACAGGACTAGGTCGAGATCCAGGGTGTGGGTGGCGGCTGACGGCCAGCGGTCGCCGGCCAGGTTCAGGTAGGCGAAGCTGACCGCCTCCCGGATCCGGCGGGCGACCTCGAGGGTGGTCCCGTGGCGGACGAAGTAGGCGGTGACGACGTCGTGGGGACCTCCCGGAACGACCAGGCGCCGTAGCGTCCCCTGCGGGCCCGGTCCAGGGCGGCCGGGTTGATGTCGGTGGCCAGGATGCGGACGTCCCAGCGGGCCCGGTCCGGGAGGAGCCGCTCGAGCAGGATGGCCAGCGAGTATGGCTCCTCCCCGGTCGAGCAGGCGGCACTCCAGACCCGCAGGCGGCGGCTGTCGCGCCGCCGCTCGATGAGCTCGGGCAGGATCTGGCGCTCCAGCGCCCGGAACTGGGGCTGGTTGCGGAAGAAGTGCGTCTCCCCGATGGTGAGGTCGCCGACGAACGCCTCCAGCGCCGGCCGACCCGCCCGGTCCCGCAGGTGCCGGTAGAGGGCGTCGGCGTCGGGCAGCCCGGTGGTGACCAGGGCGCGGTTGACGGCCCGTTGCAGGTCCGGCCGGCGCGCCTCGGGCAGCTCCAGCCCGCTCACCTCCTGGAGCAGCGCCTGGAACCGCTGGAGGTCGTGGGTTGGCCCCGGTCCCGGGCGAGGTCCCGTCACCGGTCGGCCCCGACCCGGCCGGTCTCGCCGGGCGCCGGCGACCCTGCCGCCCCGGCGAGCCGCTCGGGGTCGAGGACGGAGACGAGCCGGCCGCCGACGTGGGTGACCCGGCCACCGGACTGTCAGCCGCCGTGACCTCCAGCGGCTCCACCGGCCCCTGGAGCGGGTGGACGTCGGTGACGGCGTCGGCGACCAGGCCGAAGGCGCGACCGCCGGCCTCGACCACGCAGATCGGGGTGCTCAGCCCGGGCGTGGCCGCCGGCAGCCCGAGGCGGGTTCGTAGGTCCAGCACCGGCACCACCCGGCCCCGCAGGTCGAGCAGCCCGAGCACATGATCGGGGGCAACCGGCGCCGGGGTCAGGGCGGCCATCCGTACCACCTCGACGACGCAGCCCAGCGCCAGCGCGTACTCGCGTCCGTCGACGCGCAGCAGGATCACGCTGGTCGAGGCGTTGGCCGGGTCCAGGTCGGCTCCTTCGGTGACGACGCCAGCAGGTCTCTGCCGGTATCGACCGGAGCACCGGCCCGGTTGACGCCCGCGCGGGCTACACCGCGGCGCCGACCCTGCCGAATCTCTGAACTGAGATGGACACGACACAGATGGTGCGCATGGCGGCCGGCGATCCCGGCGGCGAGGAGCGGGTCCTGTTCGCCGAGGACTCCCCGACCCTGGCCCAGCTGCTGGAGGTCAGCCTCCTCCAGGCCGGCTACCAGGTCGTGAAGGCCAGCTCGGGCGAGGAGGGGCTGGAGCTGGCCAGGGCCGAGCCGCCCGACCTGCTCCTGTGCGACGTGATGCTCCCCGGCATCGACGGCTTCGAGGTGGTCCGGCAGCTCCGGCGCGAGCTCACCACCGCCAACATGAGCATCATCATGCTGACCGCCATGGCCAACGTCATGGAGGGGCTGGACGCCGGCGCCGACGACTACGTGCTCAAGCCGTACGACCATCGCGAGCTGCTGGCCCGCGTCCGCAGCGTGCTCCGCCGGGCCAAGGCGATGCGGGCCCTGTCGCCGCTGACCGGCCTGCCCGGCAACACCCGCATCCAGGAGGAGCTGGATCGGGCGATCCGGGAGGAGCGCCAGTTCGCCCTGCTGTATGCCGACCTGGACAACTTCAAGGCCTACAACGACCACTACGGCTTCGCCCGCGGCGACGACATCCTGCGGCTGGCCGCCCGGCTGCTCCACGGCGCCGTCCAGGCCACCGCCCGGCCCGACGCCTTCGTCGGCCACGTCGGCGGGGACGACTTCGTGGCCATCACCGCCGAGGAGGCCGCCAAGGCGGTGGTCGAGGACCTGATCGAGCGCTTCGACGGCGAGGTCCCGTCGCTGTACGACCCCGAGGACGCCGAGCGCGGCTGGATCGAGGTCGAGAACCGCCGCCGCCAGATCGAACGGTTCCCCCTGGTCTCGATCTCGGTCGGGGTCGCCTCGACGGCCACCCGGCGCTTCTGCCACTACGCCGAGGCGGTCGCCACCGCCACCGAGATGAAGTCGCAGGCCAAGCAGCAGCCGGGGTCGGCCTGGGCCGTCGACCGGCGGGTCGGCTAGCCAACCTGCGCTGCTACCCTGGCCGTATGGAGCGGCTGCGGCTCGCGGGGGCGCAGATCAACCCGGTCGTCGGAGACCTCGACGGCAACGTCGAGCGGGTGCTGGCCGCCTATGCCGAGGCGGCCGGGGTCGGCGCCCACCTGGCGGTGTTCCCCGAGCTGGCGGTGACCGGCTACCCGCCCGAGGACCTGGTCTTCAAGCCGTCGTTCCTGGCCGCCAGCCGGGCCGCCGTCGAGCGGGTCGCGGCCCAGGTCGGCGAGACCGCGGCCGTGGTCGGGTTCGTGGACCCGACCCACGCCGGCCCGGCCAACGCCGCCGCCCTCTGCCATCGGGGCCAGGTGCTGGGCGTCTACCGCAAGGTGCTGCTGCCCAACTACGGCGTGTTCGACGAGGAGCGCTACTTCGTCCCCGGCAACGAGGTCCTGCTGGCCAGCTTCGGCCGGGTCGAGGTGGCGGTGACCATCTGCGAGGACCTGTGGTTCCCGTGGGGGCCGATGGCCACCGCGGTGGCCGCCGGGGCCGAGGTGGTGGTCAGCCTCAACGCCTCCCCCTACCGGCTGGAGAAGGGCGAGCGGCTGGTTCCCATGCTGGCCACCAGGGCGGCCGACCACGGCGCCCACCTGTTCTACGTCGCCCAGGTCGGCGGCCAGGACGAGCTGGTCTTCGAGGGCCAGAGCGCCTACATCGACCCCCGGGGTCGCCTCCTGGCCAGGGCGGGGGCGTTCACCGAGGAGCTGCTGGTGGTCGACCTGACCCTGGAGGAGGGGGCAACGGGCCGGCTGTCGGAGCGCCCCCGGCGGTCCCCGGCCACCGATCCCCGGCCGGCCCTCGGGGTCAACCGGGTGCGGGTCAGCGACCGGCTGGGCGACCCGGGCCCGCCGGTGGAGCGCCGCCTGGCCCGGCCGCTGGGGCACGAGGAGGAGGTCTACCGGGCCCTGGTCTGCGCCACCCGCGACTATGTGACCAAGAACGGCTTCGACCTCGTCCACATCGGCCTGTCCGGCGGCATCGACTCCAGCCTGGTCGCGGCTGTGGCCGCCGACGCCCTGGGCCGCGACCGGGTCGTCGGGGTGGCCATGCCGTCCAGCTTCTCCTCCGAGCACAGCCTGGCCGACGCTCGCGCGCTGGCCGCCAACCTCGGCCTCCGGCTGCTGGTCCTGCCCATCGCCGAGCCGGTCGAGGGGTTCCTGAGCGTGCTCAAGGAGCCGTTCGCCGGCACCGAACCCGGCCTGGCCGAGGAGAACCTCCAGGCCAGGGTGCGGGGCACGCTGCTCATGAGCCTGTCCAACAAGTTCGGCAGCCTGGTCCTGACCACCGGCAACAAGTCGGAGCTGGCTGTCGGCTACTGCACCCTGTACGGCGACATGGCCGGCGGGTTCGCGGTCATCCGCGACGTCCCCAAGACCCTGGTCTACGCCCTCTGCCGCTGGCGCAACGGCGCCGGGATGGTCATCCCCCAGTCGGTCCTGGACAAGCCCCCCTCGGCCGAGCTGCGCCCTGGCCAGCTCGACACCGACTCCCTGCCCCCCTATGAGGTCCTCGACCCGATCCTGGAGGCCTACATCGAGGACGACGCCAGCATCGACGAGCTGGTCGCGGCCGGCTTCGACCGCGACACCGTGGTCGCCGTCGTCCGCATGGTCGACGGGGCCGAGTACAAGCGCCGCCAGGCCCCACCCGGCCCCAAGATCACCGGCCGCTCCTTCGGCAAGGACCGCCGCCTCCCGATCACGAACCGCTTCCGGGCCTGAGCGCGGCCCGGCGGAGGCCGTGGCACACTAGAGGCGTCCAGGAGACCCGCGGGGCGGGCTCCGAGGAGCGCTGAAGGAGGCCGCCATGCCGGTGACCCCTGCCGACCTCGCTGTGTGGAAGCAGCGACGGGAACGGTTCGTGATGCTGACCGCCTACGACGCGCTGACCGCGCGCGTGCTCGACGAGGCGGGGATCCCCCTGCTGCTGGTGGGCGACTCGGTCGGCAACAACGTGCTCGGCTACGACACCACCATCCCGGTGACCATGGAGGAGGCGCTGGTCTTCACCGCCGCCGTGGCTCGGGGGGCCCGCAACGCCCTGGTCGTCGCCGACCTGCCCTTCGGGGCCTACCAGGCCTCGCCCGTCCAGGCCGTCAACAACGCCGCCCGGCTGGTCAAGGCCGGGGCCAACGCCGTCAAGCTGGAGGGCGGGCGCCGCTCGGCCAAGGCGGTGCGGCGGATGGCCCAGGCCGGCATCCCGGTGATGGGGCATCTCGGCTACACCCCCCAGTCGGCCAATGCCTTCGGCCGCAAGGTGGTCAGGGGCCGCGGCCAGGAGGGGGACGAGCTGCTGGCCGACGCTCTCGCCCTCCAGGAGGCCGGGGCCTTCGCCATCGTGCTGGAGGCGATCCCGGCCGAGCTGGGGGCGCGCGTCACCGAGGCGGTCGAGGTGGCCACCATCGGGATCGGCGCCGGGCCCGACGTCGACGCCCAGGTGCTGGTCATCACCGACCTGCTCGGGCTGACCCCCGACCCCACCCCCCGCTTCGTCAAGCGCTACGCCGACCTGCGGGCCATCCTCACCGAGGCGGCCGGCCGCTTCGCCAAGGACGTGGCCGAGGGCCACTACCCGGGGCCCGAGCACCAGTACCACTGACCCGGCGCCGGAGCTCCTCCAGAATTCGGGGATAGTTGCGGGAACAACGATGGTTCCGGTGGTGTTCTCGCGGGCAATGTGGCATCCGAGCCATCCGTCCCTCAGGAGGAGACCAGAATGAGCGAAGGCGTCGGCACCACCCCAGGTACCCGTGTGGTCGACGGCCGCCAGGTGCCCGAGGTCGGCACCTGGGAGATCGACCCGTCCCACCAGTCCTTCGAGTTCATCGCCCGCCACCTGATGGCCAAGGTCCGCGGCCGGTTCCCGGGCGTCAGCGGCGCCGCCACCGTGGCCGAGCGGCCCGAGGACTCGACCCTGGAGATCGAGATCGACGCCAACTCGATCGACACCAAGGACGAGACCCGCGACGCCCACATGCGCTCCAACGACTTCTTCGGCGTCGAGGACCACCCCACCATCAGCTTCCGCAGCACCGCGGTGCGGCCCGGCGATGGCGAGAACAACTGGAAGGTCGACGGCGAGCTCGCCGTCAAGGGCACCACCCGCCCGGTCACCGTCGACGTCGAGTTCCTCGGCGGCGCGATCGACCCCTGGGGCAACCAGCGAATCGGCTTCTCCGGCGTCGTGCCCGAGGTCAACCGGGAGGACTGGGGCCTGACCTGGAACGCCGCCCTGGAGACGGGCGGGTTCCTGCTCTCCAAGTCGGTCCGCCTGGAGATCGAGGCGGAACTGGTCAAGAAGTAACCCGCGGGCGGTGCCAGAGGGTGAAGCGGCAGATGGGCAGGAACCCGAGCGCCTCGGCGCCCGGGCGGCTCATGGCGCTGAACACCAGGGTCACCCCGAGCGAGAACGCGGCCACCCCGGCCTCCACGAACAGCGACCCGACACAGACGGGCTCGTCCTGCTCGTAGCCGACCCACAGCCGCTGCAGGGTGTCGGCGACCGGGAGGTCGGGCTCCCAGCCGTCGGTCAGGTGCTCGGTCACGCCGCCGACGCCAGCAGCTCGCGGTAGGCGGCCAGGGCGGCCGGGATGCGGGGGCCGTACCAGGTGAGGGCGCGCCCGTCGACCAGCTCGACCCGGGCCTCGCCGAAGCTGGCCGCCAGCTCGCCGGCGTCGGCCTCGCCGAACTGGTAGGGCTCCGACGGCAGCAGCACCACCTCGGGTCCCAGGCCGGCGACCGTCTCCAGCTCCAGCTTCGGGTAGCGGGTGGCCGGGTCGTCCAGCACCGGCTCGCCGCCGGCCAGGGCGAGCAGGTCGGCCGCATAGGCCCGGCGGCCCAGCCACATCCAGGGGTCGCGCCAGACCGCGCAGGCGTAGCGGACCCGGCGGGTCGGCCGGCGCCGGTAGGCGTCGGCCACGGCGGCGACCAGGTCGGCGTCGAGGGCCGCCGCCCCCGGGAGGTCGCCGACGGCCGCGGCCAGGTCGCGCAGCTCGGTCACGGCCCCGGCGACGGTGGTCGGCATGGTGACGAACACCGCCAGCCCGCCCGCCTCCAGGCGCTGGACATCCAGCTTGCGGTTCTCCTCGGCGTTGGCCACGACCAGGTCCGGCTCCAGGGCGCGGATCGCGGCCAGGTCGGGGTTCTTGGTGCCCCGGACCCTGGCCAGGCCCTCCAGGGCGCCGGCCGGCTCGGCGCACCAGTCGGTCACCCCGACCAGGCGCTCCCCCACCCCGGCGACCACCAGCCACTCGGTCAGCGACGGGACCAGGCTGACCACCCGCCCGACCCGGTCGGGCAGGCTGACCGCCGTGCCCCTGGCGTCGACGACGTTGCGCACCGGGTCAGCCGGTGCGGAGGGTGCGGAAGTCGCCCTCCTCGTAGCGGGCCAGGACGAAGATCAGGTCGGCCAGGCGGTTGAGGTAGCGGACGACCTCGCCGTCGACCAGCATCCCGGCCCGGTCCATGGCCACCGTCTGGCGCTCGGCCCGGCGGATCACCGTGCGGGCGTAGTCGAGGAAGGCCGAGCCGCGCGACTCGCCGGGGACGATGAACTCGGCCGGCATATGGGTCCTGGCCACGTACTCGTCGATCGCCTCCTCCAGCCCGTCGACCATCTCGGCGGTCACCTTGGTCTGGCCGGGGGTCAGCTTGTGGCTGTTCTCGGCGGCCGTGGCCAGCTCGGCCCCGGCCACGAACAGCTCCCGCTGGAGGCGCAGGACCAGGTCGGCCAGGATGCTGTCGGCGATGAACACCCTGGCCATGCCGAGGGCGGCCACCGCCTCGTCGGTGGTGCCGTAGGCCTCGGTGCGCTGGTCGCTCTTGTCGACCCGGCCGCCGTAGAGCAGCCCGGTGGTGCCGTCGTCGCCCCTGCGGGTGTAGATCCTCACGGGCCCTCCTCCCGGTCCCGGGCCGCGCGCAGCTCCGCGTTCAGGCGCCGGCGCCTGTCGTCGCCGAGCCTGGAGATGCGGAGGCCGGCATGGATCCTGTGGCGGCGGTTGATGCCGACGATCACCGCCGTGAACCCCTCCAGCTGACGAGCCGTCCGCAGCGGCCCGGCGTCGACCCCGCGGCACCCGGGCACCTGGTCGGCCAGCTCCAGCACCAGCCACTTGGCCGCCGGGTCGTCGGAGGCGACCAGCACGTCGGTCTCGACCTGGCGCTCGGGGTCGGCCAGCAGCTTGGGGGCGGCGTGGTGGAAGGCCGCGACCACCCTGGCCCGCGGCAGCAGCGCGGCCGCCTGCTCGGCGGCGCTGCCCTCGGGCACCGCCAGCAGGTAGGGCCCGTGCTCGTCCCAGCCGAGGGGGTTGATGACGTCGACCACCACCTTGTCCCCGATCGGCTCGGCCAGGCCGGGCAGCATCTCGGCCTGCCCGGCGTACGGGAACACCAGGAAGACGACCTCGGCCCCGGAGGCGGCGTCGGGGTTGGCGACTCCCTCGATCGGCAGGTCGCGCCCGCCAAGCAGGTCGGCCACGACCCCGGCGGCCCGGTCGGCGTCGCGGGAGCCGAGCAGCACCCGGTGCCCGGCCAGGGCCAGCCGCAACGCCAGGCCCCGCCCCTGCGGCCCGGTCCCGCCGAGCAGGCCGATGGTGAGCTGGTCAGCCAAGGACAACCTCCAGGTCGGGATCGGGCGCCGGGCCGAGGCTACCGCACCTCAGGCGCCGGGATGAGGGCGGCGGTGGCGGTGGCCCCGGGCGGCACGTGGGCGCCGGGGCCGAGGAACGAGCCGGCCACCCTCGCGCCCGGACCGACCACCGCCCCAGGCCCGAGCACCGAGCGGGTGACCACCGCGCCGGGCCCGACCCGGGAGCCGGCGTCCAGCACCGCCGGCCCGGCCAGCACGGCCGCCGGGTCGGCCCCGGCCCCCTCGACCACGAGCACCGGCCCGTCCCCGGCGCCCCGGCGCAGGCGGCCCGGGGGCAGGGCGTAGGGCCAGCGGCCGTCGAGCAGCCCGGCCGACACCTCCAGCAGCCGCTCCAGGGTGCCGGCGTCGGCCGTCGGGCCCTGGAACGGCAGCCCGGCCAGCAGGTCCCGGTCCAGCAGTGGCCCCAGCAGCCGCCCGACCAGGCTGGCCGGCCCCCGCTCCAGCTCGCACAGCAGCCCGGCCTGGACCACGTAGGCCCCGGCCGAGTCCCAGGGCCCGGCCGGATCGCGGGCCACCCGCGTCCCGTCAAGGCGCAGCGGGAACGAGCTGGCGGTGGCGGGGATCAGCCCGGCGGCCATGCGGGCGCCGGACCGGTCGAGGAAGCGAGCGAGGGCGGCCAGGTCGGCGGGGGTGACGACGTGGTCGGCGGCGGTGACCAGGACCGGGTCGTCGCCGCGGCCGAGGCGGCCGAGGTGGGCGGCGTTGACCAGGCCGCCGCCGGTGCCGAGGAGGGTGGGCTCGACCAGCACTTCGACGTCGGGGCGGCCGGCGAGACGGGCGGCCAGCTGCTCGGCGCCGTGGTGGGCGTTGACCACGACCCGGGTCGCCCCGGCGACCCGAAGGGCCTCGATGGCCAGGTCGACCAGCGGGCGCCCGGCCGGGGCGAGCAGCGGCTTGGGGGTGACCCGGGTCAGGGGGGCGAGCCGGGTCCCGGCGCCCGCGGCCAGGCAGAAGCCGATCACCGGGGCGGGGCGTCGGGGGCGATCCCACCCCATCCGGGCCCGGGGCCGAGCCGGCCCGCCAGCTCCTCGACCACCGTGGCCGGGTCGGCCTCCAGGACGGCGGCCGGGAGCTCGAGCCGGCCCAGGTCGGCCGGCGGGGTGACGACCAGGCCCCGCCAGGCCCAGGGCTGGTCGGCGGCGGCCCGCCTGGCCAGGGGGGCCAGCTCGTCCAGCCCGACCAGCAGCGGCCGGCCGAGCCCGGCCCGGGTGCGGACCTGGTCGAGGTCGTCGACCAGGTCCAGGAATCCCGGCTCGCCCTCGGCCGCCCCCCAGCCGGGCCGCTCGCGCAGGTCGGGGACGACCACCCGGCCGAACCGGGTCAGGTACGCCGGGCCCGGCGGGACCGGGTCCGGCTGGAGGACCAGGAACGTCCAGGGGCCCTCACCGGGGAGCTCGGCCACCGGGAGCTGGGTGCCGTCGGCCAGGAGGAGGAGCACGCCGTCAGGCCGGGGTGGTGAGGAACCAGTCCTCGGGGACGTGGTAGCGGGGGCCCTCGTCGGTCTGCTCGACGATCACGTCGGGCGGCAAGGCAGCCACCCCGAGGAGGCCGAGGACCCCTTCGTGGGCGGCGGCGGACAGGCGCACGACCCCGGCGGGGCCGCCGGCGCCGTAGCCCTCGCCCTCGCGCAGGCCGGTGGCCTCGCGGAGCTGGCCGATGCGCTCCGCCCCGACGACCTCGCGGAGCTCGGCCAGGTCGACCGGTGGCGCCTCCAGCCACTCCGGCCGGGCCCCGAAGGCGTCCTCGAACCCCTCGCTGGCCAGGCGGAGCAGCACGGTGATCCGAACCGCGGGCGACACCGGCGGGTTGCTCGGCAGGTCCATGCCCAGCAGCTTGCCACACTCGATGGAACCCCGGGCCGGGTCCGGCGCGTGTTCTGTCAGGAGCGCGACAGACGTCGGGGTTCCCGACGCGCGATGATCGACCCGGAGGTGCCGCACCCATGACCCGTCAGCGTCTCGCGCTGCTCCTGGCCGCCATCGCCGTGCTCGCCGGCTGCAGCTACGGCGGCTTCGACGAGCCGCCCCCTGAGGGCCCGGTCTCGACCCAGACCCTTCCCCCGCCGACCCTGAGCCCGAACACCACCCTCACCTCGGCGCTGCCCCGGCTGCTGCGCGTCGCCGACGGCTGGCACCAGTTCGAGGTCAGCCCGCAGCAGTACGACGTCATCGGCCGTCGGGTGCACCAGGTGCTCGTCCGCGAGGGGCTGTGGGATCAGGGGGTCCGCTTCGGGGCCAACTTCGACCGCGAGAAGGACCTGCACTTCGTGCTCATCAAGCCGGGCTTCTCGCAGCTCAGCCCCCGCCAGATCCTCAACCGGCTGCTCGGCATCCACTGAGGCCGAGTGCAGGAGGAGCCGGCCTGTAAGCCGGCTTCTGTGCCCCGGGAGGACCCGGGGTGGCGGCCATCCATCTGGGACCGGCGTTGCCGCCGGCCTCGTGCGGTCCACCAGGGGACTCGGCCGGGCCAGCCTCCGGGCCGCGTCGCCGCGGCCGTGCGTCCCCTATTCGACCTTGCTCCGGGTGGGGTTTGCCGAGCCGGCCGGTCACCCGACCGCTGGTGCGCTCTTACCGCACCGTTTCACCCTTGCCGCCCCGCGTGCGCGGGACGGCGGTCTGTTCTCTGTGGCACTTTCCTGCGGGTCGCCCCGACTGGCGGTTAGCCAGCACCCTGCCCTGTGGAGGCCGGACTTTCCTCGACCCCGGCGAACCGGGGCCGCGGCCGCCCAGCCGGCTCCCCCTGCACCTTCAAGTATGCCACCCGATAGCGGCCCGGCGGGGGCATACTGGGAGCATGGTTCCCATCCTGGCCATCGCCTTCATCCTGGTCCCGCTGGCCGAGCTGGCGGTGCTGATCGCTGTCGGCGACTTCATCGGGCTGTGGCCGACGCTGGCCCTGCTGCTGGTCGTCAGCGTGGCCGGGGCCTGGCTGGCCAAGCGGGAGGGGCTGGCCGCCTGGCGGCGGTTCCAGCTCGCCCTGGCCGCCGGCCGCGTGCCGACCGTCGAGGTCGCCGACGGGGCCATGATCCTGCTCGCCGCGGCCCTGCTGCTGACCCCCGGGTTCCTCACCGACGTGGTCGGGATGCTGCTGCTGCTGCCCCCGACCCGGGCCTTGGCCCGGCGGCTGGCCCCCCGGCTGGCCGCCCGCCGCCTGCGCCGCGGCGGGCGCCGGGTCGTGATCGTCGACGGCACCGCCCGCCCGGCCGGCTCGACCCGGGCCACCTGGGGCACGCCTGAGGTCGACCGCCCCGTGGTCCCGCCGGACCGCGACCCGTACGCCTGACGCCACCGGGCGCGCCGTCCCGGCGCCCTGTGGATGATTCAGCCGCCGTTCAGCTTCGACCAGGAAGGATCGTCTCCGCCGCGGAGGGCGCGCGAGAAGGGACGAGCATGCGGGTGCTGGTGGTGGAGGACGAACGGCGGCTGGCCGCCGGGCTCCGCAACGGGCTGGCCGCCGAGGGGTTCGCGGTCGACGTCGCCCTGGACGGCACCGACGGCCTCTGGATGGCCCGCGAGCACCCCTATGACGTGATCGTCCTCGACATCATGCTGCCCGGGATCAACGGCTACCGGCTCTGCTCGACCCTGCGCCGGGAGGGGAACTGGACCCCGATCCTGATGCTGACGGCCAAGGAGGGCGAGTGGGACGAGGTCGAGGCGCTCGACAACGGCGCCGACGACTACCTGACCAAGCCGTTCTCGTACGCGGTGCTCCTGGCCCGGCTGCGGGCACTGCTGCGGCGCGGCGCCCATGAGCGGCCGGCCGTGCTCGAGGCCGGCGATCTGCGCCTGGACCCGGCGGCCAGGCGGGCCTGGCGGGGCGAGGTCGAGGTCGAGCTGACCGCCCGCGAGCTCGCGCTGCTGGAGTTCCTGCTCCGCCGCAAGGGCGAGGCCGTGCCCAAACGGGAGATCCTCCAGCACGTCTGGGACGACGAGTTCGAGGGCGACCCCAACATCGTCGAGGTCTACGTGCGCCACCTGCGCAACAAGCTCGACCGGCCGTTCGGGCGGTCGGCCATCCAGACGGTCCGCGGGACCGGGTACCGGCTGGTGTCCGATGGCGGCTGAGCACCCGCGGCTCCGGGGGTGGTCGGGGTCGGTGCGGGTCCGGACGACCCTCGGCGCCGTGGTGGTGGCCGGGCTGGCCATGGCCGTCGGTGCCCTGGTCCTGGTGGCGGTGCTCCGGGACACCCTCACCCGGGAGGTGGGGACCGCCGCCCGGTTGCGGGCCCAGGACGTGGCCTCGGTGCTGGCCTCGGACGCCTCCGGCCGGGGGTCGCTGGCCGTCGACGACCCCGAGGAGTGGATCATCCAGGTCCTCGACCAGGGCGGCCGGGTGGTCGCGGCCAGCGAGAACGCTGAGGGGCTGGCCCCGGTGGCCCGGTTGCCGCCCGGCGAGTCGGCCGAGGTCGAGGTCCCGGCCGGCGGGCCGGTCGAGGAGGAGGGCGAGTTCCTGGCCGTGGCCACCGGCGCCGGCACCCCGCTCGGGCCCCGCACGGTGGTGGTCGCCCGCTCCACCGAGACCGTCACCGAGGCGACCGCTGCCGTCGCCGGGCTGCTCGCCATCGGGCTGCCGCTGCTGCTGGCGGTGGTGGCGGTGACGACCTGGATCGTGGTCGGGCGGGCGCTGGCCCCGGTCGAGGCGATCCGGGCCGAGGTCGACGCCATCTCGGCCACCGCCCTGCACCGGCGCGTCCCCGACCCGCCGGCCGACGACGAGATCGGCCGCCTCGCCCGGACCATGAACCGCATGCTGGAGCGGCTGGAGCGGGCCCAGGCCCGCCAGCGGCGGCTGGTCTCCGACGCCTCCCACGAGCTGCGCTCCCCCGTGGCCGCCATCCGCCAGCACGCCGAGGTCGCCCTGGCCCACCCGGACCGGACCACCACCGCCGAGCTGGCCGAGACGGTGCTGGCCGAGGACCTCCGGCTGCAGCGCCTGGCCGAGGACCTGCTCCTGCTGACCCGGGCCGACGAGCACACCCTGGGGCTCCGGAGGCGCCCGGTCGACCTCGACGACCTGGTCTTCGACGAGGCCAGGCGGCTGCGCGGCGTCTCCAGGCTGCGGGTCGACACCACCGCCGTGTCGGCCGGCCGGGTCGACGCCGACGCCGCCGGCCTGCGGCGGGTCCTGCGCAACCTGGGCGACAACGCCGTCCGGCACGCCGCCGGCCAGGTCACGTTCTCGGTCGCCGAGCGCGACGGGGTGGTGCGCCTGCGGGTCGACGACGACGGCCCCGGCATCCCCGAGGCCGACCGCGAGCGGGTGTTCGAGCGGTTCGTGCGCCTGGACGACGCCCGCGCCCGCGACGACGGCGGCAGCGGCCTCGGCCTGGCCATCGTGGCCGAGCTGGTCGCCGCCCACGGCGGCACGGTCGCCATCACCCCCAGCCCCACCGGCGGCACCCGGGTCGAGGTCGCCCTCCCCCGCCTCCCCGACCCGGCTGGCTGAAGCCGGCTTCAGGGGCATTCAGGCTCCGCTCAGGATCCCTCGCGCATCCTGCTCGGAACCAACTCCACCATGAGGAGGCACAGAGGATGCAGCGCAGGACGAAATGGATCGCCGGGGCCGGGGTGGCCGCCGTGGTCTTGTTCGGCGGGGTCGCGGCCGCGGCCTCCAACGGCGACGACGACCTGGAGCTGACCGGCTCGACCCGTGACCGGGCGGTGGAGGCCGCCCTGGCCGCCACCGGCGGGGGGACCGTGCTGGAGACTGAGGCCGGCGACGACGGCGCCGCCTACGGCGTCGAGGTCCGCCTCGCCGACGGCCGCCAGGTCGAGGTCAACCTCGACCAGAGCTTCAAGGTTGTCGGCCAGGAAGCCGACGAGGACAAGCCCGGGGAAGACGAGGGACGATGACCGGAGCCGGACCGAGCGCGGCCCTAGGACAGGCGCAGCTGCTCCGGGTCGGGCGCTCGCTGCCGGGGGCGCCCGACCCGGCCCTGGTCGTCCATGGCCCGGTTGGCCAGGGCGTCGGCGCGGCGGTTGCGCTCGCGGGGCACGTGCTCCCAGGTCACCCGCTCGAAGCTACGGGCCAGGCGGGCCGCCTCCTCCGACAGGGGGCGCAGGGCGGCGTTCTTCACCTTCCAGAGGCCCTTCTGCTGGTTGACCACCAGCAGCGAGTCGGCTCGGACGCGGACCCGGCGGGCGCCCAGCTCCTTGGCCCGGCGTAGCCCGGCGATCACGCCCCGGTACTCGGCCACGTTGTTGGTCGCCCACCCGATGCCCTCGGCCTCCTCGGCCAGCACCTGGCCGCCGGGAGTCGCCACCACCGCCCCGTACCCGGCCGGGCCCGGGTTGCCCCTGGCGCCCCCGTCGGCCCAGACGACGACCTCGACCGGGCCGGCGCCGCTCACCCGACCACCAGGATCCGGCGGCAGTTCTCGCAGCGCTTGATCTCCTCGGGCGGGAGCTTGCGGAGCGCGGCCAGCTCGACCGGGGAGATCGACACCCGGCAGCCCTGGCAGGTGTTGCCGACCAGGGCGGCCGCGCCGACCCCACCCTGCCTGGACCGGACCTGGTCGTAGAGGGCGCGTAGCTGGTCGCCGACGCTCGGGGCGACCCCGTCGCGGGCGCGGCGCTCGGCGTCCAGCTCCTGGTCGATCTCGGCCAGGGCGGCGTCGCGGGCCTTGGTGACCGTGGCCTGCTCGGCCTCGAAGCCCTCGCGCCGGGTGGCCAGCTCGGCCAGCTCCCCCTCGAGGGTCTCGCGCTGCTCCATCAGCTCCAGCAGCTCGTCCTCGAGGGTGCCCTGGCGCCGCTTGAGGCTGGCCACCTCCTCCTGGATGGCGGTCAGCTCCTTGGGGCTGGTCACCCTCCCCGAGGCGGCCCGCTCCTCCTCGGTGCGGGCCTTGGAGGTGACGCCGTCGATCTCGTGCTCGAGGCGGGCCTGGTTGCGCTGGACGGTGGCCAGGGTGCCCTCGCGCTCGGCCGTGAGCTGGTCGACCGCGGCCAGGGCGTCGCCGAGCTCGGCCAGCCGGGCGTCCTCGGGCAGGGAGGCGCGCCGGTGCTCGAGGCGGTCGATCGCCGAGTCGTGACCCTGGAGCTCGAGCAGGGCGTGCTGCTCGGCGATCGGGGCCTGCATCAGTAGGCCCTGGCCACGAGCACGGTGTGGGCGGCCGGGGCGCCGTCGACCAGGCAGGGGGCGTCGGGCGCCGGCTCGTCCAGGATCACCCGGATGGTCGCCCCGGTGCCGTCGCCGAGGGCCTCCTCGCAGGCCGGGGAGCCGCACCAGGCCAGCCGGAAGAACCCGCCCCCGCCGACCCGGCGGCGGAACTCCTCCAGGTCGTCGACCGGGTAGGTGTGGGCCTCGCGGTCGGCCAGCGACTCGGCGTGGAGCCCGCGCTGGAGCTCGTCCAGCAGCTCGCGGGCCGCCCTGGCCACCCCCTCGATCGGCACCGGGGACTTGGCCCGGCTGTCCCGGCGGACCATGGTGGCCTGTCCGGCGGCCAGCTCACGGGCGCCCAGCTCGATCCGAACCGGCACCCCCTTCAGCTCCCAGTCGACCGACCGGCGGCCGAACGACAGGTGGAAGCGCCGGTCGACGTGGGCCCGGACGCCCTCGCCCTTGAGCTGCTCGACCAGCTTGTCCACGGTCCGCTCGACCTCGCCCTCGGCCAAGGGGATCAGCACCACCTGGTGGGGGGCGATGGCCGGGGGCAGGCGCAGGCCGTAGTCGTCGCCGTGGGTCATGATCACCCCGCCCAGCATCCGGGTCGAGCTGCCCCAGGAGGTGGTGGCCACGTACTCGCGCCTGCCCTCGGCCGACAGGTACTGGATGTCGAAGGCGCGGGCGAAGTTGTGCCCCAGGTTGTGGCTGGTCCCCATCTGGAGGGCCTTGCCGTCGCGCATCAGGCCCTCGCAGGTGTAGGTGCGGTCGGCCCCGGCGAACCGCTCGGCGGCCGACTTCTCCCCGGTGACCACGGCCACGGCCAGCGTCTCCTCCATGAACGCCCGGTAGACCTCGAGGGCGAGCATGGTCTCGGCCTGGGCGTCCTCGTAGGTGGCGTGGGCGGTGTGGCCCTCCTGCCAGAGGAACTCGGTGGTGCGCAGGAACAGCCGCGGCCGCAGCTCCCAGCGGACCACGTTGGCCCACTGGTTGATCAGCAGCGGCAGGTCCCGGTGGGACTGGATCCACTTGGCGAACAGGTGGTTGATGACCGTCTCGGAGGTCGGCCGGACCACCAGCGGCTCGGCCAGCTCCTCGCCGCCGCCGTGGGTGACCACCGCCAGCTCGGGCGAGAACCCCTCGACGTGGTCCTTCTCCTTCTCCAGGAAGCTCATGGGGATGAACAGCGGGAAGTAGGCGTTCTGGACCCCGGTGGCCTTGATCCGCCGGTCCATGTCGGCCTGCATGAGCTCCCAGATGGCCCACGCCCACGGTCGGATGACCATGCTCCCCCGGGCCGGGCCGTTCTCGGCCAGCTCGGCCCGAGCGACGACGTCCTGGTACCACTGGGGGAAGTCCTTCCCCTGCGGGGTGAGCACGGCCTCCTTGGCCACCTGGGTTGCGCCTCCTTCTGGCTCCCGACGGGTTCGAGTGGCAGCGTACTCAGGCGGGGCGACCTGGGCAAAGCGGTTTGACCGGTCCGGGAGGTGGACGAGCGGCAAACGGAAACTAGCCACCAGGCACCAGATGATCTACGAACTTCTACGCATGCCGCGCCCGGACGGTGCCTGTACGGTTTTCGACGAGCAATTCGCTCGAATTCGTAGTAAACGCGAAGAGCCTGAATTGCTGGTCAATGTCGGCACCATCCGGGGGGGTGGCCACATGGTCGCGCGGAAGCAGGCGCAACGCTCGAGGGAAATCCGGCTGGACGATCCGGCCGCGGCGGCACCGCCGACCCCTGCGGGCGACGCCCTGCGCCGCTACCGCCAGATCAGCCACGGCCTGATGGCCACCGACGCCGCCTGCCTGGTCATCGCCCTGCTGGTCGGCTACTACCTGCGCTACGACAACCGGCCGATGCCGCTCGGGGAATCGCTCACCGTCCTCTTCGCGCCACTGCTGTGGCTGGCGGCATTTCAGGCGTTCGGGCTGTACGCGCCCCAGCACCTGTCGCCGCCTGAAGAATTCCGCCGAATCTTCGGCGCCGCCAGCGTCGGGATTGTGCTCCTGGTGGTGGCCAGCTACTGGTCCCATTCCTCGTTCTCGCGGCTCTGGATGGGCGCCACCTGGGTGCTTGCTCTGGCGATGGAGCTGGTCTCGCGCCGGGCCTGGCGGCACCACCAGCTGCGCCTGAAGCACCGGGGGCGGCTGTCGTTCCGGACCCTGATCGTCGGGACCAGCGCCGAGGCCGGGCGCCTGGCCCACGTCCTCGACAACCCCGGCTCCGGGTTCGTGCCCCTCGGCTATGTCCGCGGGTCCGACCCGGTCATCTGGGCCAACACCCTGCCATTGCTCGGCGACCTCGAGCAGCTCCAGAGCCTGATCCGCAACCACGCCGCCGACTGCCTGTTCGTCGCCTCATCGGCCCTCACCTTCGAGGACATCTCCTGGGTCGCCCAGGCGGCCAGGAGGGAGGGCGTGGAGGTCCGGGTCTCGGCCAACCTACCGCGCATGCTGACCTCGCGGCTGTGCTTCCAGACGGTCGGGTCGACGATCGCCATCTCGCTGCGGCCGGTGCGCCTCAACGGCCGCCAGCGGATCCTCAAGCGCGGCTTCGACCTGGTCGCGGCCTCGGTCGGCCTGATCCTGACCGCGCCCCTGCTGGCCGTCATCGCCCTCGCCGTCCGCCTGACCTCGCCCGGCCCGGTGTTCTTCCGCCAGGAGCGGGTGACCAAGGACGGCAAGGTCTTCCAGATGCACAAGTTCCGGACCATGCGCACCGGCGCCGACCGGGCCGTCGACACCAGCGCCCCCTTCTTCAAGATGACCGTCGACCCCCGCCTGACCCCGGTGGGACGGATCATCCGACGGGCCAGCCTGGACGAGCTGCCACAGCTGTGGGACGTCCTGGTCGGGCACATGAGCATGGTCGGCCCCCGGCCCCTGCCCGCCGACCAGGTCGCGGCCAACAGGGAGCTGCTGGGCGAGCGCCACGAGGTCCCGGCCGGCGTCACCGGCTGGTGGCAGGTCAACGGCCGCAGCTCGCTCGGCCCGGAGGCGTCCGTCGCCCTTGACCGCTTCTACATCGAGAACTGGTCCCTCGGGCTGGACCTCTACATCCTGCTCAAGACCTTCGGGGCGGTCGTGGGCGGCAAGGGCGCCGTCTGAGCATGGTCGACCGCCGCATCAAGCCCGAGCCCCTCCGGTCTCGGCGCATCCTCCGGACACGGGTCGACGCGACCAGCTACCGGCACGCCACCGACCAGGTCCTGGACTGGGCCGCCGCCGGCGAGTCGCGCTATGTCTGCGTGGCCACGGTCAACAACCTGATCGAGGGGGTCGACGACCCCGGCTACAACGCCCTCATGGAGCAGGCCGACCTGGTCACCCCCGACGGCATGCCGCTGGTGTGGGGCCTGCGCCTGCTCGGGGTGCCGGACGCCTCCCGGGTCTACGGGCCCGACCTGACCCCGCTGGTGTGCGAGGCGGCGGCCCGCCGGGGCGTCCCGGTCGGCTTCTACGGCGGCCAGGAGGACGTCCTCGACGAGCTGGCCGCCGCCCTGACCGCCCGCTATGAGGGGCTGCGGATCGCCTACCGCTGGAGCCCGCCGTTCCGGCCCCTGACCGCCGAGGAGGAGGCCCGGGTCACCGACGAGCTGGTCCGCTCCGGCACCAGGGTCCTGTTCGTGGGGCTGGGGACGCCCAAGCAGGAGCGGTGGATGGCCGCCCACAAGGGCCTGCCCATGGTCATGCTCGGCGTCGGGGCGGCCTTCGACTTCCTCTCCGGCCGCAAGCGCCAGGCCCCGCCGGTGCTCCAGCGCCTCGGCCTTGAGTGGCTGTACCGCCTCGTCCACGAGCCGCGCCGGCTCTGGAAGCGGTACCTGTACCGCAACCCGAGGTTCGTGGCCCTGTTCGCGGCCCAACTGCTACGCCAACGCCAACCCTGGAGGAGCACACGATGACGCAGAGGACCGCCCTGGTGACCGGCGCCGGTGGGTTCATCGGCCACCACCTGGTCAAGTACCTGCAGGGGCTCGGCTACCAGGTCCGGGGGGCCGACATCAAGGCGCCCGAGTACGAGGAGACCACCGCCGAGGAGTTCGAGCTGGTCGACCTGCGCGAGTGGGAGAACTGCCTGAAGGTCACCCGCGACGTCGACGAGGTCTACCAGCTGGCCGCCGACATGGGCGGCATCGGCTACATCACCGCCTTCCACGCCGACATCGCCCGCAACAACGTGCTGATCAACGCCCACATGCTCCAGGCGGCGGCCGAGAACCGGGTGGCGCGGTACTTCTACGCCTCCTCGGCCTGCATCTACCCGATGTACCGTCAGGAGTCGCCGGACGTGACCCCGCTCAAGGAGGAGGACGCCTACCCGGCCGACCCCGAGGAGGGCTACGGCTGGGAGAAGCTGTACGCCGAGAAGCTCTGCCAGTACTACACCGAGGAAGGCAAGCTGGACACGCGGGTGGCTCGCTTCCACAACATCTACGGGCCGATCGGGACCTACGACGGCGGCCGTGAGAAGGCGCCGGCGGCCATCTGCCGCAAGGTCGCTCTGGCCGGCGACGGCGACCAGATCGAGGTCTGGGGCGACGGCGCCCAGACCCGCTCGTTCACCTACGTGGACGACTGCGTCGAGGGCATCCACAGGATCACCGCCTCCGACCACTACCTGCCGCTCAACCTGGGCACCGACCGGCTGGTCTCCATCGACGAGCTGGTCGAGCTGGTGGCCAAGGTCGCCGGCAAGACCATCCGGGTCCGCCACGACACCAGCAAGCCCCAGGGGGTCAGGGGCCGGAACAGCGACAACTCCAAGCTCCGCGAGGTGCTCGGCTGGGAGCCGCAGACCTCGCTGGAGGACGGCCTGGCCCGCACCTACCAGTGGATCGCCGCCCAGCTGCCCGGGCGGGGGCCCGGCCGGAGGGGTCCGGGGAACCCCGAAGGGGTGCCCCGGTCTGTCGAGCTCCATACATTCCCCCCGGTCAGTCGGGGGTGAGCGGCGATCAGGCTCCGGCACGCGTCCACCATCCAGCGGCTGGCCACCCTGGCCGGCCGGCGGGTCATGATCCTGCACCCCCCGCCGGAAGGGACCGACGCCGGCCTGTCGGGGCTGGACGTCGACTGCGCGGTCACCGGCCTGGACCGGCGCTGGCCGCTGCGCCTGCCTGACGGCTGGCGGCTCTGCCAGGTCCTCCACTACGACCTCAAGGGCTGGTACTGGGTCCTGGAGCGCGACGGCCAGGTCGTCTGCCTCGACACCATCGACGACCCCGGCGGGCTGGGTCGCGACGGCTTCCCGACGGCGCGGTTTCTTGCCGAGGAGGACCTGACCGCCCCGGCCGAGGTCCAGGCCGCGTACCTGACGGCCAAGCGGGTCCGCAAGGGCGACCTGCGCGACGCCGAGTGGGCCAGGATCGGGCGCCTGGCCGGCGCCGCCCCCGGCCGCTACCGGGCCGCCCTGGCCGCCGTGGTCGGCGACCGGCTGTCGGGCCTGCTGGCCGGCCCGGCCCTG
>JASLBL010000069.1 GCA_030146615.1 Actinomycetes bacterium
AGGACCCCGTAGGCGATCGACTGCATGGCGTGGAAGCGGACCTCGGGGCGCTTGTCGACCAGGAAGAAGATCAGGCCGGTGAGCCAGGTCAGCACATAGGACAGGCCCGAGGCGACGTTCTCGGCCATGCCGCTGCCGGCCGCCGGGTGCTGCCCGCCCGGCTGCTGGTACTCAGGCTGCTGCCCGTACTGGCCCTGCTGGGCCCATCCCGGGTCGCCGGCCGGCGGCGGGGGCGGCGGGGGGGTGGAGCTGGGGCCGGGGTCCCAGGCGCCGCCGCCCTGCGGTGTCGGGGGCGGCGGGGTGCCCGGCGACTCCCAGCGGGGTGCCTCCTCTGGGCCGCCCGGTGTGGTGTCGGCCGGGCGGTAGTCCGGGGGCGGCTGGTCGACGGGCGCGTCCGGCCCGCCAAGGGGCTCACGCGTCGGCTCGTCCCGCGGGTCGCGTGGGGTCGGCCCCTCGGTCATGGTCGTCCTCCTGTCGTCTCGCTCCGCTCACCCGGACGGGCGAGCCGGTCTACACCCACCCGAACCGGTGGAGCTGGAACGCCCAGCTCGCGGCGGCCAGCACGCCGGCCAGCCAGTAGCCTTGTCGGCGTCGGGATGCCGGCCATTGAGCCGGCGGCCCCAGCCGCCCCAGTGCCCTTGCCGCCATCAGCACGGCCATGACCAGGGTGAACCCGGCCAGCAGGAGCACGAACGGGTTGGCCGCCAGGGCGGCTCCGAGGTCGCCGGAGGCGAGGCCGGTGGCGGCGGTGGTCATCCCGCACAGCGGGCACGGGATGCCGGTGAGCGTCCGCAGCGGGCAGGGAAGCCACAGCCCGTCCCCGCCCATCGCCGCCTGGTAGGCGGCCGCGGCCCCGGCGGCGCCGAGGCCGGCCACGCCCAGCTGCTCGGGCACGGACCCCGGTCGCCACGCTCCCGCCGGCTGGCCCGTCCCCGCCGGGCGGGCGCGGGGGGTCCCGGTCCTCATTCCGTGGTCCAGCTCCTCCCGCCTGGGGCGTGCTGCGGCGTCCATTCTTGCAGGCTGGCGCAGTGAACCACATGCGCAGGAGTGGTTCAATCCTCTCAGCCGTCGCTGCGCCGGTTGCCGGGGCAGGCCCCCGATGGCAGCATCCGCCGTGCCGGGAACCAGGTGGCGAGAACCGGGGAGGCCGTGGCGGACGACAAGCGGGTGGCCGTGCTGGTGTCCGGCCACGGCTCCAACCTCCAAGCCCTCCTGGACGCCGCCGGGCCCGGCTCGGGGATGGCCGTCGTCCTGGTCGGGGCCGACCGGCCCGGCGCCTACGGGCTGGAGCGGGCCCGCCGGGCCGGGGTCGAGACCGCCGTGGTCCGCCCGGGCGACCACCCCGACCGCGAGTCCTTCGACCTGGCCCTGCGCGACCTGGTGGCCGCGGCCCGTCCCGACGCGGTCTGCCTGGCCGGGTTCATGCGCATCCTCGGCCCGGGGTTCGTGCGCGCCTTTCCCGACCGTATCCTCAACACCCACCCCAGCCTGCTGCCGGCGTTCCGGGGCGCCCACGCCGTCCGCGACGCCCTGGCCTACGGGGTCAAGGTCACCGGCTGCACCGTCCACCTGGTCGACGAGGAGGTCGACCACGGCCCGGTGCTGTTCCAGGCCGCGGTCCCAGTCGAGCCCGGCGACGACGAGGACCGCCTCCACGAGCGGATCAAGCGGGAGGAGCACCGGCTCCTCCCCCTGGCGGTCCGCCTGGTCGCCGAGGGCCGGGTCCGGGTCGAGGGCCGCCACGCCCGGGTGCTGGCGGCCGAGGAGGTGCCCCAGTGAGCCGGAGGGGTCTGAGGAACCCCAGGGGGGTGCCCCAGTGAACGGGGAGCCGCGCCTGCCCATCCGCCGCGCCCTGGTCAGCGTGTTCGACAAGCGGGGCCTGGAGGGCCTGGCCGCCGCCCTGGCCGCCGCCGGGGTCGAGGTCGTCTCGACCGGCTCCACCGCCGCGACCCTCGAGGGCCACGGCCTCGCCGTCACCCGGGTCGAGGAGCTGACCGGCTTCCCCGAGCTGCTCGACGGCCGGGTCAAGACCCTCCACCCCAGCGTCCACGCCGGCCTCCTGGCCGACCGCTCCCAGCCCGGCCACCAGGCCGCGCTGGACGAGGCCGGGATCGCCCCGTTCGACCTGGTCGTGGTCAACCTGTACCCGTTCGAGGAGACCGTCGCCACCCCCGGCGTCGACCCCGCCCTGGCCATCGAGCGCATCGACGTCGGCGGCCCGGCCATGGTCCGCGCCGCGGCCAAGAACCACGCCTGGGTCGCCGTCGTCTGCGACCCCGCCGACTATCCCCTGGTCGAGACCGCCCTCACCACCGGCGGCACCACCCCCTCCGAACGCCGCACCCTCGCCGCCAAGGCGTTCGCCCGCACCGCCGCCTACGACACCGCCGTCGCCACCTGGATGGGCAGGGCGCCTTCCGCGGGCACGCCCGAACCTCAGGCCCCGGCAGCGGCCCCCCCGGTGGGGGAGAGTAGCCCACCGGAAACTGGGCGTGCTCCCGGTCGTCCACAGGCCCCCCCGGCCGGGTTCCCGGAACGGCTCATCGTCGAGGGGCGGGTGCGGCAGCCGCTGCGGTACGGGGAGAACCCGCACCAGGGGGCGGCGTTCTACGCCGCCGACGGGCCGGGTGGGGCGTGGGGGCTGGGGGCGGCCCGGCAGGTGGCGGGCAAGGAGCTGTCCTACAACAACCTGCTCGACGCCGACGCCGCCCTGGCCCTGGTCGCCGAGCATGGTGAGCGGCCGTTCGTGACCATCGTCAAGCACACCAATCCCTGCGGGGCGGCGTTCGGGGCGACCCTCGAGGAGGCCTACGCCGGGGCGCTGGAGGGCGACCCGGTGAGCGCCTTCGGCGGCGTCGTCGGGCTGTCGCGCCCGCTGGACGCGGCCACCGCCGAGCGGATCGCCGGCATCTTCACCGAGGTGGTGGTCGCCCCCGGCTTCGACGAGGAGGCCCTGGCCGTGCTGGCCGGCAAGAAGTCCCTGCGGCTGGTCGAGGTCGACCCGGGACGCCCGGCCGGATGGCTGAGCGTCCGCTCGGTGGCCGGCGGCCTGCTCGCCCAGGAGCCCGATCCGGGTGCCGACGACCCGGCGACCTGGGACCTCCAGGCCGGCGACCCTCCCGGGCCGGAGCTGCTGGCCGACCTGGCCCTCGCCTGGTCGGTGGCCGCCCACGTCAAGTCGAACGCGATCGTCCTAGCCCGCGACGGCCGGGTCGTCGGGGTCGGGGCCGGCCAGCAGAGCCGGGTCGACTCGGTGCGGATCGCCGTGGCCAAGGCCGGGGACCGGGCCGCCGGCGCGGCCGCCGGCAGCGACGCCTTCTTCCCGTTCCCCGACGGCGTCGAGGCCCTGGCCGCGGCCGGGGTCCTGGCCGTCGCCCAGCCCGGCGGCAGCGTCCGCGACCCCGAGGTCACCGCTGCCGCGGCCACCGCCGGCATGGCCATGCTCCACACCGGCCGCCGCCACTTCCGCCACTGACAAGGGCCGCCCGCAAGGCCGCGCGCCGCGCGGCCAGCGCGCACGAGCTCGCCGGCCTCGCCTACGAGGACACC
>JASLBL010000314.1 GCA_030146615.1 Actinomycetes bacterium
AGGCGGTCCTGCTGGCCGGGTTGGGCGACGAGCGGGCGGCCGACGTGCTCGAGGCCATGGACCCCGACGACGCCGCCGACCTGCTGGGCGAGCTGCCCGAGGCCGACCGGGCCCGGCTGCTGGCCCTGATGGTCCCGGACGAGGCCGAGCCGGTCCGGCGGCTGCTGGTCTACGACGAGGAGACGGCCGGCGGGCTGATGACCACCGAGCCGGTGATCATGCGGGCCGCCGACACCGTGGCCGAGGCCCTGGCCCGGGTCCGCGACCCCGACCTGCCGCCAGCCCTCGCCGCCCAGGTGTTCGTGGTCAGGGCCCCGACCCAGACCCCAACCGGCCGCTACCTGGGCGTTGCCTACCTCCAGCGGCTGCTCAGGGAGCCCCCCGGCGAGGAGCTGGGGGCCTGCATCGACACCGACCTGGACTGCATCGGCCCCACCGAGCCGACCCGCCGGGTGGCCGAGTACCTGGCCACCTACGACCTGCTGGCCGCGCCGGTGTGCGACCCCCAGGGCCGGCTGCTGGGGGCGGTCTCGATCGACGATGTGCTCGACCACCTGCTGCCTGACGCCTGGCGGCGCGACACCGGGGTGGCCCGGTGAGGGTCCGGCCGGGTGGGGGCCGGCGCGCCTGGTCGCTGGGGGCGCCACGGCAGCCGGCCCGGCTCCAGCTCCAGCCCCACTACGACCCGGACGCGTTCGGGCGCTTCTCGGAGGCGATCGCCCGGTTCCTCGGCACCGGCCGCTACCTGGTGTTCCAGACGGCGGTGGTCACCCTCTGGATCGCCTGGAACGTACTGTTCTGGGACCGCGAGGCCGGCTTCGACCCCTACCCGTTCATCCTGCTCACCCTGGCCCTGTCGCTCCAGGCGTCGTACGCGGCCCCGCTGATCCTGCTCGCCCAGAACCGCCAGGCCGAGCGGGAACGCCAGGAGACCGAGCGCGACCGGCGCACCAGCTCCCGCACCCAGGCCGACACCGAGTACCTGGCCAGGGAGCTGGCCGCGATCCGGCTGGCCCTCGGCGAGATGCCGACCCGCGACTACCTGGACGAGGAGATCGAGCGGCTCCAGTCGGAGCTGGAACGGCTCCGGGCCCAAGTCGAGCAGCGGAACGCCACGGACGGCCCCCAGGTCGACGACCCGGCGGTCTAGAGCCGGCACACTTGGCAGCGATGGCGGGCCGGCGAATGGTCACGTTCAGTATTGTTGACCGTCGTCCAGATCGTCTCGAGCAGCTGGAGGTCAGGCGGGCGCATGCGGATGTCCGGAGAACGCGACGCGTGGGTCGAGAACCGTCCCAGTCGGGGATTTCGCGGTCCGGACCTGCAGGAGCTCTGGCGGTACCGCGAGCTGGGGGGCTTTCTCGCCCTTCGGGACCTCAAGGTTCGGTACAAGCAGGCGGTGTTCGGCGCCGCGTGGGCAGTGTTCCAGCCGTTGGCCGGAGTCGTGGTGTTCACGCTCGTCTTCCGACGGCTCGCGAAGGTGCCGAGCGACGGCATCCCGTACCCGCTGTTCGCGTTCGTGGGCCTGTCGGTGTGGTCGTATCACGCCTCGAGCGTCACCCGCGCCACCCAGAGCCTCGTGGGCAACGCTCCGCTGGTGACCAAGGTCTACTTTCCACGCCTGCTCGTGCCGCTGGCGGCCGTCCTGCCCGGGCTCGTCGACCTCGCCCTGTCGCTGCTGACGCTCGGGGCGCTGCTGGTCGTCTACGAAACGGCGCCCACCTGGGCGATCCTCGCGTTGCCGGTCTGTGTTGTGGCGCTCGTCGCGACAAGCTTCAGCGTCGGTCTGTGGCTGTCAGCGCTCAACGTGCAATATCGCGACGTGAACCACGCGATCACGTTGTTCGTCCAGCTCTGGCTGTTCGTGAGCCCGGTGGCGTATCCGAGCAGCATGGTGGAGGGCGGATGGAGATTCCTCTATGCCCTCAATCCGATGGCCGGGGTGATCGACGGTTTCCGGTGGGCTCTGGTGCGGGGTCCTCAACCGGGACCAGCGGTGCTGGTCTCGATGGCGGTCACGCTTGTCCTCCTCGTCAGCGGAATTCTGTACTTCCAGCGAACCGAACGCCGATTCGCGGACGTGATCTGATGAAGGGCAACGCGATCGAGGTCGAGCACCTCAGCAAGCGGTATCGGTTGGGAGAGAGCACGCCGGGGCGCACCCTCCGGGAGGCGATCTCCGGGTCCGTTCGCGGCCTGAGGCGCCGCCAGCCGCGCGAGCAGCTCTGGTCCCTCCGGGATGTGAGCTTCCAGGTGCCCGAAGGGCAGTCGTTCGGAGTGGTCGGCAGGAACGGAGCGGGGAAGAGCACCCTTCTGAAGGTTCTGGCCAGGATCACCCAGCCGACGGCCGGTCGGTCCCGCACCCGGGGTCGCCTGGCACCCCTGCTCGAAGTAGGTACCGGATTCCACCCCGAGCTAACCGGTCGTGAGAACGTCTACCTCAACGGCGCAATCCTTGGGATGAGCCGCCGCGACACCGCGCGCCGCTTCGAGGAGATCATCGCCTTCGCAGGCGTGGAGCGCTTTGTCGACACGCCGGTGAAGCGGTACTCGTCGGGGATGTATCTACGTCTGGCGTTCTCCGTCGCCGCCCACCTGGAGCCCGACATCCTGGTCGTCGACGAGGTCCTGGCTGTCGGTGACGCCGAGTTCCAGGCCAAGTGCCTCGGCCGGATGGCGACAGTCGGACAGGAAGGGCGCACGGTCGTCTTCGTGAGCCACAACCTTGAGGCGATCACTCGGCTGTGCACCCATGCCGTCTGGCTCGACCAGGGAGCCACCAGGGCGATCGGAC
>JASLBL010000327.1 GCA_030146615.1 Actinomycetes bacterium
CTGACCGCCTCACCCGGCGCGCACGCTCACTACCAGCGGCGGCGGGCCGCCGGCGACGCCCACGCGGCCGCCCTCCGCAACCTATTCAACCGACTGCTCGGCTGCCTCCACCACTGCCGGCAAACTCACCAGCCCTACCAAGAGCACACCGCATTCGCCCACCTCAACGGGACGAATCGCCGGCCCCGGCTTGACGCCTAACCGCATGGGATGTCTTGTCGCCGTGCAGCTTGGCCGGTCGCCGCCGCGGCCGGCCCGGCCGACCACGCGGCCCGATCACCGCCGGAACGGCGTCGACCAGCTGGTCCAGCAGCTGAGAGTCGTGGGTGTTGGCCGCCGACAGCCCGACGGCCAACGGGATCCCGGGGACGTCGATCAACAGGTGGTACTTGGAGCCAGCCTTGCCCCGGTCGACCGGATTCGCGCCGATCAACTCCCCCACGCCGCGCCCGCACACTCACGCTGTCAATCGAGGCCCTGGACCAGTCACCCTGACCGTCATCGCCAGCCAGTCCAGCAGCCGATGATGCAGCTGCTCCCAGACCCCGCCCACTGCCAGTCGCGCAGCCGCCGCTAGCAGGTCACGCCACTACCACAGCCCAGCTCCCGGGCCGGCAGCAGCCGCCAAGGCACCCCGGCGCGCATCCACTGGTCCGCGCGCGGGACGTCGATGACCAGCTCACACGCCCACAAGAGTCCGCAGAAGATCTCGTCCACCGTGGCAAGCTCTGTCACGTCGCCGGCACAGACTGCTGCCAGGGCCTCGTCGGAGAGGACCATTCCCTCCTCGACGCGATCGGTCATCACGAACAGACCGCCGAGATATGCCAGGGCCAGGATCTCGATGTCGGGATCGCCGAATCGGCGTCCGATTGCGATCGCGTCCCGGAGCAGCGCCTCCCGCACCTGTGCGTCGGGTTCTGAGAAGGCCTTGATGACCAGCACCCAGCCGTGCTCGGGTCCATCCTCGCCTGCTTCCGCGAGGATGGTGCGAGCTCGCCCGAGCCATCCGCTGCGGACGGCCCAGTCGCCTAGGACGTTGCCAGTGATCCAGGCGAGTGTGCGCCACGACCTACCTTCAAGAGGGCTATGGAAAGGGTCTTGACGGTCCCGGGCAAGCTCCCCGACGGCAGCATGAACCCCGGGGGAGGCGAAGGTAAGCCCCGCCTCGGGTTGACCCCGGAGTAGCTGCCACCCAGCCACGGCTGGCCCGCGCCACACCCCTGGATCCTGTCGCTGCCACCGCCGCTTGTGCGTCCGATCAGCCCTGCGGCAGCCACCACCAGAGAGGTCAACAGCGGGATCTGTCGTACCCGCCAAGATCCAGCCTGCGCAACCGTCAGCGGTCATCCCGGCAGGAGAAGCCCTCCTATGGGGAGTTGGGTGTCTGGTGACATGTGCGGGTCGTCTGGACCTGCCGGTGGTGTGTCTTACCGGCGCCCAGCCCCGGTGGGCCGGGCCCGAAGCCACAGCGAGGCCTGGCTGGGTTGCATGGTCTGGTTGGTCACGGCCAGCAGCTCGCCCTCCAGGGCGTCCAGGTCGAGCTGGTCGCGCAGCCGGACCGCGAAGCCCTCAACGGTGCGGGCGGCGTCGTAGCGGCGGCGGTTGAACCGCCGGTCGACCAGATCCTGGATCCTGCGCCGCAGCGGCTGGAACAGGGCGGCGGCGGCCAGGGTGACAGCGGCCACCGCGAGGCTGCCTGACCCCTCGACCAGGCGGGTAGCCGCAGGGAGGATCAGCAGATACGGCAGGACCAGCAGGGCGGTGACCACGGCGTAGGTGACGGTCCGGCTGACCAGCCGGTCCAGGTCCCACAGCCGGTAGCGCAACACCGCCACCGCCACCCCCACCGGGACGCACAGCACCGCGAAATAGGTCACCACCGCACCGGCCATCCCGACCAGCAGCCCGGCCACCGCGGCGGTGGCGCCGGCCGCGACCCAGCGCAACTGCTGGCGCTCGGTCCCGCGGGAGGCCCGGAAGCGCAGCACCAGCGAGACCAGCGCGGCCAGCATGCTGGCCGCCCACAGCACCAGGCCGCTGAAGCCGACCACCGCCGCTACCGTGCCGGCCACCCCGGCCAACCCGAAGGGGTTGGCGATGGGCCGGACGGTCTCCTCGAGTTTTCCGGGGATCAGGCTGCCACCCACCATCCCCAGGACCGGGCCGACCACGGCGGCCGCCGCCACCGGCCGCCAGCGGCGCGAGCGCAGCCGCCCGTCAGGCACCAGCAGGGCCGGCAGGGTGATGCCCAAGGCGACCGCTGGCGCCCAGTTGAACTCCCCGGCCAGGGCGGCGAGCTGGGCGGCCAGCGGCAGCGGACGGTGGTCCAGGATCAGCTGGTTGACCCAGGGGTCGATGGGGATGGTCAGCGCCCAGGCCAGCCCCGAGGCGGCGAACAGCCAGCCGATCGGGTTGGCCGGCCGCCGTAGGCCCATGACCAGCCCGACGGTGGCGTAGCCCAGCGGGAACACCAGCGCGAAGGCGGCCCCTTCCGCCAGCACGGCAACGGTGAGGGGCCGGGTCACGACCAAGGTGACCGCCAGCCCGGCGGCGCAGCACCCCAAGGTGACCAGCCACAACGACCAGGCAGCCAGGGTCCTGGTCCTCGCCCGCATGCGCACCATTCGCTCCTCGAGCCACCGCTCAGGGCTACCAGTAGCCGAGGATGGCAGACCTCCGGTACGAGACCGTAACGACCCGACCACCGGCGCATGAGGCTATGACTCACCAAGCGACAGCAGGTGACCCACCGCGGCGGATAACGGCGGCACGGGTGTGAGGCGCTCTGGCGGGCGTCGTCACCCTCGTCCCAGGCGTTGCACAGCGCTCGACGACCCGAACAATGCCTCGTAGCTCAACCATCGTCCGCCGAGGCCTCGGTTGCGCTCAACCCCTGCTCTTGCCCAGATCTCTGCTACGGCTAAACGGTGGTCATCCAGGGATCGACCGCGCCGCACATGAGTGGCGCAGTTATGGAGTCGTCGCCCGCCTGGCAGGTCCCCTGCTCGTGTAGCTGCGTGGTTTATCACCCTCAGTGAGTGTGCGATGACGCGACCGCTCGATGGGGGATGGCGCAGGCCAACGCCAAGACGGCTAGGAACGACCAGTAGTAGACGGCGACCCAGGCGCCGCGCGGGGTGTCGAGCGCGAGGCTGGGCCCGGCGAAGGAGGTCACCGTCAGCGCCCAGATCGGGATGGCGGTCAGGAAGACGGCGCCGCTGACGATAGGTCAAGTGGTCTGCTGAACAGCATGGCCGAGAACAGCAGCGGCGACAGGGCGAGCCACCGCCACCCTCGGCGACCGCCCGAGAGGCGAAGGTGCTGAGCCCACCCGAGCAACGCGCCCACGCCGATGCCCGGCACCAGGATCCAGCCGAAGGTCCCGGCCCAGTCCACGCTCGCCTCCGACCCGGCGATCTGGGCCATGAACCCTCGCAGGCCGGCTGCCCAGGCGAGTCCGCAGAGCCCTCCCACCAGCACGGTCATGGTCGGGCCACCGCCGTAATGGGCCTGCTGGCGGTGCCCGCTCCCGTCACGGACCTCCTGGATGCTCATGGGCCGTTGCCCCACCGCTGGCGCACCTGGTCCCTCACCAGCGGCCTCGACACAGCTCCTCGTCCCGGATGCGGGCGAAGCGCTGGGCGGCCAGCGCCGCGGTCGGGTCGACGGACGCGCCGGCGTAGGCCAGCGCTTCCACCAGGGTCCAGATCCAGGACCGCTTGAGCTCGTGGTCGCGGCCGGCGTGGTCGACGGTGTCACGGTCCGCAAGGGCGGGGGCTCGGGTCGGTGAGCTGGCGATGACGACGTTCATGATGTCCTCCCTTGTGACTCCGTTCACAAGCATCATGACGACGGACCGCTCCGGCACCGTTACGGCGAGCGTCATGGCCGATCGGATCTGGTCGTAACGGTGCCGAGCTGATGGCCGAAGACTACCTGGAGCATGCCGTGGCCCGGGCCCGGTAGTCGGCGTGCCCAGGCGCTCAGCAGCCCGCTGGACCTCAAGCGCTGAGGGTGAGCTGCTGGTCGCCTACCTGCCCGCCTTCGCCGTCGTCATCAGCGAGGCTATGACTCGCCAAGCGACACTGCGCGACCCAGTAGCGGCCGGACACCAGTAGCGACGTGGGTGGTCGACATCACCTTCGTCGTTCATGCTCGGCGACTGGACCACACAAGAGATCGGTCGGGGCTATTTCCAGCGGCGGCGGAGCCCCAGTAGCTCCTGCCCGTAGCCGACCACCGCGATCGGGGACATGAGCATCTGGTAGGTCAGCACAAACCCGAGGAAGCCGAGGGCGTTACGCCGGACCCGGAGCCCGAGGAGGTTGAAGACTCGGCGTCGCTGGAACCGGTACAGGATGGCGTTGACGACCAGGGTGAGCGGCAGCACGGCCAGGGTGTAGGGCCCGACGATCCAGTAGCGGCCCGTCGCCGCCAGGAGAAGGCCGGGAAGCCACACCAGCGCGTAGGCGACGTCCAGGGCCGGGATGAGCAGGTCGATGGCGGTGAGGAAGCGCAGCAGCCATCGCGGCTGGTTCCAGGGCTTCACGCTGCGGATGCCCTCGATCATGCCGCGCGCCCAGCGGGCCCGCTGGCGGGCGAGATGGACCAGCCGGGCCGGGGCGGCGGTGAAGGCGACTGCGGAGGGCTCGTAGTAGACCCGGGCGCCGTTGCGCATGAGCTGCCAGGTCAGCACGATGTCCTCGCCGATGGCGTCGGGCCAGCCACCGGCCTGCAGGAGCGCCTGGGTCCGGTAGAGGCTGAAGGCTCCCTGGGCGACCAGTGTGCCCTGGTACAGGCCCTGCATCCGCTTTACCGACGCGATCCCCAGGAAGTAGTCCCATTCCTGCATGCGGGTCCAGAGGCTGTCGCGGCTGTTGCGGACCAGCACCGACCCGGCCACTGCCTGCACATCGAGCGGGGCGCTCAGCAGCCGGGCTACCAGCTGGCGAATGGCCTGGGGGTGCAGCAGCGTGTCGGCGTCCAAGGTGATGACCAGCTCGGTTCCGACCGCGGCCAGGCCGGTGTTGAGGGCGTGGCTCTTGCCGGGCTGCGGCTCGTCGATGCAGCGGACCCGCTGGCCGGTGGCGGCACCGAACGCCTCGGCCACGGCACGGGTTCCGTCGGTGGAGCCGTTGTCGACCACCAGGACCTCGATGGGCCCCGGATAGTCCTGGCCGGCGATGTAGGAGATCGTCTCCTGGATCCGGTCGGCCTCGTTGCGGGCGGCAACCAGCACTGTGACCGGGATGGTCGGATGGGACCTGCGTAGGGGTGGCTGGCGGTCCAGCAGCAGGCTGACCGCCAGGAACGCGACCAGCCAGCCCGGGAGGTAGGCGACCAGGCTGACGACCAGGATCGCCGGCATCATCGTGATCGTCGCGGCGAGCTCACGAACCCAGGGGAGCGACAGCAGCACGGACACTCCGAGCCAGCCGAGCGCGAGCACCTGGGCGATCATGAACTTCACAGTCACCGAGACATACAGGCTCTTCCTCGCCGGCCCGGGCTCAGTCCCGGTACCGACTGTTGCCCCCGACTGCTGATCGACGCTGACGCCGTCTTTCGTCCGATGCAACGCCTTGGCTCCTCACGGCAACCGCATTCCGTGGTCACGTATCTCTAAGAGTGGTCGGCTGTCGCGGCGGATGCTGAAGCCGCCGAAGAAGGCGAGGAGGATGGGCAGTGGACCGTCCGGGCCGAGATCTTGTTGGCGTGTTGGCCGTTGGCTCGATTCACTTCACGGTCGCGCTCGACCAGCATCGTCGCGCTCCAGCACCGCGTCTGGGCTGAGCCATCTCCTAAACAGCAGGCTGCAGGTTCGAGTCCTGCCAGGCACACCAGAAAGCCCAGGCCAGAGGCCATACCAGCGTTGGCATGGTCGAATCTGGGCGGTCGCCCCTCAGTCTCTTCGCGCCAGCCGGCGCATTGCTCTCCTCAGACGATTGCGGGTCGAGCGTAGAGCGAGCGGCGTAGCTTCATCCGTTATGACAGGTGCGCAGCGGTCTGCCCCGATCAGGGGTCGTGTTCAGGCCGCGGGCGCTCTCCAGTAGGTGTGTTGCACTTGGGTTGGTGGAGGCCGGCGTGGCGAACGACTACTTCCTCGTGCA
>JASLBL010000369.1 GCA_030146615.1 Actinomycetes bacterium
GCCGATCTCCAGCACGCTGGCCCCCTCCAGGCCAAGCTGGCGCAGGAACTGGACCATCGTGCGGGCGGTCTTGTCGAGGCCGCGTTTCCTGTAGCGCTTGGCCAGCCGGCGGGCGAACCGCTGGTTGAAGAAGCGGTCATAGTCGTGAGAGGGGCAGCAGCCTGCCATGTGGGGGAGTGTAGCGGCGCGTCGACCGGTCAAGGCTCATTTCTGGCCGTGGGCCCGGTCAGGGCCATGACCTGGTAGCCGTCCTGAGCAAGTAGCAGGCAGCTGGCGGCTGATTACGCTGGTCGGCTCGGCCACAAGGCTCCTCATGGCTGTGGTCCTTCGATCCTGCTCGGGCGGCTGGCCCGGTGTGCGGCCGGTTCCCGTAGCGCATGGAGGGTGAGCGCCAGCGCGACCGTGGCGCCCGCCTGCTCGGCATCACCCACTGAATACCCAGGCGCCCCGGCGCCCGGTATGCAGCGTCAGCGGCAGCATTCGGAAGCTTCTAATGCTGAAATGGAGGCCTGCCCTGGCTCAGTCCGGAGAGCACGTCCATGGTAAGGAAAAACCTGGGACTATCCTTTTCATCCGGTGACCAGCAGGAACAGCCGTTCGCGCAGGTCAATGCCGATCATAGCATCTGGACCAAGTAGCAGCGGCTGGCAGCAAGTAGCATCGGCTGGCGACCAATGCTGATGAGTTCTCAGCCAAAAACCCGACAAATGAACCGGCTCGTCTTTGGGGATAAAGCATGCACTGCCAAGCCCCGGCGACTCTCTTCACAGAGTCGTCCAACGACCAAGCTTGGTCGCCTAGTGTCGCGTTAGCGAAGTGGTTTAACGCATGGCTTGGTGAGGACCTGTGCTGGTGTCTTGGTCCACTGGAACGGCTGGCAGGGTTCGTTCCAGGCATCGATGAAGATCCGGATCGCTTGGACAAGGTCGGCGACGCTGGTGGAAGCATTCCAGCGCCGGTGTCAGGCATCGTCGAACGATCAGGCGTCCTCGGCCGGTCGTGCTACCACTCGTCTCTTGTCGCCGATGGTGTTCAGCGTGGGTTGGTGGGGGGCCGGCCCGGCTGCTTGCCCTTTGGCGTGGGCTCGCTGTTGGTCCATCTGGGATCGGTGAAGCGGGGGGTCAACGAGCGGGAGCTTGCCTCGTGGCCGCAGGCGCGGCAGACGACAACGGGTTGCAGGTCGGCGCCGCAGGTGTGCTGGAAGACGACTGGCGGATGGTCGGCGAGGTGTCGGTCGCCCCAGTCCATGAGCATCAGCAGCACCGGCCGCAGCTCGCGCCCGGCCGCGGTTGGCCGGTAGTCGAAGCGCGGCGGCCGCTCGCTGTAGGGGACCTTCTCCAGCACGCCGGCCTCGACCAGGTGGCGTAGCCGGGCGGCCAGCACGTCGCGGGGGGCGCCGATGTTGCGGGCGATGGCGTCGAAGCGGCGGACGCCGAAGAAGATCTCCCGGAGGACCAGCAGGGAGTACTTCTCGCCGATCACGCCGAGGGTGTCGGCGATCGAGCAGGGGCGCGTGATCGTCGTCATGCCGCCAGTATAGGAGGGGTGGGTTTGACTTTCCAACTAACGCCCTCTATGGTGGGTCCAGTCTTCAAACTGACCGGCCGATGGGAGCCCTGATGAGCGCGGCGGCGATCGAGCCAGGCGGGACCCCGCGCAATGACGGGCCGGCGCCCCTCGTGGCGTGGATTGACCGCTCGTGGGGGTCTGGTCCCGGCACCCATGGCGGCTACCTGGCCGCGCTCGGCTTGGCCGCGATGCGGGCCCGGCTGGTCGGGGAGTTGGGCCAGGACCGTCCGGTGCGTGCGCTGGCCACGCACTTCCTGGCCCCGGTCGCCGACCGGCCGCTGGCCCTGCACGCCGTCGTGGAGCGGGTCGGGCGCGACGCCGCGGTGTGCTCCCTTCGTGCCGAGCAGGGCGGCGCGCTGGTGCTGGTGGGCTCGGCGACCTTCGGTGCGTCGCGCTCCGGTCCAGACCACAACGGAAGCTGCACCCCGACGGTGCTGGGCCCGGATGACTGCCCGCCGTTGGCGCTGCCGCGGGGGCTGGCCGAGTTCGCCCGGCGGCTGGAGATCCGGGCCGCTACCGCGGCCCGGCCGCTGGCCGGCGGCGAGCGGGCCGAGCTGGTCGCCTGGATGCGCTTTCGGGATGGCCGCCCGCTGGACGCCGAGGCGGCGACGGTGCTGACCGACGCCCTGCCGCCGGCGCTGTTCGCCATCTGGACGATCCCGCGGCCGGTGCCCTCGGCCGAGCTGACCGTGCACTTCGGCACCGCGCTCGATGATGCGCCCGGCGCCGGCTGGGCGCTGGTCCGGATCCGGGCTGAGCACGCGGGCAGCGGCTGGGCGATGGACGACGCCGCCGTCTGGAGTCAAGCCGGCCGGCTGCTGGCCCTCGGCCGGCAAACCCGCCGGATTCTCCCGCCGCTGGCCTGACCACCCCTCAGCAGCCGACAACCCCTTCCGCACCCGAGTCCAAGGAGGCGATCGCGATGGGTGACGCGGTCATCGTCCAAGCCGTCCGAACCTCCCATCGGCAACGG
>JASLBL010000378.1 GCA_030146615.1 Actinomycetes bacterium
GAAGGTCATTTCGGTTTATAGCCCTGCCTGGCCGGTGGATCGGGCTAGGCTCAAAGGCGTGGACGTGTCCTCGGTAAAACTATCCCTAAACCGCGATGTCTGGGTAGCAGATCTACTTTGGGCAAGCATCGTGCATATGGAGCTAGATCCTCGCGAGGCGTGGGTATTTGCCGGCGACTTCAACCTGTCGGAAACGTTTGACCTTTGGCCGGGAGGGCCAAGGGGCAATCATGAGTTTCTTGATCGACTAGCCTCGATATTTCGCGAGTCGCGCGGCGAGGAGTCGGGTGGCCGGGTTCGAGCGGGCCTGGAAGGTTGACCAGGTGTGCGACGTCGGCAGGTGGGTGAGGATCAGCCGACCTGGTGACGCGGTCGGCCGCCTGGACCGGGGCAACCATGGGTCGGCGTTCTGGCGTGGTGGTTGATCGTGCGTGCCGGCGTGGCCGGCACCCGGCGAGACCAAGTCGTGCTGTGGTGATGGCTGGCGGGGTGGCTGGGCTAGCAGCGCACCGGCAGGGCCCGGAGCCGGCCGAATGCGGTGACCAGATCGGCGGCCCAGGGCCAGGCGCGATCGATGCGGACGATGACGCGGCGGGCGTGATGGATGATCCGGCCGGCGGTATGCCACAGGCGGTAGCGCAGCGTCTTGGGCTCGGCGACCTTGAGGTCGCCGTCCAACAGCAGGGCCTGCGCCCAGCAGACCAGGGTCTGGGCGATGCAGACCAGGGTGAGCCAGGCGTCGTTGGCGGCAAAGCCGGCAAACGGCAGGTTGCGCAGCCCGCTGGCCTTGGCGGTGCGGATGCGGTCCTCCACGTGGGCGTGGGGGCGGTGGCGGGCCTCCAGGATGGCGGGGTCGGGGTCGGGCTGGTTGGTGATGAAGACCTGGAAGCGGTGGCCCGCGGCGTCGGTGAAGGCCAGCTTGTGCGCCGCGCCGGGGTGGGGCCGCTCACGGCGGCAGATCGCGCGGATCCCCTCGGGCCAGCCGGCGCTGGCAAGATCCAGGTCGGTGAGCTCGGCGACCCAGGCGCCCGTTCGGGGCCGGCCGTCGGGGTCCAGGGCGGGCTGCCATGCCTGCTCGGGCAGGGCCAGGATCGCGGTCTGGACGCGCTGGTCGCAGTCGAACCCGATCGAGAACCACAGCTTGCGGCGGGCCAGTTCGTCGACAAAGGCGTGGCTGGCGCCGGCGGAGTCGGCCCGGACCAGGATCGGCTGGCCCCGCAGCGGCTTGGGCAGCCCAAGCAGCGCCATGCCCAGCACGGCCACATGGTCGGCTGCGGTGTTGGCACCAGCGTTGCCGGGCCGCAGGATGGCCGCCAGCGCCTCGCCGGTGCCATCACCGCGGTCCAGCCAGACCCCCAGCGGGTGAAACCCGAACCCCTGCTTGTAGGTCGGCGCCGCGCCCTGCTTCTCGGAGTGCGCATCGACAAGGGTCGCGTCAACGTCCAGGATCAGCGGCCCTGCCGGGGCCGCGCCCAGCGCCCAGGCCTGCTCGCGGACCCTGGCCAGCGCTGACCACAGCGCCGCGATCCCACGCGGGTCACCGGCCAGCTCCTCAGCCAGCACCCGCCAGGCGGTCGAGGTCGAGGCGACCGCCCCGAACAGCTCGGGCTGATCACGCAGGGCGGCCAGATCGCTGACGCAGTCGCCACCATCGGCGAGCGTGACCACCAAGTCCCGCAGCACCTGGCCGCGGTCATGGGCGCCGGCGCGCACGCCAAGGTTGGCGCGGCGGCCAAGCTCACGGGTCAGGCCCAGCCGGTCCGACAGCTCACCAAGCAATGCTGCCCCGACGTGGCTACAGATGCCCTGGCCATCGGCGACGACTTCGAACCGGGGACGGCTGTTGGTAGCCTGCACCTGCAGGGTGACCCTCCTGGTAGGTGGTTGCGACCGTCAGACAGCCGCATCCTCCCTGGTCGGGAGGGTCCCTTGCTACCTGGTACCAGCCTGCTCAGCGCCCACGCGAAATAGCTGGGCTAACCTGCGCTGCCTTTACAAGACGACGCTAGGTTTCCAGCCGCCGCCAGACTACGGATCTGGCGGTTGGGGGTTCGAATCCCTCGCGGCGCGCTGAACGCCCAGCTCAGTGGCTATCAAGCAAGAGAAGCTCTGCCAGGCGAATGTGACCGTGGCAGTCCTTTGGGGCGCAGGCCCAGCACCGCCTCCCACGAGACTCTCGCCTCCAACACGAATGAGGGGCGCCCGGCCGGGCGCCCCTCATTGCTGAACGGATGGTTATGGAGTAGTGGGGTCGGCGTAGGACCCGCCGAAGATGTCGGTGTTGCCAAAGAAGCTACCGGTTGCCGGCGAGTCCGGGCAGTCCTGGTTGGGCGCCGGCGGCGCGATGGGAGCACCGTCGACCAGCGATTGTCGATAGGCGTTGATGGCCGGGCACACAGCGGCGTTGCGGCTATCCACCCACACCGCGGCGGCATACTCCCGGGTGGCCACGGCGTAGTTGTAGTCGCCCAGGAACTCGGTAGTCAGGCCGTTGGCGCTGGACCCGCGGCCATCCCCGACCGCCCCCCGATGCAGGGTCGTGAACGCGCCCACGGCCCCGGTGGCCAGGGTCACGTTGGCGTGACGGACGACCCCCAGCATCCTCCGCGGATCAGCCGTGGTGGTCCGCCAGGGATCCAGGTGGGCGTTGTAGACCAGGTACACATCCCGGCCGTCGGGCGAGATCGCCGGCGCCGGGAAGTTGGCCCGGTCGCTGCCCTCGGAGGCGACCACCTTGGCGCTGTAGCTGTCACCGCCGTTGGTCGACCACACCACCCAGGCTCGCTCCTGGTTGGTGCCGAGGCTGTCATCAGCCCACGTGATCACGATCTGGTCGCTGGCGTCGGCACCCAACGGGGCGCCGGCGGCGATGTCCATCATGGGGAACACCGGCGCCCGGGCGCCCGCCACCCCGTCCACGGTGAAGCGGCCCTGCACCGGGTCCAGCTGACCGACGTTGGTGACCGGGCTCACGATCACCCGAGGCCGCTCGAAGTTGGCCCCGCCGTCAAAGGACCGCGCCTGGAAGAACACGCCCTCGCGGGTCTGGATATCGGTGCCCACCCACACCACATAGACCGTGCCCTGGCTATCGGTCCGGATGGTGCAGCCCTGGCGGCCGCCGGTCTGGGCGTTGTTGGTGGCCGCGCTCAGCTGGCGCTGCCGCCAGGTCTCCCCGCCGTCGGTGGAGCGGGCGAACAGCACCGGCTCCGGCGCCCCCGCGCCCAGCCCGCGGAAGCCGACATTGCACACGTACACGTTGCCGAAATGCGGGCTGGACTCGGCCTGGTCGGCCCACAGCTGCTCTTTGTCGCTGAACAACGCCGAGCTCTGGCGGGTGACGATCACCGGGTCCATCCAGGCGTCGTTGTCCCCCGCCACCGCCCCGGCGATGTCATCGCTGCGCGACACCGCGATCGCCCCCTGGCCGCGGAAGCCCTGGCGGCCAGGGAAGTTGGTGGCGATGTTGGCGTAGTACAGCCGAGCCCCGTTGTCCCAGTCAAAACCCCCGGCCGCGTCCGGTTGGGGCCCGAACACGAGGGCCGGGTCGCCGTTGGAGACCAGGTCGTTCTCGAAGTAGTTGGGCAGGGTCCCGATCGGACCATCAGGGTCCGGGACACATTCGGCGGGGCCGAGGCAGCCACGGGCCGAATAGCCGGTATAGGTCGGCTGGACCCAGGAGGTACCGCCGTTGGTCGAGAACTGCACCCCCGACACGCCCACCCCCGGAGTGAACGGGCAGGTGGTCGGGTCGCCGGCGTCACAGGACTCCAGGTCGATGTTGTCGTTGGCCCCGGCGGCCAGGATCTGGGGGGCGACCGGGTTGACGGCCACTGCCGGCTCGTTCTGCTTGTTCTGGGAGAAGATGGTGTCGTTGCTCCCCACCGTCACCTCGGTCTCGGGGATCAACGCCGCCGCCGGCCCCGCGGCCAGCATCACCACCAGCGACAACAGTAGGCCGATAAGAACGGCGCGTGGTCTGCGGCGCATAGGCCCTCCTTTGGACCGACAGAGGCCACTCCTGCTCTACCAGAGAACCGAATCGCAGTGAATGCCCGTTACACCGTATTTCCGGATGATCGGGAACCTCGCCCTGCGCAGCTGGCAGTCCGTGTGGCAGTCCACCAGCCGTCACCAGATGGAATATCTGGTACTGGCTGGACTCGGCCGCGGACCTGAGCAGCACAGACAGTACTGAGGCGCACTGTGTGGACGTAGAGCACCAGGCTACGGATCTGGCGGTTGGGGGTTCGAATCCCTCGCGGCGCGCAAGCGGCCAGTCGGTGCTGGCTAGAGGGAGCGGACGGCCTCGCGCGCCGGGACGTCGCCTTCGAACAGCTCGAACTCGACGCCGATGGTATTCGGAGCGAGCAGGCACTCGAACATCACCAAGGCGACGTCGTCGCGGGGGACGTCGGCGCGGCCGCCGAGGCTGCGGCTGACCCGGACGCGGCCACTGCCGGGGGCATCGGTCAGGTGGCCCGGCTTGACGATCGTCCAGTCGAGGGCGCTCTGCTTGAGGGCGTCGTCGGCGTCGCGTTTGGCCTGTAGGTAGGGCCGCATTGCCTCCCCTGCGCCGGGGACGTCGTGGGTGCCGATCGAGGAGACGATCACGAACCGGGTGACGCCGAGGTCGCTGGCCGCATGCATCGACGCGACGGCCGCGCCATAGTCGACCGTGCGCTTGCGTTCGGGCCCGCTCCCGGGCCCGGCGCCGGCGGCGAATACGATCGCGTCGGCAGTGCCGAGGTGCGGGCGCAGGTCGTCGCCGCGTTCGAGGTCGCAGAACACGGGTTCGGCGCCGGCCGCCTCGAGGTCGCTGGCCTGCTCGGGGTTGCGGATCACGCCGCGGCCCCGGTGCCCCTGGTCCGCGAGCAGCCGCAGCAGGCGCAGGCCGACCTTGCCGTGGCCGCCGATTACTAGCACCTCCATGGCCGGCAGTGTACCGAGGCCGCCGCCGACCACGAGCGCGATCGGCGTCGCCAGTCTGCCGTTCAGCGTCACTGACAGCGGCACGCCTCGGGTCGGCAGGCTCAGCGATCCCGCCTTCAGTAGTGCTCGCTTGGCTTGCCATCCGATTCTCTTTCGGATGCGCCTTGATCATCCCAATGATCATCCAGACGATCCTTCTAGATCCGTCTGGAGCCGTCTGGACCGACGAGGCACTCAACGTGAGCAGGCTCGATCCGTCTGGAGCCGTCCAGGTCGACGCCGAGCATCCGTCTCGTGATCGGAAGGTCGAAGGGTTAGAGTTCCACCCCGTATCGCGTGCTCTGGGTGTGCCGTCCACCTCCCGGCTGGGAGCACCTGATTACGACCGGCTTGCTTGGCCTGGTACGGGGCCTTTCGGCGCACGCGACGAGCTGGTCGGACGGTTCATCGCCGTGCCGCAAGGCCACCCCAGCCGAGAACCTCTGCGCCAGCGGGGTCGTCATCTGGAGTTGTGCGGGCGTCGGCGACCGTGCCGGCCCGTACCGCGGCGAGCAGCTCGCAGAACACCGCGGCGCTACGGGAGGCGGCCACGAACTGGAACGACCCGTGGCTGGCGAGCTGATCGCCCCAGACCCAGCCGTAGCTGCCGCTTGCCCGGCCGTAGGCGACCCAGCCGATGGCGGTGTGGTCGACCTCCAGGTTGCAGGCCCGCTCGAACCCGTCGGCGGGGGCGACCGTGATCGGCACCAACGTCACCTCGTGATCCAGGGCGATCTCGGTTGGGGCGTCCTGGCCAGGCCGTACCTGACCGGTGATCCGCAGGGTCGTGGCCGTGGGTCTGGGTGCTGCTGGCCGCCGGCTCAGAGCATGGTCGCGCACGAAGGTGAGGGTGGCCCGATCCGCGTGGACTACTCGGCCGTGGAGACGGCTGGAGAGGTCGAGCGCTTGGGCACCGGTAACCGGGGAGTCCCTGCCAGCCGGACGATCGTGCTTGGGCTTGGGCATGAGGGCCGTGGACGTCTGCGGGCGGTTCTCGGCGTCGATGCCGAGCGGGTCGCCGGGGTATGTATAGATGCTGACCTCCAAAGAAGATGATCTGACTGCACGACTTAGCATATCCGCTAAGTCGTATGCCTTCATATAGGCATTCCTGATCATAGCTGCTGGGTATGCCTTGGTCGCTGGACGTTCATTGAGCCGCCACATATGCTATGCCGATGGATGGGCGAAGGGTCTCGATGTGACCTACGGGGAGCAGCTCAAGCGGCTTCGCCTGGGCATGCAGCCGCCGATGACCCAGCAGCACCTGGCCGAGCTGCTCGGCGTCCATGTCACCACGATCAGCCGCTGGGAGACCGACCAGTCGGCGCCGGCCCTCGGCCAGATCCGGCCGCTTGCTCGAGCTCTGCGCGTTCCCGTCGACCTGGTACTCCCCCCAGAGACGGTGGCTGGTTAGCCGAGGACGTCTGGCATTGCCCGACTGCTGGATTTGTAGACGGTGAACGGTTGACAAACTCCGACGGTCGTGGCGTTGGACCTTGCCAGATCGCTGCCCGCCTGCTCAGGTTGGTGGTAGTCCGGGTGGCAGTCCACCAGGCGCCACCAGATGGAATATCTCGTGCTGGCTGGACGCGATCCCTGACCTGAGCTGGACCAACAGCACTCAGGACCACTGCGTGGACGTAGACCACCAGCCTACGGATCTGGCGGTTGGGGGTTCGAATCCCTCGCGGTGCACACCAAAGCCCCAGGCCGTTGACCTGGGGCTGTTTGCTTTGCTTGCCTCCTGATCATCCTTGTCCCCTCGGGCGGGTGATCAAGAAGCCTCCTGGTGATCAAAAAGCGCGGCAACCGCTGGTGGGTCGTCGTCTACGCCGGCCGCGACCCGCTCACCGGGAAGAAGCGCCAGAAGACCGGCACAGCTGCTTCAAGGCGGAGGCCCGCCAGCTGGAAGCCCGCCTCATCAGCCAGGTGGGCGCCGGCCAGCATGGCGGTGCCGCCGGCAAGACCGTGGCCGACCTCATCGAGGCCTGGTTCCAGTGGCGCCCCTCGGTGCGCCCGATCTCGCCCAACACCCTTGTCAACTACCGGCGCTACGCCGACCAGAAGCTCCTGCCGGCGCTTTGCCGGCTACCGCTCAACCGGGTGGACACCGCCATCATCGACACGCTGCGCCTAACGAACGTTGAGCTATAACTACAGTCTCCAGTTCCCGACGGACTTGGGCGAGGTTGCTCTTTGAGGCTCGGGTGTTGGGGTGGTCCTCGCGCAACACCCGCCGCCGTGCGGCAGGAGTGTGCTACTGAAGCTCGCGGGCGCCTTGGAAGTCACCCAGATCCCGGAGGGTCGCTGCGGGTTGTCCATCGAGGTGAGGGTGTCGGGGTGGTTCTCGCCCAGCACCCGTCGGTACGTGGTCAGGGTCTGCTCCTCCAGCGTCAGGGCTTGCTGGTGTTGGCCCCGGCTCCACAGAGAGGTGGCTGACTGCGGGAGCAGCCACAACCATCGCTCCGACTCCACCTCCAGTTTCTGGCCGTGGTCGGCGACCGCAAGCGCATGGGGGAGCAGGCGTTCGCACTCCGTCCAGTTGACTACTTGGTCGCTTTCGAAGGGCTGTCCAAGGTGGGACCAACGGTCGCCTGACGCGGTGGGAAGCCGCGGTCTTCCGGCATCCGGCAGCTGCACGTCCGTGGACGCTAGTTGACACCGCCAGTGGTTATCTGGCTACTGTTAGTGACTAGCCAGAGCTAGCGCTAGCCAGTCGAGTCGAGGGGGAAGGATGTTCGCACGCGTCAGCAGCTATCAGTTCTCTGCCGACCAGGCCGATCAAGCCGTCCAGGCGTTCAATACGGTCATCAATCCCCTCCGGCAGCTCGACGGAGCCAAGGGCGCTTACCTCCTGGTTGATCGCAGCAGCGGCAAGGGGCTCACGATCACGCTGTGGGAGAGCGAGGAGGCGCTGCGGGCCAGCGAGGAGGCGGCGAACAAGCTCCGCGGCGACGCTGCCGGAGCGGCCGGCGGCACCGTTCAGGACGTGGAGCGGTACGAGGTCGCGCTCTACGAGCAGTTCTAGTCCCGCGTTCGGCTTCCTTCGGAATCAGCGCTCAACGGTTCTTCACCGAAACTGCGGATAGGCCGGGTCGGCGCCCTGGGGTCAGCAGCCCATGGGCGAGCATGAGGACCCCAACGAGCGCTTCGATACGATCGAGGTCAACTCAAAATCGCCGGTATCGGTCACGCTTGACCACTCACGCAACAACCGTCCTCATCGGAAGGAACGGGAGACCACCACGAGCTGGACGGTCGGTCCGCATCGTGTCCCTGGCTGCATGACTGCCGGCCGGTATCGGGTTCGGAGCCGGCCGAAAGGCTCTAGCCGGCCGGCGCGACTACAGCCATGACTGTCGACCTAACGAACGTTGAGCTACGGCTGCAGCCGCCCTGTGGCCGCCATGCGACCTTGTTCAGCACGCAATGGGCGATCCTGCGGGCGGCCGCCAGCCCGGCGCCCTCGGCCCGCCGTTGTCAACGTTGCGGCCGGTCGTCGGTTGGCGTCGAATCCCTTGCAGACCCCGCGAGGGAAGGAGACGGCAAATGCAGCAGGAGGCCTACCCGGTCCGGTTCACAGTCGACTACCCCGATCGACCCCTGGATCGGTTGACCACCGGCTTCCGGATCTTTGTGGCCATCCCCATCCTGATCGTGCTGGGGACCGTGTCCGGGGGAGAAAGCTGGCAGTGGGGCACCGACAACACCCAGGCCGCCGTCGTCGGGGCTGGCGGGCTGCTGTACTTGGGGCCGCTGCTGATGATCCTGTTCCGCCAGAAGTACCCGCGGTGGTGGTTCGACTGGAACCTGGAGCTGCAGCGGTTCGGCAACCGGGTGGGTGCCTACCTGGCGTTGATGGACGACCGCTACCCGGCCACCGACCAGCACCAGTCGGTCCACCTCGACTACCCCTACCCGGACGCCCAGCGCGACCTCAACCGCTGGCTGCCCCTGGTCAAGTGGTTGCTGGCCATCCCCCACTACGTCGTGCTGTTCTTCCTTTGGATCGCGGCGCTGGTGGTGGTGATCGTGGCGTGGTTTGCGATCTTGTTCACCGGACGCTATCCGAGGGGGATGTTCGACTTTGTGGAGGGTGTGATCCGCTGGCACAACCGCGTCATTGCCTATGCGTGGGTGCTGGTCACCGACCGCTACCCACCGTTCCGCCTGGCCCAGTGAGGGGCGGGACGCTTGCCCCATGCCGGTCCCACGCAAAGGCAATGAGGCTCCCGGCCGTGGGCCGGCGGCCGGCAGGCCGGCGCGGCAGCGCCCTCGCCCGACGGGTGCCGCTGCACGGAGGAACGACCTTGACGCTGGGCGTCTGTCGGGCCGGGTGGTAGTTCCCGTCGGGTGAGGGCATCGGCCGCGGCCGGGTGCAGGGTCCCGGCCGCGCCGAGGCCGATTTAGAGGGCGGTTTCATAAGGGGCTGGTCGGGGTGAGAGGCTTGGGGGATGAAGCCCAAGCTCACGCCTCCTCCCATGGCCGAGCAGCTGGTCCCTGACGACATCTGGGATGCGATCGGGCCGCTGCTGCCAGCCCACCCACC
>JASLBL010000652.1 GCA_030146615.1 Actinomycetes bacterium
AGACGGCGACGATGCCTATTCTCCTCATCAATTCCCCCATTTGGTTGCCCATGATCTTGAGGAGACACTCGCGCTTCCCCTTCTCGGGGAAGGGCCTTTAGTTCATGCGATGGCCGACATGGGGGTCGTCCACCGCATGAACTAAAGGCCCTTCCCCGAGAAGGGGAAGCGCGAGTGTCTCCTCAAGATCATGGGCAACCAAATGGGGGAATTGATGAGGAGAATAGGCATCGTCGCCGTCTTGGCGACCCTTCTGATGGCCTTCTCGGCTTCGGCGGCGCTGGCTGTGCCGCCGACATCGGTCACGCAGACCGGTGGCCTGCATGTCTGTCAGGGCTCAGCGCTGGACGTCACCGCCAATAAGACAGACGGGGCGTTCTTGACTGCAACCGGGGAGGTCTGCGGGGCCGGTAGGACCGCAACGGCCGTCCTGAGTGCCGACGTGGAGGCGACTGTAGGCTGCGTGACCCGAGGTGGCGGCGAGCCCCGGGGGCTGGAAGAGGTCGCAACGGGCACCACCGGCGAGGTGACAATCCGGACGCGGGCCGGCCGAGGCGCCTTCACCGTCAGCACGGATCCGATCACGATTGAAGACTTCGCCTTTGAGTGCCCGAGCGCACAACAGACCGAGGTCATTGTGGGGGCCGTGACCTTCACGGACATCACGCTCACCATTACGAGCCAAACCGGCACGATTGTGGCAACGTTCCCCGACCTCGACCCGTGATCAACTAGCCGGGCGACCTTCTAGACAAGAAGGGCCGGGCGTTCTCGGGCCGTCCAATTGCCCGGGATCGCCCGGCCACGCCACAAGCGCCCACCCAGCATGCCAGGTGGTCTGCTGGTGATCGTGCACAGCGTCGGGACGCCACATATGGAGTTGGGCAGGCCTCGAAAGGGAGGTCTCCGAGATCGGGACGTACCCTACGGCGCGCAGCACCGCGGTCGCCTTCATCACCGCCCTGCTCCTGCGGCCCCAAGCAACGTGCTGAACCTGGCAGCCATGGCTCCCGGCTCCCCCGGCGGGGGCCATGGCCCATCCTCGCCTTGGCCGTAACGGCCACCCTGCCTTCCAGGTTTCCTGATGGGAAGTGGCCTGTTCACCACCAGCGTCGCCAAGGAGCAGAACATCGCCGCCGACGTCAGGTCCAGGGGTGGGATGATGACCGTGAACGGACAGCCCCCCATGGTGGACGAAGAAGCCATCATCCTGTTCCTGCGCCAGCTGGATCGTGCCCTCTCGGCTGCCCGCCACGCTGATGAGCCACAGCGGCGGCATCGGCTCACCCTGATCCAGTCGCTGGTCATGGCGGTCCTCGCCGACCCACGGCATCTTGCTCAGGCACTGCGCCAAGCCGCCGACGGCCTCGCCCACCTCGACTCTTAACCTCACCTCTCTTCAGCTGTGCCGCCAGACCCTTGAAGAGGAGGCGGCTTTCATCCTGCTCGGACGGCGTGACCCAGGACCGGGACCGCCCTGCTGTTCCTCCCGATCCTCATTGCGACTGGCGACCACCCCGTCTGGGATTCGGTTCGGGCCATCGGGTGGGGCCTTGCCATGGGCATCGTTGTCCATAGCAGCGTGACCTGGCGTCGAAGGTAGGCGGGTCGACGCGACTGCCGCGCACCTCCGGCGCTGCCAACGAGGCAGGTGGTCATCGTGGACGGGCCTCACCCTCCGGCCGAGCTGGTGACCATCACCAGCAGGCCTGAGCCAAGTTCGTCCTCGCCGGCCGTGCCCCCGGCGTGCCCTAAGCATCGGTCGCCAGTGGTCAGCCACGGACAACCACGGTCAATACCTGTGCCGCTCAAGCTGTAGGATCAGTTCGCCAAGAGCGCTCCGAGGTAGCTTCCCAAGCTCGCGGTGGCCTTCTCGACCAGCAGGCCGGCGGACGGCCCGGACCCCGAGTGTCCGAGGTGTCCACATGGGACGTCTGCTCGGACACTGATCGGACAGGGGGTCCATCCGCCCATCCAAGGTGTCCGTCCGGACATGAAGAGCGTCCCGAGTGGACGCTCGGGGCGCTCAGGTATGGACGCCGCTCAGCGTTGGTGTCCGGCCGTCCGCGCTGCTGTCCGGTCGGCCGTCCGGTCAAGCGTCCGCCGCTGCCAGATCGAGCGGTCGCGCCGCCAGGGATGCCGCTCGGGGTCGGCCCGGCGGGTGGCCGCCAGCTTCCGCTCCAGCGCCCGCCGGGCACCCTCGGGCCGGTCGGTTGGCCGTTCCAACCCCCACCGTTTCCAGGCGTAGTACAGAGTCGCCGGGTTGACCCCGAACCGCTCGGCCGCCCGGCTGGCCCCGACCTGGATGGCCAGCTCCAGGGCCTCCTCGGCCGCCGCCCGGTCGGTCGCCAGCCGGGTCGGTGCCCGCGGGCCGCGGTGGACGGGCTCGCCCATGCCCCACTGGGCGAACGCCGCCCGCAGGGTCCGCCGGGCCACCCCGACCTCGCGGGCGGCCTTGACCCAGCCGACCTGCTCCACCAGCGCGAACGCCTCCCGGGCCTTCGCCGGGTCGTGCACGAGCTCAGCCGGCTGGTGCAGGTTGGGGACCTCCAGCCCCCAATGGGTCAGAGCGGCGTGCAGGTCGGTGACATGGACCCCGATGAGGGCGGAGACGTGGGCGGTGCCGGCGGTCTTGCACAGCTCCCAGGCCCGCACCGTGGCACTGGCATCGCCCCGCAGATGGGCGGCCATGCTTCGCCCCGCCGGTGCCCGAACCTCGGCCGGGTCGATGCCGGTGGCGGCGGTGGCCCGTTGGGCGGCTTGGTGGCGGGCGTGGGCGACCTGGCGCTGGCGGCGCAGCGGCACCCGCTCCGCTGCGGTCATCCCGCCCAAGATGGCGTGCTGGTCGCCGGTTGCCAGGGCCATCTCCAGGCATGGCTCCCTGACTGGGCAGGTGGCGCAGATGGCTTTGGCGGCCTGTTCGGCGGCCTGGTCGTCGGGCTCGGGGTAGAACAGCTCCAGGTCGTCCTCCCCGCAGGCGGCGCCCCGCAGGACCTCCGGGTCCAGGCTGATGCCATCGGGCAGGCCGGGGAGGCTGACATCCAGCTCGGCAGGGTCGTCGCCCTGCAGGCTCGACAGCAGCCGGGCCGGACGGCGCGAGGTCAACGTCATGCGGCCTCACCGCCCAGGTCCTCGGCCGGCTCGGGGAGGGATCCGGGGAACCCCGAGGGGCTGCCCCGGTCGGGCGGGAGGCCGCGGCGGGCGCGCTCGGCGGCCAGCAGCCACCCGTACTCGGCCTGGTGGGCGGCGACCAGCCGGGAGAGTGCTGCCCGCCGGATCTCGCCGGCGAGGCGTGTGGCAGCGTTGTGGCAGGCCTTACAGACCGAGGCCGGGTTGCGGTAGAAGTCGCCAGGCGGCTTGGTGGCCTGGCAGCGGGAACAGCGACGCTGCTGCGGCGCAGCGGTATGCTGGGGATGCATCTCGGGGTAGCTCCCTCGCGATGTGCAGTTAAAGGGCCGGGCGCGTGGCTAGACGCGCTCGGCCCGCCTCCTTACCGGGACGCCTCACCTCCCTTGGCCGGGCGGCGGGCGCGGCGGGCCTTGGCCGAGGCGAGCGCGAGCCGGGCGAAGTAGGCGCTGCGCAACTGCTGGGCGCGACGCTGCCGCTCGGCAGGCGGCAATACTCCATCCGGGTCCGCTTGACGGTCGAAGCCGGCAAGGAAGGCGACACGGGCCTTGTCCATCGCCGCCTTCGCGTCGTACTTGGCGTGCTTGGCGTGTGCCGCCGCGCGCGCCCGCAACACCCGCTCCGTAGGGCTTAGCGGCTCTCGCTTCGGCATGTAGCTCCCTCGCAGGGTCGTGGCCGCAGCAACGGGGCTAGCGAGGCAACGGCCAGGCTGCTAGCACCTAGCGTAGTCTGATAGCAGTCATAGTGACAAGTATTACTAACCAACCTCGACGCTCGACGGTGTTCGTCTTGATCGGGCATGCTTGTCGGCCAGGAGGTCGAGCCTGGAGCGCATGACACGTGGCGACGGCAGAGCAGCGGCGGGCATTCAGCAAGGCCCTGCAACAGACGCTCGATGAGGCTCGAATATCGGGCCGTGAACTGGCGCGAAGGCTCAACCTGTCCCAGGCCGGGGTCCAGCAGTGGTTGCGCGCCAAGACGGCGCCAAGGCCAGCAACCGTGGCGCGCGTGGAGGAGTTGCTTGAGCAGGAACCCGGAACCTTCGCACGCGTGCTTGGCTATACGGTCATCAAGCAGATCAGCGACGGTCGGGTCTTCAACGTCATCGAGGCGATCAATGCTGAACCTCGACTCGGCCCGCGCGAGAAGGCACTGCTTCTCAGCATGTACCGTGAACTGCTGCGCCAGGCCAAGATGGCCGACGACGCGGGAGCTAGAGCCAAGGGATGAAGTCCGCAAGAAGGTCTCCGCTGAGCGCCGGTGTAGCCTCGGCTTTGAAGAGACATCAACGCAGTCAGGAATGTCGAGCGCCTGAAAGCGACTCGTTTGCGATAGGAATCCGCCAGGGAAGCGGGCAGCGATGCCACGGCGACCGAAGCCGCTCAACCCGTACGCCTCGTGGACGGCCCTGCTGGGCGCCACCGTGCAACGCCTCCGGCTCGGCCACCAGACCCGGCCGGTGCTGTCCCAGGACGAGCTTGGCCGGCGGATCAGCTACGACGGCTCCACGGTCGGCGCGGTCGAGCGCGGCGTCCTGCGTCCGGACGTCAAGTTCATCGAGGCCTGCGAGCGAGAGCTGGCCGCCGGCGGGGTCCTACAGGCCATGTTCGCCCGCGCGATGCGGGAGTGGGACGAGTGGGACCGCCTCGGCGTACGGCCGCCCACCGCGAGCTTGCCGCCGCCCGCAGAGCTGGTCGACGACCCGTCCCAGCTCCAGGATGCGGGCTTCCTAGACGGCTATGCCGATGCCGCCGGTCAGGGGTTCCTAAGCGAGACGCCGAGGCTGCACCAAGGCGCGCTACAGGACGCTCAGCAGGCCGTGGACCGCCTACGCCGGGAGTACTCCAGCATCCGCCCGTCGGTGCTGCTGCCGAGAGCTCAACGGCGGCTGGCACAGCTCGACGGGTTCCTGGAGGG
>JASLBL010000584.1 GCA_030146615.1 Actinomycetes bacterium
CCAAGGTGCGGTACATGACCGGCGGCCAGGTCACCGTCCCCCTGGTCATCCGCACCGCCAACGGCAGCGGCCTCGGCTTCGGGGCCCAGCACTCCCAGCCGGTCGAGAACTGGGCCTTCGCCGTCCCCGGCCTCAAGATCGTCGCTCCCTCGACCCCGGCCGACATGGTCGGCCTGATGGCCGCGGCCATCCGCAGCGACGACCCGGTGCTGGTGTTCGAGCACAAGGGGCTGTTCGCCACCAAGGGCGACCCCCCGCCGCCGGGCGACCACGTTGTCCCCCTCGGCACCGCCGAGGTCCGCCGCCCCGGCAACGACGTCACCCTGGTCGCGCTGGCCTCGACCGTCCCAACGGCCATGGCCGCGGCCGAGCAGCTGGCCGCCGACGGCGTCGACGTCGAGGTCATCGACCTGCGCTGCCTGGTCCCCCTGGACGCCCGGGCGGTGCTCGAGTCGGTCGCCCGCACCAGCCGCCTGGTGATCGTCGAGGAGAACCCCTACCAGGGCGGCTGGGGCGGCACCCTGGCCTCGATCGCCGCCGAGGAGGCCTTCTACGACCTCGACGCCCCCATCCGCCGGGTGGCCAGCGCCTGCGTCCCCCTGCCCTTCGCGGCCAACCTGGAACAGGCCGTCGTCCCCACCGCCGACCGGGTCGCCACCGCCGTCCGCGAGGCCCTCGACACCGCCTGACCGGTCGCCTATGGTGCCGTCGCGAGTGCCGACGTCGACCGGGGGGGCCGGGAGATGGCCGCTGGAGGCCGCGCCGTGGTCGTGGCCGGGGTGCTGCTGGCCACGCTGACCGCCGGGACCGGGGTGGCCCCGCCAGGGTCGCTGGCGGCCGCCGGGGAGCAGGTCGCGGGGCCGGCGTCGGTGCCGACGGCGACCGTGCCGCTGCTCGGCGACTTCGACGGCGACGGGCGGGGTGACCTGCTGTGGTACGGGCCGGGGAGCGCCGACGACCACCTCTGGCTGGGCCGGCCGAGCCGGAACTTCGCCGGGGTGCCGGTGACCGTGCGCGGGCACTATGCGCCGCTGACCGGCGACTTCGACGGCGATGGCCGGGCCGACGTCCTCTGGTACGGGCCGGGCGGCACGCCGGACCTGCTCTGGCTGGGCCGTGCCCAGGGCCGGTTCGCGGCCCGGAAGCTGGTCGTGGGCGGCGACTACCGGCCGCTGGTCGGGGACTTCGACGGGGACCGGCGAGCCGACGTGCTCTGGTACGGGCCGGGGGCACAGCCCGACACGCTCTGGCTGGGGCGGGCCGGAGGCCGGTTCGCGGCCCGGAAGCTACGGGTCCGGGGGAGCTACCAGCCAGTGCTGGGCGACTTCGACGGCGACGGCCGCCGCGACGTCCTCTGGTACGGTCCCGGCGGGGACCCGGACGTGCTCTGGCGGGGACGCCCCGGGGGCCGGTTCGCGGCTCGGGCACTGGCCGTGCGGGGCGAGTACCGCCCCCTGGTCGGCGACTTCGACGGCGACCGGGCCCGCGACGTCGTCTGGTATCGGACAGGCGGCGGGGCCGACGTTGTCTGGTTCGGGCACGCCGACGGCCGCTTCCGCGCCCGCCAGGTCGACGCTCCCGACGGGGCCGAGCCGTTCACCGGCGACTTCGACGGCGACGGGCGCCGCGACCTGTTCTGGTACGGGCCGGGCGGCGCCGGCGACCGGCTCTGGTACGGCCGCGCCGGCCGGCGCTTCGCCGCCGCGGCGGTCACCGTCAACGGCAGCTACCAGCCGCTGGTGGCCGACTTCGGCGGCGACGGGCCCGACGACGTGCTCTGGTGGGCGGCCGGGGCGGCCGGCGACGTGCTCTGGTTCGGCCGCGGGACGCGCCGGTTCACCTCCCGGTGGACCACGGTGGACCTGGACTACCAGCGGGCGGCCGCCATCCGGCCGGAGGCGCTGGCCGCCGGTTACGACCCCTACGGGTTCGTGGCCCACGCCATGGGCTCGGTCAACGGTCTGCTCTACAGCAACAGCCTGGAGGCGTTCCAGCGCAGCCTGGGCCGCGGCTTCCGGGTGTTCGAGTGCGACAACGTGCTCCTGGCCGACGGGACCGTCCTGGTCGCCCACGACGGCCTTGAGGCCAACTACGGCCTCGACAAGCCGTTCCAGGAGGCGACCTGGCCGGAGCTGGCCGGCCGCCGCTACAAGGGCCAGTACACCATCCTCCGCAGCCAGGAGGTGCTCCAGCTGCTGGCCGACCACCCGGGTGTCCACCTGGTCCCCGACCCCAAGTACGCCCGACCCGAGATCTACCGGGCCTATGTCCGCCAGGCGGCGGCCATGGGCCGGCTCGACCTGCTGGAGCGGGTCATGCCGCACGTGGCCGACCAGGCCGAGCTGGACGCCCTGCGGGCGTTCTACCCGCTGCGCAACTACGTCCTCGCCCTCTACCACTCCCAGGCCCACAACCGGATGGACGACGCCGAGGTGGTCGACTTCGTCCGCCGCAACCGGGTCCCGGCGGTGATGATGTGGTGGCGCGACCGCGACCCGGCGCTCAGCCTGGCCGCCAACGGCCGCCAGGGCCGCCGCTACCGGCCGGAGCTGGCCGACGCCCTGCGGGCCGCCGGGGCCGTGGTCTACGTGCACAGCCTGGCCGGCCCGGCCGACATCCAGCGCTTCTGGGACCTGGGCGTCGGCGTCTACTCCGACGAGCCGTTCCCGCCGCTGGGCGCGGGCAGCCCGGTGCTGCGGACGCCGGCCTTCGACGACGCCGGCGCGGACCGGCCGCCCGCCTGACGTGCCGGTCAGACGCGGATGCCGAGGCGGGCGATCGGCTCGAGCAGCTGGTCCTCCTCGACCTGGAGGTGGGGGAGGAGGGCGGCGGCCAGGCGGTCGACGGCCTGCTCGGCCTCGCCGAGGCGGTCGTCGTCCTCGATCATCGCCACCAGGGCGTCGTCGACCCCGGTGATGAGGGCGGCGATGGCCTCGTGCTCGGCCGAGAGGCGCTCCAGCACCGGCTCCAGCGACGGGTCGCCCCGGCGCAGGTCGCGGAACAGGTGGGCGTCCTCAATGGCGTGGTGGACGGTGACGACCCGGCAGTAACTGGCGCAGAAGGCCCCGAACGCCCAGTAGTTCTGGCGCATGGTCATCTGGTGAAGGTGGGAGCGGGCGCCGGCCGCGGTGACCCGGCCCTCGGCGACCTGTCGCAGGACCTCGCGCAGCTGGTCGAGCTCCTGGCGCAGGTGCTCGTGCACGGCCAGCAGGGTCTGAGCACCAGCGGAGCCGGCAACCCGGGCAGCCTCCTCCGACCCGGTTCCGGGTTCGCCCCCCCGGTGGGGGAACGTCGCCGACCCGGGAGCGGAGCGCCCCGGGCTGTCGACAGCCCCGGAGCGGGCCTGCTCGACCGCCTCGCGGACCGCCGGAGCCACCTCCTCGGCGAACCGCCGCAGGTCACCGGGGGCGTTGTCGCCCGGACCGAGGATGAACGCGCTCATGCCGAGCTCCAGAGCCAGCCCGGTGAGCTGCTCGGCCCAGACCGCCGGCGGCCCCTGGAGGAACCCGGCGCCGGTGCCAGCGAACCGGCCGGAGATGTTGTAGGCCCGGCGGATCTGGGCCGGGTCCCGGCCGGCCCGCTCGGCCGCGGCGTCCAGGACTCGGGTCATGGCGGCCAGGTCATCGGGGTCGGCGTACCCGGTGGTCGGCACCCAGGCATCGGCCAGCCGGCCGGTCAGCTCCAGCATGCGCCGCTTGTAGGCGCCGACCCAGATGCCGATCGGGTGGGCCGGGGCCGGGCCCGGCCTGGCCCCCTCCAGCCGGTACCAGCGGCCGTGGAACTGGACCGGCGGGCCGGGCGTCCAGAGCAGGCGGATCACGGCGATGGCTTCCTCAAGGGCGTCGACGTTCTCGGCGGCCGTCCGGCGCGGCCCTCCCATGGCGGCGATCGCGTCCAGGAAGTAGCCGGCCCCCAGGCCCAGCTCGAGGCGGCCCTGGCTGAGGATGTCCAGGGAGGCGGCGCTGCGGGCGAGCACGGCCGGCGGCCGCAGGGGCACGTTGGCCACGTCCGGGAGGAGCCGGACTCTGGTCGTCTGGGCGGCCAGGAACGACAGCAGCGTCCAGGTGTCGAGGAACCCCGGCTGGTAGGGGTGGTCCTGGAAGGCCAGCAGGTCCAGGCCGAGCTCCTCGACCAGCCGGGCCAGCTCCAGGACCGCCTCGGCCTGGACGGCGTCGGGCGGCAGGAACGCGCCGAACAGCAGCTTGTGCCCGTGGTCGGCCATGCTCAGAAGGGCGGGTTGTCGGGGTCGGTGCCGAACACCTGGCGGCCCTCGATCCAGGCGGTCTCGACCCGGGAGCGGGCGTCGAGCGGGTCGCCCGACCAGACGCACAGGGTGGCGCGCTTGCCCGGCTCCAGGGAGCCGAGGCGGTCCTCCAGGCCGAGGATCCGGGCCGGGGTGAGGGTGACGGCCCGCAGCGCCGCCGCCGGGTCGAGGCCTTCCCGGACGGCCAGGGCGGCCTGGACGTGGAGGAGGTGGACGGGAACGACCGGGTGGTCGGTGATGATGCCCAGCTCGACCCCGGCGGCGGCCAGGCGGCCGGGGTTGGCCAGGGAGCGGTTGCGCAGCTCGACCTTGGAGCGCGAGGTCAGCAGGGGGCCGATCAGGACGGGCACGCCCCGCTCGGCCAGGCGGTCGGCGAGCAGGACGGCCTCGGTGCCGTGGTCGATGACCAGGCGGTAGCCGAACTCGTCGGCCAGGCGCAGGGCGGTGGCGATGTCGTCGGCGCGGTGGCAGTGCTGTCGCCAGGGGATCTCGCCCTCCAGGACGAGGATCAGGGCCTCCCAGCGCAGGTCCCGCTCGGGCGGCTCGTCGCCCCCGCGGTCGCGCTTGGACCGGTAGTTGCCCGCCTTGACCAGGGCGTCGCGGATCACTGCGGCCGTCCCCAGGCGGGTCGAGGGCAGCTGCTTGCGCTCGCCGTAGACCCGCTTGGGGTTCTCCCCGAGGGCCGACTTCATGCCGGCGGGGGCGCGCAGGACCATCTCGTCGACGGTGCTCCCGGCGGTGCGGATGGCGGCCGCCTGGCCGCCGATCGGGTTGCCCGACCCGGGGTTGACGCCGGCGGTCAGGACCCCGCCGGCCACCGCGTCGGCGAAGCCCAGGTCGGCGGGGTTGATGGCGTCGAGGGCGCGGACGTGCGGGGTGACCGGGTCGGTGAGCTCGTTGGTGTCCTGCCCGGCCCAGCCGTCGCCCTCGGCGTGCACCCCCAGGTGCACGTGCGCGTCGACCAGGCCGGGGAGCACCACCTTGCCGGCGGCGTCGACCCGCTCGACCCCGTCGGGGACGCGGACGTCGCGGCCCACCGCCTCGATCCGGCCGTTGCCGATCAGGACGACCCCGTCCTCGAACGGCGCGCCGGCCACGGGGATGACCCGACCGCCCACGATCGCCAGCCGTCCCGTGTGCGCGCTCGGGTCCAAGCCCCGTCCTTTCCTCGATGTGGCAGGTGGGTCGGTCAGCCGGCCAGGACCCTGACCGACCAGGAGTCGCAGACCGACTCGACCAGCAGTTGACCGTAGCCGCGCTGGGTGAAGCTCCTGCGGCCGCGGCCCTCGCGCTCGTACGCCTGGATGTCGACCCGGTTGAAGGCGCCGCGGCCGGTGATCTTGAAGTTCCCGGCACCGCCCTGGTCGCGCCAGTTGGTGCAGTCGAACTTCCACTCGATCCGCCAGGCGTCGGGGGCCCGGAAGCCCGGGCTGCGCTGCACACCGCTGCCCTCGGCCTCCTCCCACAGGATCTCGTCGGGCTTGCTGGTCGGCCCGAACGTCGTCTCCGGCGGGGTCGTCGTGGTCGGGGCGACGGAGGTCGGCGGGGTGGTGGTCGTGGTCGAGGGCGATGCCTCCTGGAACCCCCGCCAGCCGACCACGCCGACGATCGCGGCCAGCACGATGATGCCGGCCATCAGGACCGACCATCGTCGATAGAAGGGGGCGTCGGGCAGTTCCATTCCTCTGTTGTCTCTTGTCTCGACGCACCAGATGCTAATCGATATCTCGGGCAATCCCGCAATCGCGGATCACCACGAACCGCCCCCGCCTCCTCCGGCGCCGCCACCGGCGCCGCCACCGCCGCCACCCCCCGAACCGCTCGAGGACGGCTGCGCGCTCGACCTGGAAGTTCCCGACAGCAGCGCCGGGGCCAGCCGCGGGTAGCGGGCGGCGACGGGGTCGGCGGCGGCCGCCGAGGAGGCGGCCACCGCCCGCGACCACCGGTCCACCTCGCCCACCGCGACCGCCCAGGCGGTGTACTCGCGCAGGTGGCCGCGCCGGGCCGCCTCCTCGGCGTGGTGGGCCTCGGAGCCGGCCAGGAACCGCCGGAACGACTCGGTCCGCAGCCACAGCCCCGACCCCGCCGGAGTGCGGACCCGCAGCTCCCAGGCGCGCACGGCCGCGGCCGCGCCCGCCCCGGCCAGCAGCCCGCCGGCCGCCACCAGGGCGAGCCAGCCCGGCCCCGACCGGCTCGCCCAGACAGCGCTCTGGACGGCCAGGAGCACCCCGGCGACCGCGGCGACCACGCCGAGGGCCCGCGTCCGGGTCCGCCGGCGGTCGCCGGCCGGGTCCCACAGGCCACATGTCCGCTCCCAGGCGCCCAGCTCCCGCCCGAGCGACCGCCAGGCGGCGGCGAAGTCCTCGTCGTAGCTGCCGAGGGTGAGCCGGTCGCGGCCCTCGAACACCGAGTCGAGCAGGTAGGTGGCGGGCCCGTCGCGGCGGGGGAGCCGGACCAGGGTCACCCGCCCGTCGCCGTCCTCCAGGTCGAGGTGGCCGTCGACGGCGGCCCCGATCAGCCAGGCCACCTTGTGCTCGGGCCGGACCGACTCGGCCAGCAGCACGCCCCCCTGGGCCGGGGTCAGCTCCCGCGGGGGCACGAACTCGACCGTGGCCAGCCCGGCCAGGTCGGCGGCGTCGACCCGGATCTCGGGCCCGGAGGCCGGCGAGCCGCCCGCGGCCTCGAAGGCGGCCTCCGGGCCCGAGATCCGGGTCGACGCCGCCGACCTGGCCGGGCTGGCCACGGTCGAGTTCGTGCCCCCGCGGGAGCTGACCCCGGCCCAGGGGGGCGTGCTGCTGGCCGAGTCGG
>JASLBL010000612.1 GCA_030146615.1 Actinomycetes bacterium
GTCCTGCCCGCCATCTGTCACCCGCTCCGCAACGAATGACTTGGCCAGACCAACCCAAATCCGTCTTGACGCTTTCCACCGGATTCAGTCGCGTGCTGGAATCGGTCGCTCGAGGGGATGAGCGTGATGGTTGAGCTAGCCCCGCCCGCAGTCAGCCACCGATCCCGGACCCGCCCGGTCATCCAGGGCGTGCTGTCGCTGGTGCTGGTCGTGGCCATCTTCTACTTCCTGCGCAAGAAGTTCGATCCGGCCCAGACCTGGGCGGCCATCACCACCATGACCTGGCTGGAGCTGGCCATCCTGGGCCCGCTGGCGGTCTGGAACCTGTGCACCTACGCGTTCGTGTGGATGGCGGTCACCCCCGGGCTGGGCTTCTGGCGGGCCATGGTCATGACCCAGGCGACCACCGCGGTGGCCAACACGGTGCCCGCCGGATCGGCCATCGGCATCGGCATGACCTACGGCATGCTGGGATCCTGGGGCTACTCGCGGTCCCGGTCGACCACGGCGGTGCTGGTCTCGGGGGTGTGGAACAGCTTCATCAAGCTCGGCCTGCCGGTCCTGGCCCTGGCCCTGGTCGCCCTCCAGGGCAGCGCCACCGGGAGGCGGGTCATCGCCGCCGTGGTGGGCATCGCAGGGCTGGTGGCCGCCATCGTGGTGTTCGCGCTCATGCTGCACAGCCAGCACCAGGCCCGCCGGCTCGGGCTGCTGGCCGGCCGAGTCGCCTCGTGGCTGCTGCGGCTGGTCCGACGGCCGCCGGTGGCCGGCTGGGAGCTGGCCACGGTCAAGTTCCGCACCCGCACCATCGGCCTGGTCGAGGGTCGCTGGGTCGCGATCACGCTGTGGTCGCTGGTCAGCCACCTGTCGCTGTACACGGTGCTGCTGGTGGCGCTGCGCGATGTCGGGGTCAGCGACGCCGAGGTCTCCTGGGCCGAGGTCCTGGCGGTGTTCGCAATCGCCCGCCTGGCCACCGCCATCCCGCTGACCCCCGGCGGCCTGGGGTTCGTCGAGGGGGTACTGGTGACCGGGCTGGTCGGAGCGGGTGGCGACCCAGACCAGGTGGCCGCCGCGGTGGTCGTCTACCGGACGTTGACCTGGGCGCTGCCCATCCTGGTCGGGATCGGCTGCTATGTGTGGTGGCGACGGCGCTCCTGGACGACGCCACCAGAGGAAGCGCAGCACGGGCGGGGCGAGGTGACCGTGACCGCCAGCCCTCACCGCCCGACCAAAGGATGACGCCATGGAATCCACCCCACGTCAGATCCTCCCACAGGTGGCTGGCCCGACACGCTCCGGTGCCCCCTGGTCCGGCAGTCGGGACACCGACGGTGTCCCACCGACGAAGCACCGCCGTTGCCCCTGCATGGGGGCGTCCATCTGCCGGAGTGGCCGGAATTAGCCGTGGCTTCCCTCAGGCGCAAGAACCCGAGGTGCGGCAAGGGGAGGCGTCACCGATAGGCTGGCGGGCAGCAGCACCGGCACCTGAGATCGCACAGCCTGCCGCCAGCCCCGACCGGAGGACATGATGGGAGCCGCCTCCAGGGTCGTGGGCCGCGAGGCCGGCCGCGGCCTGCTCACCCTGGCCAACCTGATCACCGCGGTCGCACCCGTCGCCGCCGACTGGAACGACTCCCACATCTTCAACCAGCGCTGGCCTTCCCACGCCCGCTTCCACGGGGCGGTCGCCCTCGCTATGACCAGCAGCCTCGCCAGTCTCAACCTGTGGTCGTTGTGGTCGGACTCCACCGACCGGGGCACCCGCCGGCTGTTCGCGGCCGCCGTCCCGGTGGGCTACTGGGCCCCGTTCCTGGTGGCGCCGCTGGTCCGGGGTACTGGGGTGGACGACCCGCCGCATCCGATTCCCAGGGTCGCGGGCGTGCCGACCAGCCTGCTGGGCGCGGCGGCTACCACTCTCACGGCAGTCGCCGGTTGGCTGCTGGATCGACGCAGCCGTTGACATTGCGTTGCCCGTCGACCTCACCGACGGGTGGGGACCAAGCCTTGGCCATCGACGCCGAACCGGCTACCAAACAGCCTGACGGGGAACCGAGAGGCGGCACCCTTCAACTGTCGAGTCGGCAGGCCATAAAACGTCACTTGCTGGCACCAGGCGGCGGAGTGTAGTCCTGGACGGATATCTCACTGCGGCTCTCACACAGCCTCACTGCGACTCAATCTACTCACACGCCGCTGACATATACCGCCAGGCGAGGGCACGACGGTGATCTCCACGAACGAAACACCCCTGCTTCCATCCGGTCAGCGCCAGCGTGCCCCAACGTGACCAACGAGCTGCCCGTATCCTTGCGATCCCCTCAGGCGGCGCCGGCATGCGGTCGCCGCGTCCTATTCGGCCTGCTCCACCATTGCGCCGCCGCCGCCGCGGCGTACCGGCTCCGCAGCAGCGAGCACGCGCCGTCGGCGAGCAGCTTGATACCGGTGGCGGCGCCGATCTCACTGGTCGTCGAGAAGCGGTGACCGTACTGCGCCGCAAGCGCCTGCCCCCTCCGGTGAGCCGACGAACGCGGGCTCGGCCAAGGTGGCCGTCGTGGCTGGCGCGTGGCGCCGCGATGGCCTGTGGAAGCGTAGCACCCAGGTCGAGCCGGTCCAGGAGGATCTGCAGCACGACGGTGATGATGGTCGAGCCGCCCGGCGAGCCGAGCGCCAACAGCGGCTGGCCGTCCTCAAGCACGATCGTGGGGCTCATCGAGCTGCGGGGCCGCTTGCCGCCCTCGACCCGGTTCGGATGGGTCAACGAGTCGAAATTGAAGTCAGTCAGCTCGTTGTTGAGCAGGAACCCCCGCCCTGCGCCACGACGCCGGTGCCGCCGGTCGACTCGATCGTGAACGTGTAGGCCACGACGTCGCCCGCGCGGTCGGAGGCGGAATAGTGCCCAAGCGGCGGAGTTGGCGCCCATGATGATGGAGAAGGCCACGGAGGCGGCCGGGGGCCATGTGGGGGTGATCACTGAACAGGACCTCTCGTAAGCCGATCGCCTCGCGGTGGAGGCCGCGGGTCCGATAGATCCGAACCGGTCGCCGGCAGAGGGTTCGTGGTTCTTACGCGAACCAGCGCACCTCCTCAGGGCCGGGGAGCTGCCCGGCAACATTCTGTCCAGGCGACCAGCGAGCCTGTGCGGATCCTTGACAGCAAGTCAGCGGGGGGCGTCCGCGACCAGTGCGTCCGGCTCGGGGGAGGGCGGACCGTCCAGGACCCAGTCGCCGCCGGAGCGGGCAAACCGGTACCACAGCCCGTCGCCGCCCAGCCGCAGCTGGAGCCCGCCGCAAGTGAGGCGGTTGCGCCAGGCGCGCACCGCATCCTGGCCGGCGAGCCGCGCGAGCGCGGCCCGTCCCTCGGCGAGGTCCGTGGCCGCCGGCTGCCAGGCAGTGCGGAGCGCGTCCAGCCCGCCACGACCGGCCTGCTGCCAGGTGACCGCCCACCGCAGCAGCTCCCGCGAGGGCATGCCGGCCGACGCGGCCAGCGCGGCCAGGCCGCGTCCCGTTCCCAGCAGCCCCGCGGCGCGGCGAGCCAGGTCGGCTTCGAGGTCGAGCGACAGGCCACCGTCTCCGGATCCGGTGGCGAGCTGGAAGGCGCGCGCCGCCGCGTCGGCGGCCAGCGCCACCAGGTCCTCGGGCCGCAGGCCGGCGCCGGGCGGCGGGT
>JASLBL010000633.1 GCA_030146615.1 Actinomycetes bacterium
GCCCTGTTCGATGCTGCGGACTGCGCCCATGCGCAGCTGCTCCAGGGTCTGGTGATCCAGCTTGCGACCGTCGTCGTCGCGCATGCGCGGACTCGACCAGAACCCGCCCACAAAGTCAACTTACTTGTGAACGGCTTAGTATGAGCCAGATCCCCCAATTTCCACCGGCGCAGTAGACCGACATGGGGCGGGAACCTCGAAGGGTTCAGTCGTCCTCGCCGCAGGTCGGGTCGGTCCTTGGACTGGACGGGGCCCGGCGAGCTGCCGCGCCGTCTGCAACGGCTTGCCAACGAGGCCCTTGTCACCGCGGACAGGCCTCACCCTGCGGCCGAGCTGGTGCCTTCACTGCCAGGCCGTGAACGTCGTCCTCGCCGGCCGTGCCACTTGCGTGCCATTCACAAAAGCCCGGACCGGTCTCCAGCGGACAACCACGGACAACGCCATGCCCGTCTTGACCTGCGCCGTTCGCTGCCGTTGCAGGTGGCAATCCCGCTCCATCTGGCTTTGGGAGCAGGAGATCGTGGGTTCAAATCCCACCGTCCCGACCAGAAGGCGCCATAAGCAACGCTTCGTTTCCGCTCCGGCACGGCCAAGCCTGAGCTGACACCCGTCTGCCTTTGCTCCGGCGGGCCGCACAGCGCTTGGTCACACCCTAACTCTCACCTTCACCGGGCGGACTAGCGGCGTCATCAGTTGTGTCGCTCTCCCCTCGACGGTCGCGTCTAGGTAGAGTCAGGCCGGATCGGACAGCACAGCTTCATGCATGTGGGGGTTGGGATGATTGAGCTGGCCGAAGTCATCGGCGAGCTGCGTCGCGAGCTGCAGCAGGCCATGACCGCCGGCCAGGGTGAGCCGCTGCGGTTCGAGCTGGGCCCGGTGGAGCTGGAGGCCACCGTGGCGGTCGAGAAGGGCGGCGGCGGCGGGGCCAAGGTGCGGTTCTGGGTGATCGAACTGGGCGGGGATGCCAAGGCCAGCCAGGCCTCTACCCAGCGCATCAAGCTCGCCCTGCAGCCACGCCTGACCGCCTCTGGTGAGAAGGCCTTGATCGCCGGTGATGAGGCGCCTGGGGAGCGGTAACGGCCGATGAGCGGCTGGGACGCTGGGTCGGCTGGGATCGACCCTGAGCGGGTCGCGGAGCTGCTCGTTGACCTCGGCAGGCCGCAGCCAGGTCGCCGGGGCTCCGGCTACCGCATCTCCGCTTCAGCGGTGCTGACGGCGGCCCATGTGGTCAGTGACGCTGTCCGGGTGCTGGTGCGGTTCAACGCCGACCGACCCGGCGAGTGGACGACCGAGGGGATCGTGGCCTGGTCGGATCCGACCGTCGATGCCGCGGTGGTCGCTATCGAGCCCCGACCTGAGGGCGAAGGCCAAGTGGCGCCCGTCACCTTTGGTCGGGTGGCAGAGCGGGATGCGGTGCTGACGTGCAGCGCTATGGGGTTCCCCCGCTTCAAGCTGCGCAACGATCCGGTGCAGCCGCTGGATGATGGGAATCCGTCGCAGTATCGGGACTCGGTGCATGCGGTGGGTACCATCGCCGTGCTGTCCAACCGCCGGGAGGGCACCCTAGAGGTCACGGTAGGGCCGCCCGACCGAGACCCGGATCCCGAGCGATCACCGTGGCAGGGGCTCTCGGGGGCGGCGGTCTGGAGCGGCGGCCGGATCATCGGGCTGATCGCCGAGCATTACCGCGCTGATGGGCTGGGCCGGCTAACCGCGACCCGGGTAGACCGCTGGTACGAGCGTCTTGCTGCCGAGCAGCTCGACCAGCTCCGGACCCTGCTGCCGGTGCTCCCTGCCAGCGCTTCTTCTATGGTTGATGTGGTGCCGCCTACGCCTGGTGAGCTGCTGGAGGCGGGCTATACCGCCCAAGTCCGCGACATCGCCCCCGATCAGCTGGTCGGCCGTGTGGAGGAGCTGGCCGAACTCGTCCAGTTCTGTGCCGGGGACCAGCGCTATGCGTGGTGGCAGGCGGACCCGTGGGCGGGCAAGTCGGCCTTGGCGGCCTGGTTCGTGCTGCACCCGCCCACCGGCGTCACGATCGTGTCGTTCTTCGTGACCGGGCGGCTAGCCGGCCAAGCCGACAGCGACGCCTTCACCGAAGCCATAGTGGAGCAGCTGGCCGCTGTGGTGGGCGAAGGCACCCCACGGCCAAGCACAGCCGGTGGTTGGGACCGGGAGCGGCGCCGCCTGCTCGACCTGGCCGCTGCCCGCATCGGCGACCGAGGCGAACGGCTGCTCGTCGTCGTTGACGGGCTGGATGAGGATCAGGGCGCCAAGCTCGACAGCGGCAAACCAAGCATCGCATCACTGCTGCCAAAGCGACCGCCGGACGCCGTTCGCGTGCTTGTACTCAGCCGCTCGTCCCCGGGCATCCCCGGCGATGTCCCAAGTGACCACCCACTGCGGCACTGCGCGGTCCGGAAGCTCGATCCGTGGTCTGAGGCCCACGATGTTCGGTTGCGGGCAAAGCACGAACTACTCCAGCAGCTGCACGGGGATCAGCTGCAGGTCGACATCATCAGCTTCATCAGCGCGGCCGGTGGTGGCCTCACTCTGGCCGAGCTTGCCGAGCTCACCGGACGGCCCAGATACCTGCTCGACGGCAGGCTCGGCAGCGCCTTCGGCCGCAGCCTGATGACCAGGGTTCCGACTGACAGGCCCCCGGACGACGAGCGGGTCTACCTGTTCGCTCACGAGACCCTGCGCACGATTGCCGAGGAGGAGCTTGCCGGCGATCTCGGCCCGTACCGCCAGCGCATCGACGCGTGGGCTGACGGTTACCGCACGCAGGGCTGGCCGGCCGGTACGCCTCGATACCTGCTTCGCCCGTATGGACGTCTCCTGGCGACCAGCGGAGACCTCCCGCGGCTCATGGCCCTGGCGACCGACCCTGGACGACACGATCGTATGCTTGCCTCCACCCAGGGGGATGCCGCCGCCCTTGCCGAGATCGCCACGACGCAGCAACTGGTCCTCTCCCAGCCCGTTCCTGACCTTGGTGCGATGGGCCGGCTGGCCGTCTGTCGAGACCGGCTCGCCAACCGAAACCGGGGGATACCGGTCGGGCTGCCCGCCCTCTGGGTACGTCTGGGAGAACACTGGCGGGGCGTGGCACTGGCCCGCAGTACTGACGCCCCCACCCAGGCCGCGGCGATGGCGGCAATTGCTGTGGCCTTGGCCGAGGTCGACCGGGACCGCGCGCTCGCCCTTGCCGCCGACGGCGAACATACCGCCCGCACCATCACCGGGCCCATCGACCGGGCCAGGGTGTTGACCGCGGTGGCCGAGGCCCTGGCCGAGCTCGGCCAGTGGGACCACGCCGAACAGGTCGCCCGCAGCATCGACAACCCCCGCGACCAGGCCGGGGTATTGGCCGCGTTGGCCAAGGCGATGGCCGAGGTCGACCGGGACCGCGCGCTCGCCCTTGCCGTCGACGGCGAGCGGCTCGCCCGCGGCATCGACAACCCCCGCGACCAGGCCGGGGTATTGGCCGCGTTGGCCAAGGCGATGGCCGCGCTCGCTGGGTGGGACCACGCCGAACAGCTCGCCCACAGCATCGACAACTACCACAGCCGGGTCTGGGCCTTGACCCAGGTGGCCGGGGCCATGGCCGAAGCTGGGCAGCGGGACCGCGCCCTAACCCTGGCCGCCGACGCCGAACGGACCGCCCGCGACATCGCCGACCCCGACTTCCAGGGTGATGCGTTGACCATGGTGGCCGAGCTCCTGGTGGAGCTCGGCCGGTGGGACCACGCCGAACAGCTCGCCCGCAACACCGATGCCCCGGCTCAGGCCAGGGTGTTCACCGCACTGGCGCTCGCGTTGGCCGAGGTCGACCGGGCCCGCGCGATCTCGCTGTTGGCCGACGCCGAACAGGCCGCCCGTACGATCGCCGACAATTCTGGCCGGAGCTGGTCGTTGGCCACGGTAGCCAAGGCCCTGGCCGGGATCGGCCGGTGGGACCGCGCCGAACGGCTCGCCCGCGCCATCGACAGTCCCTACGACCAGGCAGAGGCCTTGACCGCGGTGGCCGAGGCCCTGATCGGGGTCGGCCACTGGGACCACGGCGAACAGGTCGCCCGCAGCACCGACGCCGCCGTCCAGGCCCGGGTGTTGACCGCGGTGGCCGAGGCCCTGGCCGAGGTCGGCCAGCCGGACCGCGCGCTCTCCCTGGCCGCCGACGCCGAACAAGCCGCCCGCACCACCAACCCCCACGACCAGGCCCTGGCCCTGGCGGCGATGGCCAGGGCCGTGGCCGAGATCGACCGGGACCGCGCGCTGACCCTGGCGACCGACGCCGAACACCTCGCCCGCGGCATCGACAGCCCCTACGACCAGGCAGGAGCCTTGACCGCGGTGGCTAAGGCCCTGATCGGGGTCGGCCACTGGGACCACGCCGAACAGGTCGCCCGGGGCATCGATAACCGCTATGACCAGGTCCGGGCGTTGGCCACGGTCGCCAAGTCCCTGGCCGAGGTCGGTCAGTTGGACCGCGCCGAACGGATCGCCGACAGCATCGACGGCCATTACGAGCAGGCCGAGGCGTTGGCCGCGGTCGCCAAGTCCCTGGCCGAGGTCGGTGAGGGGGACGCCGCCGAACGGATTGCCCGCAGGATCCCCCACCCCACCGCCCAGGCCGAGGCGTTGGCCACCGTGGCCAGGGCGACGGCAGCGGGCGACCCGGACCGCGCCCTGACCCTGGCCAGCGACGCCGAGCGGCTCGCTCGCGGCATCGACAACCCCCGTGACCAGGCCGAGGCGTTGGCCACGGTGGCCCAGGCCCTGGCCGAGCTCGGCCAGTGGGACCACGCCGAACAGGTCGGCCGCGGCATCGCCGGAGCCGAGCAGGCCCGGGCCTTGACCGCAGTTGGCGTCGCCGTGGCCGACGTCGACGGGGACCGCACGCTCGCGCTGGCGGCCGACGCCGAACGGGCCGCCCGCGGGATCGCCGACCCCGCCGCCCAGGTCGAGGCGTTGACCACTGTGGCCGGGGCCCTGGCCGCGGTCGATCAGTGCGACCGCGCGCTCATCCTGGCCGCTGACGCCGAACAGACGGCCCACGGCATCCTCGACCCCGCCGCCCAGGCCCGGGCATATCGAGTGATCGCGGCCAGCGTGCCCGCGGCCTACTCGGCCGACCGAGCGCGCTCGAGCGAGGTACTGCGTGTCCGCGCCTGGCAGCTCATGGCCCACATCTTGGGCGGAGCATACTGGCTGGAAGCGACGCAACCCCTTGGCAAGCTGGATCCCTCGGGGGTCATGGCGATCGCCGAGGCGCTCCAGGCCCTCAATCCTGGGAAGCGTTGAGGCGTCCGTCCGCAACGCCCGACGTTGAGGGTCGGCAGCCGCCCCTAGCCGTCCAGGCCAGCTGGGGTGCGGACGGCGACGGCTTATGTCGGTGATGACGTTACGATTCGTTGCGTGAATGCCTTCAGAGAAATGCGTCGGTTTGGGGATGATCGCTGTCACGCTGTATGACCAGGTCAGGATGCATGTGGATCGGATGACGGTGGTAAGCTCGGGATCTGATCTGCGGTCGGAGCTGTGGAAAGTGACACCCTAACTTGAGGGTTTCCGCTCACTGATGACCAGGCTTTTCCCTAGTTGGCACGGCGCTGACTGTGAGCTGCTTTGGGAGCAGGGGGTCGCCGGTTCAAATCCGGCCGTCCCGACCATCGAACGCATTGGCGCAGGCCAGCAGCCTGTCGTCTTCCGCTCGACTGACGGGCCGAGCAGAATGGATACCAGCTCGCCTCGCCGGGAGCGCCAGCACAGCGCTCGGTCGCACCCTAATTCCTAGCCTCTGACGAGCGGATGAGGCTACTGGAATCGCTGGACCGCCCGATCGGCGACGCGGTGCTGCGGTGGAGGCAGTGCTCATCCTATGCCTTCCTCGCACCTCTTGGATGCAACGTCGCGGCCGGCGGCTGTGGCAGAGCAGGTCGTCTTCGGGCAGGTGGACTCACAATGACGGCCGGTGGCAGACGGCTTCGATGTTGTTGCCGTCCGGGTCGAGGATGAAGGCGCCGTAGTAGTGCTGGTGATAGTGGGGACGCGGTCCGGGAGCACCGTTGTCGCGGCCTCCGGCGGCCAGCCCGGCGGCGTGGAAGGCA
>JASLBL010000635.1 GCA_030146615.1 Actinomycetes bacterium
TGCCTTCCACGCCGCCGGGCTGGCCGCCGGAGGCCGCGACAACGGTGCTCCCGGACCGCGTCCCCACTATCACCAGCACTACTACGGCGCCTTCATCCTCGACCCGGACGGCAACAACATCGAAGCCGTCTGCCACCGGCCCTTCTAGCGCCGCGCCGCTCCATCCCTCAGCTCGTCACATCAGCGTGTACGGAATGCTTACTGCAGGACCGTGACGATCACGATCGCCACCGCCAGCGCGGTGTCCAGGGCGAGGCGGCAGAACTCGGCCAGTGAGCGGATGACGACCCGGTTGGTGCGGTGATGGGAGACGTCCCAGGCGGCGTGGCCGAGGAGGCCGGCCACCACCAGATCGGCACCCAGCTCCGGGGTGACCACCAGGGCGGCGGCGGCGAAGCCGACCAGGCCAGGGTCGGCCAGCGGCGCACCAGCGATGGCGGCTGGGAGGTTGTCTGTGGGTGGATTCGGTGTCGGTCATGATGCTCTGTTCACCATGGATGTGCCCGGGAGAAGCTGAGCGGGTTCTCATGGGTCGCCGACCTGGCGCTCGTAGCGGTGGGCGGGCACCGCGACGGTGCCGGTCGCCGTCTCGGCCTGGTAGGTGAAGGAGCCCGAGTCGCGCCAGCTCCGGTCGACGTAGAGCTGCTCCACCTCGGCGTCCAGCCCCTCCACCGACCGGACCTGGCCTCCCGCACGGCCGGGTTGGCCCGCACAGCCAGCTCGATATGAGGCAGATGGCCGATTGTGGTGGCAGTAGGTGCAGTCGCTACGCCCCGGCCGCCGCGGCATCCCCATCGCGCTATACGCAACCGGTCCGGAGATCGACAGCTCACAAGCCGGCACAGGCTGTGTGGCAGGTTGAACGCTCTAGGTGTCGTAATCCGCGAATTTGTCCCCACTTGCCAATTACAGATAGTCTCCGCAGCCGTTACAGTCCGTAACAGAGGCGGAGCGCGTGAAGCACAGATTGCCCCTAGTGCTACTGGTCGCCCTGGCCGTTGCCCTGGCCAGCGTAGGTCCGGCCCTCGCCCAGACCGCAGACCCGACCCTGGCGGGTCGGCCCCCCGACGACCTGACCGACCCGCCCCCGCTGTTCACCTTCGAGCAGTACCCGCCGTCGGTGAACGACAACGTGGTCCTCCAGTGGGACGAGGAGCTGTTGCAGGCGGTCCGGGCGCTGCCCCGGGGCCGACCGTGACAGCGCGGGCCATCAACGTGCTCCACACGGCCATCTTCGACGCCTGGGCGGCCTATGACGCCCGGGCCTTGGGCACCCGCCTGCGCGGCTCGCTCCGGCGTCCGGCCGCCGAGCGCACTCTGGCGAACAAGAACAAGGCGATCAGCTTCGCGGCCTACAAGGCCCTGGTCGACCTGTTCCCGGCCCGGCAGTTCGACTTCGCCGAGCAGATGAACGTCCTCGGCTACGCCGTCGACGGCTCCGACACCTCGACCCCGGCCAAGGTGGGCAACACCGCCGCCCAGGCGGTGCTGGACTACCGCCACGGCGATGGCTCCAACCAGCTCAACGGCTATGCCGACACCACCGGCTACAAGCCGGTCAACACCGGCGATGTGGTGGTCGACCCCTGGCGCTGGCAACCGCTGCGCGTGCCGCTCGGCATCGGCCCCGAGCAGCGGGCCACCACCCCGCAGTGGTCCAAGGTCACGGGCTTCGCGCTCAAGTCCCCATTCCAGTTCGCCGTTCCCGGCCCCGACCGGCTCCAGAGCGGGTTCGACCCCAAGCACATCGACAACCTGCTGGCCCTCACCTCAACGATCGCCAGAAGGTCACCGCTGAGTACTGGGCCGACGGACCCCGCTCGGAGTTCCCCCCCGGCCACTGGGCACTGATCGCCCAGGTCCTGTCCCGCCGGCGCGGGCACAGCCTCGACACCGACGCCAAGTTGTTCTTCGCCCTCGGCAACGCGCTCATGGACGCCAGCATCGCCGCCTGGGCGGCCAAGTACCGCTGGGACTTCGTCCGGCCGATCACCGCCATCCGGTCGCGCTACAAGGGCAGGCAGGTCACCTCCTGGCTGGGGCCGTACCAGGGCTACGGGCAGGTTCCCGGGGAGCGGTGGATCCCCTACCAGTCACCCAACGTGGTCACCCCGCCGTTCCCCGAGTATGTGTCGGGCCACAGCACCTTCAGCTCGGCCGCTGCGGCCATCCTGGCCAAGTTCACCGGCAGCGACAGCTTCGGCGCCGGCGTGACCATCGAGGCGGGCACCTCCCTGTTCGAGCCGCGGACCGACACACAGGTCGGCACCCCGGCCACCGACGTCCTGCTGAGCTGGCCCACCCTGACCGCGGCGGCCAAGGACGCCGGGCTGTCACGCCGCCTGGGCGGCATCCACTTCCAGGACGGCGACGAGCACGGCTACAACCTCGGCCAGCGGGTCGGCGGGAACGTGCTCGCCAGGACCATCGGCTACATCAACGGCACCATCGCCGGATGACGAGGAGGCAGCCGGTATCGCCCGAGCTGGCTCGGTGTAACGCCGACGACTTGTTCCTCGCTCTTCTTGGGATGGAGCGATGTCCGCGTTCCACCGGAACAAGACCACGATGATGAGGGGGGCTACCTACGTGCTACGAAGACTTGCCGTGCTCGTCGCCTTTGGAATGGCGGTTGCGGTCCCGGCCGCCGCGCAGACCGATCTAGCCCGGCTGAAGGTGACCGCCACCTCCGACCGCTGCGCCGGGGGGTGCCGGTGGTCGACTACACCATGACCAACCAGACGTCCACGCCGGTGTCGGTCCAGACCTGGTGGGTGGCTGACGCATCCGTCTACGGCATCGCGGCGAGCCACGACCTCGGGCCCGCTCCAGACGTCGCCGCCGGGTCGCTCAGTCTGCCGTTCGGGTTCTACGCCACCGTGACCGTGTACGCCACCGCCACCTGGCCGGACGGCAAGGTCACGACCAACGCCTCCTGGGCGATCCCCGTGGCCGACTGCGGCGCGCCAACCTCCCCGCCCACCACGGTCGTCGAACCCCCGACGTCCACCACGGCCACCACGATCGGCAACGGCAATGGGCACGGCAACGGCAACGGCAACGGCAACGGCAACACGACGACGACGATCGAGCTCGGCTAGGGGCGGCCACAGCCCTGAGCAGCCGCGGCCGCCTACACCGGGTGGTTCGGGCCGCTGCCGTCAACGAAGGGTTGCGGCCTGCCGTTCGAGCCAGGCCCTCAGCTCGTCGGCAGGGCCGGGCCGGCCAGTCCCGCCCTGCTCTCGACCCAAACCAGGCTCGACGGACCACGACGTACTGCCGGCACTGCCAGGAGCCTAGGGGCCATGGCCTGCCAGAGACGCTCTCCCTCAGCTCCTCTTGCTTGATAGCCGCTGAGGTGGTTATTTGGCGCGCCGCGAGGGGATTCGAACCTCCAACCGCCAGATCCGTAGGCTGGTGCTCAGGGTCCACGCAGTACGTCTGAGTGCTGTCTGTGCTGCTCAGGTCAGCGGCCGAATCAGTCAGCACCAGACAATCCATCTGGTGATGGCTGGTGGACTGCCATGGTCTAGGCACTGAGCGGTCAGAGGACGCATGCTCTGTGCCAGTTGTGAGAAGCACTGCGAACCAGAGGTCGATGAGATCGAATGGAGCTTGGCCTGATTAGAGAAGGATAAGATCCTGCTCAAGACGCCAGTCCGGCCAGTTTTGTTCCCCGGCGTCGCGGTCGCGGTGGTGGCCGCGGCTCTCATCCTGGCCCTGACCACGGCCTCGGGCCGGTTGTTCCTGGCCTCCACCGGCGACGCGGCCATCGCGCAGGAGTTCAAGCGCATCGGCGGCGTCCCCACCCTGGCGATGGTTGTGTTCGGGCCGACCGGTCCAAGGCGTTTGCGGTGGAGGCCGAGGTCGAGTCGGTCGTGCGCGACCAGGCTCCCGAGCTTGGACCGCCGGTCCGCAGCATGCTCGGCCCGACCCTCGGGCGGGCAGGCGCGCACACCGGACACGGTACAGGCCCGCCGCGACCGGTCCGGCGCGATCGTCCCTGGCATCTGCAACCCTGGCCTGGGCCGGGGGACGACCGAAGGGAGACGGATGGAGCAGCCGCCCTGGTGGCAGCGCGGGGTGATCTACCACATCTATCCCCGCTCCTGGATGGACAGCGACGGCGACGGGGTCGGCGACCTGCCCGGCATCCTGGGCCGGCTCGACCACCTCACCTGGCTCGGGGTGGACGCGGTCTGGATCTCGCCGGTGTACCCGTCGCCCGGCGCCGACCTCGGCTACGACGTGGCCGACTACACCGCGATCGACCCCCTGTTCGGGACCATGGAGGACATGGACCGGCTGATCGCGGCCGCGCACGAGCGCGGGCTGCGGGTGCTGCTGGACTGGGTGCCCAACCACACCTCCGACCAGCACCCCTGGTTCCTGGCGTCGCGCTCGGGCCGCGACGACCCCAAGCGCGACTGGTACGTCTGGCGCGACCCGGCCCCGGACGGCGGCCCGCCGACCAACTGGGTCGGGTACGCGGGCCAGAGCGCCTGGTGCTGGGACGAGGCGACCGGCCAGTACTACTACCGTTTCTTCCTCGACGCCCAGCCCGACCTGAACTGGCGCAACCTCGAGGTCCAGTCGGCCATGCTCGACACGCTGCGGTTCTGGCTGGAGCGCGGGGTGGACGGGTTCCGGATCGACGTGCTCTCGCTGCTGGTCGAGGACGACCAGCTGCGCGACAACCCGGTCAACCCCGAGTTTCGCGAGGGCGACTGGCCGTACCTGCGCCAGCACTTTGCGTACACCCACGACCAGCCCGAGACCCGCGAGCTGGCCAGGCGGATCCGCAAGGTCGTGGACGAGTACGGCGACGACAAGGTCCTGGTGGCCGAGCTGGTCGTGCCGATCGAGGCCCTCGCCGCCTACCACGGCACCGACGGCGACGGGATCCAGGTCCCGTTGAACTTCGAGCTGCTGGAGGCGGTCTGGAACGCGCGCGGGATCGCCGCGTTCGTCGACCGCTACCTGGCCGTGCTGCCCCCCGGAGCCTGGCCGAACTGGGTGCTCGGCAACCACGACACCCCCAGGGTGGCCTCCCGGCTCGGCCCCGCCCAGGCCCGGGTGGCCGCGATGCTGCTGCTCACCCTGCCCGGCACCCCGATCCTGTACTACGGCGACGAGATCGGCATGACCGACGTGCCCGTCGCCCCCGACCAGGTCAGGGACCCGATTGCGGCGCTGATCCCCGGCCGCGGGCGCGACCTGGAGCGGTCCCCGATGCGCTGGGACGACCGCCCCGGGGCCGGGTTCACGACTGGGACGCCGTGGCTGCCGCTGGGGGATCCGGCCGTGAACGTGGCCGCCCAGCGCGACGACCCCGGCTCGATGCTCGCGTTGCACCGCCGCCTGCTCGCCCTGCGCCACGACAGCCCGGCCCTGTCCGCGGGCGCCTACGAGCCGGTCCAGGCCGACGGCGACGTGCTCGCCTACCTGCGCACCGGCGACGACGGGCGCTGGCTGGTGGCCCTGAACCTCGGCCCGGGCTCCGGGCGCCTGGACCTCGCCGTGCGCGGGCGGGTCGAGCTGGCCACGACGCCGGACCGCGACGGCGAGCGGGTCGAGGGCCGCCTGGGCCTGGCCGGCGACGAGGGCGTGGTGGTCCGGCTGGACTGACCGGGGCCGGGGAGTACCGTGGCCGGGCTGGCGCCGCGTTCCCTTCACCACCCTGCACCGCGGAGCGGTCGGCGACGGCCGCGGCTCCAGCGCCAACGGCCTGACCACCGAGTTCCTCGGCGACTACAACTACGCCGTCGCCACCAGGGAGTTCGCGGCCGCGGTGTGGGCGACAGCCGCAACGCCGCCGTCTGCCCGGCCATCAACGCCTACCGCCAGTCGCCGGTCGACGGTGCTCCCATCCCGCCGCCGGCACCCAACCAGGCCTGACCGGATGTCGGCGGCTTCTTCGGTAACACCGACATCGTCGGCGGCTCCTACGCCGACCCCACCACCCCATGGCCACCCGCACAACCCGTGAGGGGTGCCCATCGGGCGCCCCTCATTCGTCGTTGGAGGGCCACCATCCCGAACAGTCGTGTGCCGTTCTCGGAACTGGCCAGTCCCTAGTCCCGCCGGTCGAGCTCCCGCCCACCCCTCGTGTTGCGGTGTTCGTGCGTCGGCGCCCGTACCGGCAGAACCGTCGTTCGCCGGGCTTCGGCTTGGTGGAGGGTTGGGAATCGGGATTGCCCAGCGTAGCGTTGGCCGATGACTGGCAACCGCGAGCGGACGGCGCTCGCCTGCTTCGTCGTCGGCGCGCTGCTCGCCGGCGGCAATGGGGTCTCCATCCGGTTCAGCAACCGCGAGCTTCCGCCCTTGTGGGGAGCCGGCCTCCGGTTCTCCCTGGCTGCCGCCCTGCTGCTGGTGGTCATGGCGGTGCTGCGACTGCCCTTTCCGCGTGAGGGGGCACTGACCGGTGCGCTGCTGTACGGCGCGTTGAACTTCGGCGCCGCCTTCGCCCTCGCCTACTACGCTCTGGTCCGGCTGCACGCTGGGCTCGGACAGACCCTCCTGGCCTTGGTACCGCTGGCGACGCTGCTGCTGGCCGTGGCGCAACGCCAGGAGCGCCTGCGTCTCGCGGCGGTCATCGGCACCCTGCTCGCGCTCGTCGGGGTCGCCGTGATCTCCCAGGGGCCCCTGGGTGCGTCGGTGCCGCTGGGCTCGCTGCTGGCGGCGCTGGCCAGCGCGGTCTGCATCGCCCAGGCGGCGGTGCTGGTGCGCCGGTTCCCCGCTGTCCACCCGGTGACGATGAACGCGGTCGGGATGACGACCGGCGCGGTGCTGCTGGTGGCCGGGTCGGTGCTCGCTGGCGAGCCGCGCCTACTCCCCCAGCGCGCAACGACCTGGGCTGCCGTCGCCTATCTGGTCGTGGTCGGCTCGGTGGTGGTGTTCGTGCTGTATCTGGTGGTGCTGCGGTACTGGGCCGCGTCGCGGGCGGCGTACGCGTTCGTGCTTATCCCGTTCGTGACCGTGGTGCTCTCGGCGTGGCTGGACAACGAGCCGCTCGGCCCCGGACTGCTGCTGGGAGGGCTGCTCGTCCTAGCCGGCGTGTACGTCGGCGCACTGCGTCCCACCGACCGCCTCCCACGCCCGGCGAGGTCGCCCCTCCCCGCTGACGACCAGCAACACCCGTAACAACTGCTGCTGGCTGAGGCCTCAGCTGTTTACAAGACAGGAGCGGATCGTCCACGGGGTGTTGCTGCGTGCTGTCTTTGCAGGTCGGGTCGGGTGGGTCGTCCACCGAGTGTGCTCCTGTTGGGCCGAGTACCTTCGGGTGGAATGACTGTGAGACTCCCCGCCGCTCCGCCTGGCGCCGTGTCGACGCGGTGGGTAGCGCCCGGCAGAGCCGGTGCCTCGGAGCCGCCGCGCCCCGCTTCCAAGGGGAACGGCTGGAAGGTTCATGTCGGTACCGGTCGTGTCGATGATCCTGACGAACGCCGGGCGGTGACCTGGACCCGGCCGGTTAACAGGAGCTCGGCATGGACGTGCGGTTGCTTGCATGGGAGCCGTCCAGCGGCTGGTCGGCTCCGCTGCCCAGCGAGCTGGATGGGCCTTCGACGCTGGTGTTGGCGTTTGGGTCGCCACCCGAGGAGGTGGCGACGGCGCGGCTGGCCGAGCTCGCGGCGGCGTTGCCGCAGGCCCATCTGGCCGGCTGCTCGACCGCCGGGGAGATCCTGGACCGGCGGGTGGCCGAGGGCGAGATGAGTGTGGCCGTGGCCCGGTTCGCGCACACAACCCTCCGGCGCGCCGAAGCGGCCGTCGCGGCCCCGACCGACTCACGGCAGGCGGGCCGCGAGCTGGCTGGGACGCTGGTAGGGCCGGGACTGCGTGGGGTGCTGGTGTTGTCGGACGGGCTGGGGGTCAACGGCACCGAGCTGCTCAACGGCGTCAAGGAGGTGCTGCCGGCCGAGGTCGTGGTCACCGGCGGGCTGGCCGGCGACGGCGACCGCTTCGCCGCGACCTGGGTGGTGGCCCAGGGCCGCCCGACCGCCGGGGTGGTCTCGGCGATCGGCCTGTACGGCGACCGGGTCCGGATCGGGCATGGCTCGTGGGGCGGCTGGGACAGCTTCGGGGTGGAGCGGCAGGTGACCCGCTCGGACGGCAAAGTGCTGTACGAGCTGGACGGCGAGCCCGCGCTGGCCCTGTACAAGCGGTATCTGGGCGAGCGGGCGGCCGGGCTGCCGGCCACGGCCTTGCTCTTCCCGTTGGTCCTCTGCGCCGACGATGGCGGGGCCGGGCTGGTCCGCACCGTACTGGGAGTGGATGAGGCCAACCAGTCCCTCACCTTCGCCGGGGATCTGCCCCAGGGCAGCCGGGTCCAGCTGATGCGGGCCAACTTCGACCGGCTGGTGGAAGGCGCCGCCACGGCCGGACAGCTGGCCTATCCTGCTGAGGATCCCCGCGGGGGCTGCCTGGCCATCGCGATCAGCTGCGTCGGCCGCCGTCTGGTGCTTGGCGAACGGACCGAGGAGGAGGTCGAGGCGGTCCTGGACAGCCTGCCGCCTGCCAGCAGCCAGGTCGGGTTCTACTCCTATGGGGAGATCTCCCCCACCGCCACGGGGCCCTGTGAACTCCACAACCAAACCATGACCCTGACCACCCTGGTGGAGGCCTAGCCAGCGTGCATCGGGTGCTGGCCAGACAGCTCCGCCGGCTGTCGCTGGGCCCCGACACCCCGCCAGATTTGACGGACTGGCAGCAGTTCTTGGAGCGGGTCGAGCGCTCTTATGCCGAGGCCGACGCTGAGCGCTATACCAGCGAGCGGTTGATGGAACTGTCCTCCCAGGAGATGGCCGCCCTCCACCAGCAGCTCCGCGACCACGACGAGCGCCGCTTCCAGGCGCTGGTGGCCGGCTCCTCCGACACCACCATCGTGCTCGACGCGGCCGGCAAGGTCGCCTACGTCAGCTCCTCGGCCACCCGCGTGCTGCACCTGGCCGCCGACCAGCTGCAGGGGCAGCCGATGGTGGCGTTCGTCGGTCGCCACGTCCACCCCGATGACGCCAGCCCGCTCACCGCCACGCTCCAGCACCTGCTCGACACCGCGGGCGGTGAGGAATCGTTCGAGTTCCGCCTGCGCCGGCCGGACGGCACCTGGCGTGATGTCGAGGGTCTGGGCCGCAACCTGCTCGGCGACGAGGCGGTGCGTGGGGTGCTGTTCACCCTACGCGACGTGAGCGAGCGCAAGCAGCTGGAACGCGCGCTGACCCGCCAAGCGTTCACCGATCAGCTCACCGGGCTGCCCAACCGTGCCCTCCTCCGGGACCGCGCCCAGCAGGCGCTGCGTCTCGCCGGCCGGCAGGGGCTGACCGCCGCGCTGCTGCTGCTGGACCTGGACCGCTTCAGGGAGGTCAACGACACCCTCGGCCACCACCACGGTGACCTGCTGCTGCAGCAGGTCGCCGAGCGCCTTCACGGCACCCTAGGGGGCAGCGACACGGTCGCGCGTCTGGGCGGTGACGAGTTCGCCGTGCTCTTGCCCCAAATCGCCAGCGTCCAGGAGGCGACGGTGGTTGCTGACAAGCTCAGCGCGGCGATCGAGGCGCCGTTCACCGTGGACGGGCTCACCCTGGACGTCGACGCCAGCATCGGTGTGGCCGTCTACCCCGACCACGCCAGTGACGCCAACGAGCTGCTGCAACGTGCCGACGTGGCCATGTACGCCGCCAAGGCCGCCCACGCTGAGTACACCATCTATGACCCCTACATGGACCAGCACAATCCGCGTCGGCTCGGCCTGCTCGGCCAGCTCCGCCGTGCCTTGGCGGCCGGCGAGCTGGTGGTGCACTACCAGCCCAAGGCCGACGTGCGCTCGGGGCGGATTCTCGGCGTGGAGGCGCTGGTGCGCTGGCAGCACCCCGAGCACGGCCTGCTCGGCCCGGGCGAGTTCGTCCCGCTCGCCGAGACCACCGGGCTGATCCGTCCGCTCACCGCCCATGTCTTGGGCGCCGCCTTGCGTCAGTGCCGCACTTGGCGGGACGCCGGCCGCGAGCTGTCGGTCGCGGTCAACCTGTCCACCCGCTGCCTGCTCGACCTCACCCTGCCCGACCAGATCACCGCGTTGCTTGAAGACACCGCGGTCGCCCCTGAACGCCTGGTGCTGGAGATCACCGAGAGCTCGATCATGACCGATCCGACCCGGGCCCTGGAGATCCTCAACCGCCTGCACGCGCTGGGCGTGCAGCTGGCGATCGACGACTTCGGCACCGGCTACTCCTCCATGGCTTACCTCAAGAACCTTCCGGTGGACGAGCTGAAGGTCGACCGCTCGTTCGTCAAGCACCTGCGCCACAACCAGAGCGACGCGGTGATCGTCCGCTCGACGGTGGATCTCGGCCACAACCTCGGCCTGCGGGTGGTCGCCGAGGGCGTCGAGGACCAAGCGACCTGGCAGGAGCTGGCCACCCTGGGCTGTGACAGCGTGCAAGGCTACTACCTCGCTAGGCCGATGCCCGCAGCCGAGCTGGCCGCATGGCTGGCCACACAGCCGCAACCGGCCGCCTCCCACGACTGACCCAGCACCAGTAGGCGGCGTCGCCAAGCCGGATCGCGAGCGGCGACCACCCGATTACGAGTCGAAACGCCTTCGTCCAGCAGGTGCTGTTACGACCGGTTCTGGCTGCTCACGTCAGCGGGGTCGTCCATTGAGGGCGCCCCTAGAGCCCGAGCACGGCGGCGGCGCCATCGGCGGGGCCGTAGCCGGCCCGGCGCAGGCGGTAGTGAACTGATCGCGCTGTCCCTGCACCTGGCGGTTGCCTTGGGCGCGATCCACATCGACCCTCCGTGGGGCCGGCGTGGCGGCGTAAGCCCTTGGCTTGACTCTTCCGAGAGGAGACCACAGGGTGAGTGCCGCTTCAGCCCGAACCCATGCTGGCGGAGGTCGCGATGTTCTCGGACACTGAAGCGGCCACCATGGCGGCGGACGGTGAAGGCGCCGGAAGCTCGGGAATCGGACTGTGCCTGTCCGGTGGTGGCTACCGGGCGGCCCTGTTCCACCTCGGCGCAGTCCGGCGCCTCAACGAGCTCGGCATCCTCTCCAAGGTCGCCACGGTCTCGGCTGTCTCCGGCGGCAGCATCCTGGCCGCCCATCTCGCCGAGGTACTGCGGCCATGGCCCGAGCCGGGCGATGTGGTCGCGGACTTCGACGAGCGCGTGGCCCGGCCGTTCCGAGCCTTCACGAGCCGAAACATCAGGACCGCGCCGTTCCTCGGCCGGCTCCTGCCGTGGCACTGGGGCGCCAGGCGCAGCGCGGTGGACCTGCTGGCGGCAGCCTACGAGCGCCACCTCACGAAGCTGCGCCTGCCCGAGCTGCCCGACCGGCCAGTGTTCGTGTTCTGCTCGACTGACATGAGCTACGGCGTGAACTGGGTGTTCTCCAAGCGCCAGGTCGGCGACTGGCAGGCAGGCTACCTGCGTCCTGCGCCCGACTGGCCGATCGCACGCGCCGTAGCGGCGTCCTCCTGCTTCCCGCCGGTGTTCGCCCCGCTCCGGCTGGGCCTGGATCCCCGCGCGCTGGTGGGCGGCAAGGCGCGGTCCGGACCGTCCCGCGACCGAGCGGTGGCTAGTATCGGCCTCACCGACGGTGGGGTGTACGACAACATGGGGCTAGAGCCGGTGTGGCGCAGCCACCGGACGCTGCTGGTCTCCAACGGCGGCGCGACCTTTGACTTCGGGCCCGACAAGGGGCTGCTGTGGCGCCTGCAGCGCTACACCAGCATCGTCAGCCGCCAGGCCAGCGCGGTGCGGCAGCGGTGGCTCATCGCAGGCTATCAACGCGACCGACTGACCGGCGCCTACTGGAGCATCACCAATAGACCCGACGAGCGCGTCGGCTACCCGTCCGGTCTGATCCGCGAGGTCATCTCCCAAGTCCGCACCGACCTGGACTGCTTCAGCGAGGCGGAGCAGGCCGTCCTTGAGAACCACGGATACGTGGTGGCCGACCTCGCGGTGCAGCAACGCGCCGCCGAGCTCATCTCTGCCGGAGCCCGGCCGTTGGCGCTGCCCAACCCGGACTGGCTAGACGAAGCGAAAGTCCGGCGAGCGATGGCCGACAGCCACCGTCAGCAGCTGCCCTTCGGCCGTCGCTGACGGTCGGTACGTTCCGACTGTAGTGCTCGCGAATGCGCTCGGCCCGCAGGGCCGACCCAATCGTCCGTCTTCCACAATTTCGCTCGTCGTGGGCCGACGAAGGAGGCCCATCGACGGGCTCTCACTCGGCCAGACGGACTCCTACGTAGCGAAGGGGCGGGCGGGCTCGCGGCGTGATGATCCAACCCAAAGGAATGACCGGCCTGTTGCCGCTGCGCAGTCAGCAATACCAGAAATGCCCTCTGACCTGGGGTTTTGGAGCCCGAGGAGGGATTCGAACCCTCGACCTTCCGATTACGAGTCGAAGAGCCTTCGTCCAGCAGGTGCCGCCCAGGCCCGTTCTGGCTGCTCGTGTCGGCGGGGTCGTCCATCTGGTGCGTCCCTGACCTGTGGCGTTACGGCAGGGGGAATGACCAGGAGAATGACCACGCCGGCCATGGAGGCGCGGCGCTCCAGGGGAGCGGTAGGGCCTCTCCCGTGGGGCTCGCCGTTCCGGTGGTGGGTCGGGGTCAGGTCTTGAAAAAGGCGAGCAGGTTGGCGGTGAAGTTCGGTTGAGCGTCTGGACCGCTTCCCAGGCCGAGGCGACCCCTGCAGGCGTCGTTTCGTGGCGGCCCTCAGGGAGCACGCTCCCAGGCGACGATGGCGCCCGGAACCGGTCCGGGCGGCGCGTTGGCGAAGGAGGCAAGGGTGCACAGCGGCGCAGCCGCCACTGCGCTGGCCGCTGGGACGCGGCTGGCCGGGCGGTACCTGCTGCTCGACCGACTGGGCAGCGGCGGCATGGGCGTCGTGTGGCAGGCGCGGGACGAGCTGCTCGACCGCGACGTGGCCATCAAAGACCTGTGGCTGCCCGCGACGGTGACCTCGGCCGAGCGGGCGCAGCTCCGCGACCGGGTGCTCGGCGAGGCGCGGGTCGCGGCCAGGTTCAGCCATCCCGGCGCGGTGGTGCTGCACGACGTGCTGGTGCATGACGGCCGGCCGCTGCTGGTGATGGAGCTGGTCGACACGCCGTCACTGTATGAGCTGGTCGAGCAGGAGGGGCCGCTGCCGCCTGGCTTGGTCGCGCGGCTCGGCATGGGGCTGCTCGACACCCTGGAGGCGGCACATCGGCAGGGGGTCGTCCACCTGGACGTGACCCCGGCCAATGTCCTGGTGCTCGCCGACGGTGGCACCAAGCTGGCCGACTTCGGCATCGCTGCCGCGCAGGACGCGCCGGCCCGGGACGGAGGGACGGTGTTCGGCTCGCCCGCCTACATGGCGCCGGAGCAGGTCGCCGGCGAGCGGGTGGGGCCGGCGGCCGACCTGTGGGCGCTGGCCGCGACCCTGTACTTCGCGGTGGAGGGGGTGCCCCCGTTCGGGCAGGGCGAGCCGGCCGAGACGCTGGCGGCGGTCACGGCCGACCCGCCG
>JASLBL010000643.1 GCA_030146615.1 Actinomycetes bacterium
GGATCGTGATCGCCCACCGGCCGAGCACGATCGTCGATGCCGACCTCATCCTGGTGATGGAAGACGGAAGGATTGTGCAGCAGGGAACCCACGACGAGCTGATGGTGCTGCCTGGAGCCTATCGGCAGCAGGTCACGGCGCAGCTCAGGTCCACCTCTCCCGGTGTACCGGTTGAGACCGTCGTGCTGCGGCACCTGGTCACCGACGCCCCCGCCGCCCCGGTGGTGGACAGGCCGGGGCCCGATGCCGCCGAGACCCCCGTCTCGACCGGAAGGGGTCCGGACGCGGCCAAGACCCCTGGGGCGGATGCGGCGAAGGCGCCCGCGGCGAATGGGCAGGGTGCCGCTCCCGCCAAGCCCGCCGGGCCGAGCGAGGCGGGTCCGGGTACCGCGGCTCCCACCCGCGATCGTGGCCGCGCCGACTCCGGTGACCGCGGCCGGGCCGAGCGCGCCGACCGTGACCGGGCCACCGCCCAGGCCACATGGACCTGGCCTGGCCGCCATTACCGCCCGCGGCCGGCCCCGGAGAAGGTCCCGCCCGCACCCAAGCCGGAGGTGCCGACTGCCGCTGCGGCGAAGGCGGTGGCAACGGCGCCGCCGGCTGGGGAAGCAAAGAAGTCGCCGGCTCCGGAGGTCAAGGAGCCACCGCCCAAGGCCCAGGTCCCGCCGGGCCCGCAGGTCAAGGCGCGACCAGCCGCGGAAGCGAAGGTGCCGCCCGCCCCTGAGGTCAAGGCGCCGCCAGCTGCGCAGCCGAAGACACCGGCCGCCGCCAAGCCCAAGGTCCCACCCGTCGCCGTGTCGGAGATCCCGTCGACTCCGGCGCCAAAGGCTGCTCCAATCCCACCCCAGGGGGATAGGCCCCAGCCCGAGGTAGCGCCTAGGGTCCCGCCCAAGGCCGCCAAAGCTGGACCTGAGGTTCCGGCTGCGAAGGCGGCCGTGCCGCCCACCGCCAAAGTTGTGGTGACACCCGAAGCCGCTGTGGCGCCGCCCGCAGCCGGAACCGCCAAGGACGCGGAGACCTGGCCCAGCACCGCTCTGGCCAGGGGGTCCCAGGTAACCCGAAGGGAGTCGGACTCGTTGGGGGAGTCCGGCAGGTCGAGCGAGTCGGTGGCCGGCCAGCCAAAGTTGGCCGACCGAGCGGGTACGCTGCCCGGCAAGGCTCCGACTTCATCATCTGTTGGCTTGGTCCCAACGGCAGCGACCCGTCGTCCCATTCCCGGAATGGCGATGCCGTCGACGCCGCGGCCGGCGGGTCCTTCGCCGTTACGCCGGCTCGCTAAGATACTGGGTCGCAAGAAGGCCGCGGCCGGGGGCATGCCGACCCCCGCAGCGCCAGTTCCACCGGCAGAACTGCAGGTCCTCCCCGCCGCCAAGAAGGGCCGGCCCACTCCCGAGGTCGCCAAGGCGCAATCTGCTCCGCCGCGATCAGAGCGCCCAGCCCCGCCCGCCACAATCCCAGCGGCGGCTGGACCGGCCCGCCCGCTGGCGGCAGAGCGGACGGCGCAGCCGGCCGAGGAGGCGAGGGCGCGGTCGCCTCGACTCCCATCCGCACGACCTACTGCCGCTACCGACACCGGGGCCACTGCCGCTACCGAACCGGCCGCACCGCCCGGCGGTCCAGGGGATCAAGCCGCGAAGCCTGACACAGTGTCCGAGACGCGACCCGACCAACCCGCTCGGGTCGGCAAGCGCCCGGCGGGTCGCCAGTCACAACCCCCGGCCGCGCCCGCCGAAGAGCCATCCTCGAAGGACCGGCCGACTCCTGCGCCCCCGCCTCCAAGCCGGCAGCGCAGGCCTCCCGGGCCTCCCGAGCGGAAGCCTGCGCCTGCTTCGGCGCGGCCTCCGGAAACTCCGGTCGCGGCCGAGGCGCCGAACCCATCATTCGTCACCCCGGCGCCAGCCGGTCCCGCCGCGCCCACACCAACCGATGCGCCCCGACCGACGGCCAGTACCAAGCCAGCGCCGAGCACCCCTCGCGCCCCGGCGGCCAAGGACATACCTGTGCCGGCCCCCAGCGGCATCCGGGCGGCGAAGGATCAAGCTGCCGCGGGCGCCGCCGAGCGGCCAAGCGACCAGGACAAGCGCAGCCGCCGGGCCTGGAACCTGCGCCGCTTCACCGCATCGCGACGCCCAGAGACGCCCCAGCCGCAGGCAGCGGCGGTGGGAGGTGCCTCGGTCGGCGCGGACCTCGACCGCCTCGGCCAGTCCATCGAGAGCCTGACCGCGGCCCTCGGCGGCCAACCAATCGAGTTCTACGAACGCGACCTTCCCCAGATCGCGGCATCCGAGATCGCCAAGCGGGTGCGCGCCGACGTCATCGTGGTCCTGCTCGACAACGGTCAGGGCATCATGGAGGTGTCGGGTGGTGTCGGACTCACCCCGGACGAGCGGCAGTTGAGTGTCGAGTACAGCCGCGACGTCATGCGGGAGCTGTTCCGGGCCGGGGTGGGGCTGATCGAGGACACCGACCGGGTCTGCGGAACCCTGGCCGGCATCCCAGGAAGCCGGGCCGAGACTCTGATCCTGGTCCCGCTGGTCCACGAGCTGCTCGGCTTCGGCGTGCTGATGGCGGGCCGTGACCGCAGCACGACCGGTAAGCCCGCCGAGGTGTTCACCGACAGGGACGTCCAGGTGTTGATGGGCTTTGCCCACGCCGTCGCTGAGTCGCTCCGCACCGCCGTGCTGCTCCGCCGCCTGAAGGGCCAGCTCAGCGCGCTGGAAAACGGATAGCCTGTCCTGTCCCCGGGATGTTGCGACACCGGGGCACATCCCCCAGCTGCGCACAACAGCGACACTTCCTACGCGCTGACGGCCAGTCAAGCTGCGAGGAGGCGTCGCCGTAACGCAGGATGACCTGCTGTACCGCTTTCGTCCACGAGTGTTCGCCATCGCGGCCGAACTCGGCACTGTGCGGGCCGCCTGCCGGGCG
>JASLBL010000662.1 GCA_030146615.1 Actinomycetes bacterium
CAAGGGTACGAGCAGGACTCGGTGATGGGCAGCACACCCGAGGGCAGCGGCTGCCGCCGTCGCAGCGACACCTCCCGGGCTGTCCTGCTAGATCCCACCGTAAAGCCCCGGGAGGCTCGTGTCAGGGGGGCACCAGGTCGCCCGCCCGCACCGCCAGGACCACATCGCGGATGGCGTCCAGGACCAGCTCCGGCTGCTCGTCTGGGATGTTGTGGCCGCTCTGGGTGATCACATGCCTGCTGCCAGGGACCAGCTGGGCCAGTTCGCGCTGGAGCTGGAGCCACAGCTGCTCTGTTTGCTCGACAAACGGCCCACCGGGCACGTCAGGATGCCCGCGGGTCAGCACCACCAGCGGCATCGGCCGCAGCGGGGAGCGGCGCAGCGCCTTGCGGGTCTGGCGTTCGCTGGTCCAGATGTCGAGTTGCTCGGGGTCGATAAGCCGATGGGGCACGGCCATGGCCTCCTGGCGCAGGGCCGCCCACACCTCGGGCGGCAACAGCGGCTTGAGCAGCGCCAGCTGCCGCTTGTGGTAGGCGGGATGCACCGCGTCGATCAGCACCAGCCCGGCCACCTGCCGGGGGTGGGTGCTGGCATACAGCAGGCTGAACAGGCCGCGGTTGGAGTGGCCGGCCAGCACATAGGGCCCGGGGACGCCGGCCACCCGCAGCAGGGTGTGCAGGTCGGCCACGATGTCGCGGGCGGTCCGGGGGCCGGGCGCCGGGTCGCTGCGGCTCCACGGCCCGCTGGGGTGGTCCCAGCTGCACACCCGCGTGAACCCGGCCACCTGGTTCTGCAGCGCGAACCAGTCGTGGGACACGTGCGACTCGAACACCACCGTGGGGCTGCCATGGCCGACACAGCGCAGGAACAGCCGCCGCCCGCCGACCTCGAACCAGCCCGAGTAGCGCCCCTTGGGCACGATCGTGGGTGGGGCCGCCTGCAGGTCCAGGTACTCGATCAGCGCTGGACGCCCGGCGGTGACCCCGATCGGGAGCGCGCCTCGCTCGCCGGTCGGCCCCTCCAGGATGGCCAGCGCTTGTCGGGCCCGTGGGGGGTAGGCGAAGCCGACGAAGGTGAAGGGCCCACGCTCGGCGACGGTCTGTTGAAAGACCTGGATGACCACCTCCGGCGGCATCACCACGGTGAGGAACTCGGCCGAGAAGTGGGCGCGGACCTCGGCCTCGGTCAGGGTGGCGGCCGCCCCGGCCAGCTGGGCCAGCTCCCAGGCCAGCTGCCGGCCGAGCGGACCGGCGGGCAGGAGAGCCCTGGCGCAGGTCTTGATCCGGTAGGCGTCGACCCGCTTGCAGTAGTGGGCCGGGAGGTTGGGGGGCTGGGAATCGGCGGCCGCCGTGGCCTGTGCGGCACCAGCGCTGGCGCCGCTCGCCAGCAGCAGCGCAGCCACCGCCACCTTGCAGGTTCTCCACAACATGGTGATGCAGCTCCTTCTTGCTGGCCGAGCACGTCGGGATCGGTGGGCGACTGTAGGAGGTAGGAGGCCTGTTAGGTGATGTCGCGGCGGAGGGTGAGGCGGCTGCCGATGGCCGCCAGGACTAGGCCGTACCCGGCCACCAGCAGGCCGCCAGCCCACATCGACAGGTGCTGGCCGCCGGGGTCGGTCAGCGCCGCCGTGGCGCCGCCGGGCAGCCACATGGGCAGGGTGGGGGCACGCAGCACGGCCGGCAGGATCCCTTCGACGAGCAGGAACCACAGCAGTGCGCCGACGACGGCGGCGACCTGGTTGCGGACCAGGGCGGCGACGGCGACGCCCAGCAGCCCCGACAGCGCCGCGGCGGCTAGCACGCCGGCGGCCTTCTGGCCGACCGCGCCGGTGAGCTGGATCGGCACGCCCTCGGCGGCCAGCCACGGCAGCCCGACGGCGAGCACGACCACGGTGCTGGCGACACCAAAGACCAGGCCGACCAGGGCGCCGGCGGCCAGCTTGGCCGCCACCACCCGGCCCCGGTCGGGGGTGACCAGGAAGGTCTGGGTGATGGTCTGGTGGCGGAACTCGCCGGCCATGGCCAGGATGCCCACCAGCAGCGCCGCCCCGGCCACCACTCTGGAGGGGCTGGCGACGAGGTGGCGCAGGCTGTCGGCGTCCAGGGGCGGGTTGCCCTGGGTGCCGGCGACGGTGACGTTGAAGATGACCGTGATGATCGCGTAGGCGGCCATGGCGGCCAGCAGGACCGGGGTGGTGCGGGTGGTGCGCAGCTTGGCCAACTCGGCGTGGATCAGGTGCGTCATGACGTGCCTCCTTGGGTGCCGGTGAGCTGCAGGAAGACCTCTTCGAGGTTGGCGTGCTCTGAGCGCATCTCGTAGATGGCGATGTTGGCGGCGGCGGCTGCTCGGCCGACCTGCTCGCTGCTGACGCCGCTGGCGACCAGCTCGTCGGATGCAGCCAGCTCGACGGTGATGCCCTGCCGCACCAGCAGGTCGCGGAGGGCCTGGGTGTCGGCGCTGCGGACCCGGACCGTGCCCTTGGCCTGGTCGGTCAGCGCGGCCAGGGTGGACTGGGTGACCAGCCGGCCGTCGGCGATGATCACCACTTGGTCGACGGTCTGGGCGACCTCGGCCAGGACGTGGCTGGAGACCAGCACGGTGCGGCCCTGGTCGGCCAGGTGGCGCAGGAGCCCGCGCAGCCAGTGAACGCCCTCGGGGTCCAGGCCGTTGGCCGGCTCATCCAGGATCAGCACCTGGGGGTCGCCGAGCAGGGCGGTGGCCAGCCCGAGGCGTTGGCGCATGCCGAGCGAGAAGCCGCCGACCCGCCGGTGGGCCGCGCCGGCCAGGCCGACCTGGGCCAGGACTTGGTCGGCCCGCGCCGGTGGCAGGCCGGCGGCGGTGGCGACGACCCGGAGGTGGTTGCGGGCGCTGCGGCCGGGGTGAAAGCTGGAGGCCTCCAGCAGGGCACCGACGTGGCGGATGGGGTCGGGGAGCTCCCGGTAGGGCCGGCCGTCGATCCGTGCGGAGCCGGCGGTGGGGGTGATCAGGCCGAGCAGGGTGCGCAGGGTGGTGGTCTTGCCGGCCCCGTTGGGGCCAAGGAAGCCCGTCACCGTGCCCTGGTCGACCTCGAAGCTCAGGTTGTCGACAGCGAGCACGTCGCCGAAGCGCTTGGTCAGTCCTTCGATGGTGATCACCGACATGGCAGTCCTCCTGGCTGGCCGGGTTGGCATGGGAGGCCGGGTGAGGTGGCGCAACCCTCGGGATCGGCCGAGGTCCGGGTGTTCAGGGCAGGTACTGCTCCTGGACGCGGACGACGAGGCCGTTGTCGTCATAGGTGAGGTGGAACGGGGTTGCTGCGACCCGCGGCCCGCCCGTGTGGACGAAGGTGAGCAGCCTCTTCAGGCTGCTCGGGTTGGGCCCTGGACTGCCGGTGAGCTGCTGGCTCCCGACCACCGTGGCCTGGTCGACGATGGCCAGGTCGCGCAGGCGCGGGTTGTCGTTCTGAATGTAGAAGTCGTTTGGGACCGGGGACTCGCCGCCGTGGGCCGCCGAGGCGTCGTCGGCGGCCTCGCCGGTCAGCAGCACCGCCCGGTCGAACCGCAGGTAGATGGTGCCGGTCTTGGCGTACCAGCTGCGGATGAACCCGAAGTCGCGGACCCGGGTCGCCGTGGTGGCGCTCGATGCCCGACCGCCGGCCGGCTGGGCCGGGGCGGCCGCCGACGTGGGCGCGGCCGACGAGCTGGCCGGCGGCCGCTGGCCGGTGCCGCTGTCGGCGCTCGTCGGGTCAGATCCTTGCTGGCATCCCGCGATGGCGATGGCCGCCAGGATGGCAAGTGACGCGACTGCCATGCGGTGGGTTTTCCGTGTCACTGTCCTGCTCCTCTCTGCTCTCGCATGCGTTGTCGCGCAAGCTGCCGAGCTCGGCTCCCCTTGCCGCGATCAGGTGATGAGGTTGCCGTATGGGGACTGGTCCGCCGGATGCCGGCTCATGACGCCTCGCTCCCGGCCAGGAATCTCGCCGCCTGCCGGGTCACCTTGGCTGCGTTGGCTTGAACCGAGGCCGCGTGGGCATCCGCATGAACGCGCTCGTCCAGGGCGATGCTCGGTCGTCTCCGGAGGCGAGCTCGGCGGGCGAGGTCGCCCCGGTCGACCTGGAGGCGTCGCATGGACCAACCCTCCTTTCTGGAGACACTGGCGTGACGCCGGCAGCATGCAAGCGGTGCCTTGTCGGCGGCTTGGTGTCGGCTTGGCCCGCCCGGCACCCCGGCCGCCAAGTCAACGCCAAGCGGTGAGCCGGAGGATGCGAGCAACCACTCCAAATACCGGAGCAGCCGATGGACCCAGTGCCGCCGGACCCTGTCACCGCGATCGTGTTCCGCAGTGTCCAGTCGCCCCCGGAACGCTCGGCCGCTCGCAGGCTGCTGGCCGACAGCGGCATCCCACCAGCTGCAATCCTCAACGCTGGGGACACCGTGCTGTA
>JASLBL010000678.1 GCA_030146615.1 Actinomycetes bacterium
TGAGGCCTGACGGGGAACCCCGGGCGGCCCGCCGGTGTATCAGAGGCACCAGCCTCGCAGCATTCGCACCGGAGGAGCCAGCCCATGCGCCGACGCCGGCTGCCCGCACTCGTCCTGCTCCTGGCCGTCCTGGCCGCCACCGCCCTGACCGCCGTCCCGGCGTCGGCCGGAGGTGGCGGCTGCCACCGGCCGGCCACCGACGCCCGCGGGACCACCCTGGCCCTGAACGAGCTGTGCTTCAGCCCGACCGTGCTCCGGGTCGACCCGGGCAGCGAGGTGAGGATCGTCAACCAGGACTCGATCGCTCACCCGCTGTCGCGGCCGGGCGGCCAGTGGTTCTGGGACGGCCTCGCCGGCGACGCCACCGCGGTCCGCCTGAACGACGCCGGCACGTACCCGTTCTTCTGCTACGCCCACCCGGGGATGGTCGGGGTGGTCGTGGTCGGCGACGGCCGCGACACCGGCTCAAGGGTCGTGGAGGCCGCCGCCACCGGGACCGGAACCGGCTCCGGGCTGGCCGACGGGGTCGCCGCGGAGGCCGACGGGGCCGTCCCGGCCGCCGCCACCGCCGCCACGGACGAGGCCCAGCCCGGGCAGTTCCCGGTCGCCTGGCTGGTCCTGGTCGCCCTGGCCGCGCTGGTCGGGGCCGTGGCCGGCACCCGCCTGACGGCCCGCTCGCGGGCCGGCTAGTCCAGGTCGGGCGGCAGCTCGGGGTGCTCGTCCAGCTCCACCAGCCGGGCGATCTGGGCCTCGGTGATGCGGCCGGTGGACAGCTCGGGCAGCGCCCCGGGCCGGAACCAGCCGGCGTCCAGGGTCTCGATGCTGGGGCGGGCGGTGCCGCCAAGCAGGTCGCAGGCGACCGCCACCTTGTAGACCGAGTGGGCGAACGGGCCAGGGTTGTGGCGCGAGCGGTCCCAGAGGGCCAGCAGCCGACGGGCTCGCACCTGGAAGCCCGACTCCTCGGCGACCTCCCGCTCGACCATGGCCGCCGGGGACCAGCCGACGTCGGCCCAGCCGCCCGGCAGCGACCAGCGACCGTCGACACGCTCGCGGACCAGCAGCACCTCCCCGTCCCGGCGGACCAGGGCTCGCACGTCGACCTTGGGCGTCGGGTAGCCACCGTCCCCGGCCAGCAGCTCGTCCAGGCGCAGCCGCTCGGCGTCGGTCGGCAGGTCCAGGTGGGCGGCGGCGATCTCGGCCGCAAGCTCCCGGACCGCCTTGTAGCGCTCCAGGTCATACGGTCCGTCGGAGAGCTCCAGGCCGGCCTGGGCGATGGCCTGGAGCCGGGCCACCCAGCCGAGCCAGTCCGGCTGCGTCACTCGGCGTGCGAGGGTGCCGCCGGGACCGGGTCGAGGGCGATGCGCAGCCGCTTGTTGCCCTTGCCCTTGGACTGGTGGCCGACCACGTAGATGGTGCCGACCTCGCCGGTCGAGGCCACGTGGGTGCCGCCGTCGGCCTGCCGGTCCAGCCCCTCGATGTCGATCACCCGGATGACGTCGAGACCCTGGGGGACCAGGTTGGCCTTGGTCCGGATCAGCTCGGGCCGGGCGGCGAACTCCTCGGGGGACAGGAACGACACGTGCACCGGCCGGTCGGCGTCGACCTCGACCCGCAGAGCCCGCTCCACCGCCTCGGCGAATTCGGCGCTCATCGAGGACAGCTCGAAGTCCATCCGCGCCTTCTGCTCCTCGAAGTTGCCCCCGGTGACCAGCGCCCCGTAGTCGCGCCCGATCACCCCCGACAGCATGTGCAGGGCGGTGTGGGTACGCATCAGGGTGTGGCGGCGCTGCCAGTCCAGCCTGCCCCTGACCTTGGCGCCGACCGGCGGCGGGGCCCCCTCGACCAGCAGCACGACCCGGCCCTCGCGCCGCTGGGACCCGGTGACGGCCAACTCGGTCCCCTCGACCTCCAGGAACCCGGTGTCGGGCGGCTGGCCGCCCCCGCCGGGAAAGAACGCGCTCCGGTCGAGCATGACACCGTCGGGTTCCACCCCGGTGACCTGGGCATCGAAGGCGGCGAGGTAGGCGTCACGCTGGTACAGCGGCTCGGTCACTTGACCACCCTTTCTTGACGGAACATAAACTCGCAGGTCATACGCGCATCCACCGTTGACGCGGCGAAGCTGGGACGGCTACCATCTGCCGAACCACTGTGGGCTTTTCTGCCAGTGTGTTCTGACGCTCATCGCGTCGCCTCACCGCCACGAAAATGTCTGCAGGGGGAGCCTTCTGTCCGACAGTCTAGGAGACGAGCAGTTGACCGAGTCCACCGACCGACCCACCGCAACCGAGCAGGACGTCCCCGGGGTAACCACCCAGGTGACGCAGAACGATGTCGGCTCCGCCGAGGACCTCGCGGCCGCCTACGAAGAGTCGCTGAAGGCCTTCGAGGAGGGCGACATCGTCGACGGCTACGTGGTGAAGGTCGACCGCGACGAGGTCCTGCTCGACATCGGCTACAAGTCCGAGGGCGTCATCCCCTCCCGGGAGCTGTCCATCAAGCATGACGTCGACCCAAACGAGGTCGTCAGTCTCGGTGACCATATCGAGGCCCTGGTCATGCAGAAGGAGGACAAGGACGGCCGCCTGATCCTGTCCAAGAAGCGGGCCCAGTACGAGCGGGCCTGGGGCACGATCGAGAAGAAGAAGGAGAACGACGAGATCGTCGAGGGGACGGTCATCGAGGTCGTCAAGGGCGGCCTGATCCTCGACATTGGCCTGCGCGGCTTCCTCCCCGCCTCCCTGGTCGAGATGCGCCGGGTGCGCGACCTGCACCCCTATGTCGGGCGCACCCTTGAGGCCAAGATCATCGAGCTCGACAAGAACCGCAACAACGTCGTCCTGTCCCGCCGGGCCTGGCTGGAGGAGACCCAGTCGGCGACCCGCCGGGCATTCCTGCACACCCTGCGCAAGGGCGAGGTCCGCAAGGGCGTCGTCTCCAGCATCGTCAACTTCGGGGCCTTCGTGGACCTGGGCGGGGTGGACGGCCTGGTGCACGTGTCCGAGCTGTCCTGGAAGCACATCGACCACCCCTCCGAGGTCGTCGAGGTCGGCCAGGAGGTCGAGGTCGAGGTGCTGGACGTCGACCTGGAGCGCGAGCGGGTCTCGCTGTCGCTCAAGGCGACCCAGGAGGACCCGTGGCGCCAGTTCGCCCGCTCCCACCAGATCGGCGAGCTGATCCCGGGCCGGGTGACCAAGCTGGTGCCGTTCGGGGCCTTCGTCCGGGTCGACGACGGCATCGAGGGCCTGGTCCACATCTCGGAGCTGGCCGAGCGCCACGTCGACATCCCCGAGCAGGTGGTCAGCGTGGGCGAGGAGATCACCGTCAAGGTGATCGACATCGACCTGGACCGCCGCCGCATCTCCCTGTCGCTCAAGCAAGCCGCCCAGGACCAGGCCCAGCTCACCGCCCCGGAGGACGAGCTGGCTCTCGAGGAGGGCGCCTACCAGGGCTACGAGGGCGAGTACGCCGAGGGGGTCTACGCCGAGGGTGCCTATGCCGAGGGCGACTACGCCGACGGCAGCTACGTCTACGACGAGCAGGGCAACCCGATCGGCGTGATGCCGGGCACGGCCATGGCCGAGGCGTTCCAGGAGGCTGGCTTCTACGAGGGCGGCTACGACGAGGGCCAGGCGCCCGAGGGCCAGCCGGCCGAGGGCCAGCCGGTCGAGGAGCAGGCCCTCCAGGACGCCGAGCAGGCTCAGGCGGCGGATGCCGGCCAGGGCGAGCAGGCGAGCGACGACACCCTCGAGAACATCGTCGAGGACCTCAAGCGCAAGAACGCCGGCGAGTAGCGGGCCGGGCCGCGAGGCCCAGTCCGCCTCAGTCGGCGGCACGGTCGGCCGGTCAGCGAGACAGACCTCGAGGGGGCGGCAGGCATGCTGCTGGTCGGGCTCACGGGAGGCATCGCCTCCGGCAAGAGCACGGTGTCGGCGATGCTCGCCGAACGGGGCGCCGAGATCATCGACGCCGACCACATCGCCAGGCAGATCGTCATGCCCGGCCTTCCCGCGTGGTGCAAGATCCGCGAGCACTTCGGCCCCGGGGTGCTGCACCCCGACGGCCAGATCGACCGTCAGGCCCTGGCCGACATCGTGTTCGCCGACAAGTCCAAGCTGGCCCTGCTGAACGAGATCACCCACCCGGCGATCTTCGCCCGGATCGCCGACCGCCTCGAGGAGTACCACGATCAGGACGTGGTCGTGGTCCTGGACGCGGCCCTGCTGATCGAGGCCGGACTGGCCGAGGGCGTCGACGTGGTGATCGTCACCCACTCGCCCACCGAGATCCAGGTCGAGCGCCTGGCCGCCAAGGGCGTGGGGGAGCGGGACGCCTCCAACCGGATCGCCTCCCAGCTGGAGCCGGAGAAACGCCTGGCCAGAGCGGACATCGTGATCGACAACAGCGGCTCGCTGGAGAAGCTGGGACGCCGCGTCGACGAGGTCTGGGAGGAGCTCAAGCAGCTGCTCGCCCAGCGCAGACGATTGCCGGCCGGCGGCGGCGACCCGTGACTGCGGCCGGTTGGGGACTGTAGCCTGCGCGGTATGAGCCGTCTGCCCCCCATTCCGGATCCGCTCGATTGCGTGCTGTTCGACGCCGGTGACACCCTGCTGGCCCCCGCGCCGAGCTTCCAGGGACGGTTCGTGGCCGTTGCCGCCGAGCAGGGAGTTCCCCTGGAGGAGGCGGCCGTCGACGCCGCCATCGCGGCCGCCGTGCGGGCCGCGGCCTGGCCCGACGACTGGACCGACCCGGCCACCCAGCGGGACTTCTGGATCGGGTTCTACCAGGAGGTCCTGGCCCGCCTCGGCCACGCCGACGACGGCCCGGAGGGGTCCGGGGAACCCCAG
>JASLBL010000688.1 GCA_030146615.1 Actinomycetes bacterium
TGCGTCTACGTCGACCGCGAGGGGGTCGACCTGGTCGTCGGCGACCACCCCTCGACCCACCCCGACCACCTGGCCAGGGCCATGCCCTGGGTGGCCGTCGACAACCTGGCCCGCGTGGTCCAGGCCGAGCCTGTGTACACGTTCGCGGTGGTCGGGCGGCCGACGCCGCTGCTGGAGCCGGTGCTCCAGCTGGTCGGGACGGCCGGCAGCGCCAGCATCGTCGGCGATCTGATCTACGGCGGCTCCACACTCCAGGTGCGGCCGCCCCGGATCAGCAAGTGGAGCGGGGTGCTGGCCTTCTGCGTCGAGCAGGGCATCGACCCCGGCCGCGTGCTGGCCGTCGGCGACGGCGCCAACGACCTGGAGCTGCTGGAGAGCGCGGCCGTCGCCTGCGTGGTCGACACCGCCGCCCCGGCCATCCAGGCCCGGGCCGACCACCTGATCGGCCCCCCGGACGCCGGCGGCTGGGCGGCCGTGCTCGAGCTGGCCGGGCGGCCGGTCGGCGGCCCCTGACCTTCAGGCCTCAGTCGTCGTCCTCGCCGCCGCCGTCGTCGTCGTCATCCCCGCCGCCCGGGCAGCCGGCGAGGAGCACGGTGGCGGTGGCCACCGCCAGCGAGCGGCCGGCGACCCGAAAGAAGGCGCGGCGGCTGGTGGGCGCGTACATCCCGGTACCTCCCGTCCAGGCGGAGAACGCCGCTACCGTACACCGCGGCGCGCGGGACCGGACGGTTGGTCCGGTGGCGGGGCGACGGCGGCGTCGTGCCAGACCGCGACCCCGCCGGCGGTGGCCGGCGGGCGACCGAGCAGCTCGGTGAGGAAGCCGTCCATGACCTGGCGGTTGGCCATCGGGCCGAGGACCACCGCGTCGACCCGCCAGGTGGCGAAGTTCCAGGCGATCCGGCGGCGCAGCTCGGGGGTCAGCTCGGGCGGGGGCCGGCCCCGCTGGATCCGGTTGAGGATCATCGAGGTGGCGGTCGGAGGTGCGTCGTGCCGGGTGCCGCCGCCGGGGTCGGGCCCGACGAAGTAGCCCCCCGGCATCTTGAACCACATGCCGGCCTCGGCCTGCCAGACCATCGCCTCGTTGGCCCGGCCCGGTCGCGGGAACGGCACCACAAGGGCGACCCCGTCCCTGGGAAGGGCGCGTACGGCGTCGGTGGTGAAGAACTGGGGCGTGGCCACCACCGGGCGGGCCGGGAACGGCCCCGGCGGCGCGAGCACGGCCAGCACCACCACGGCGGTGACCACGGCCAGGGCCCGCCAGCCCCACCCCCCGAGCCGCCACAGACCCTCCAGGGCGGCCGCCAGCAGCAGCCCGGCGAACAGCGCGGTGAGCAGGGCCAGGCGCGAGGGGACCATGTTCTGGACCAGCGGCAGGGCCTCCATCGCCGCCCACGGCAACACCACGCCGGTCGGCTCCCCCGCCACCCGCAGTCTCGCCCCCAGCGACAGCAGCAGGCACGCCACCAGCATGGCGAACCCCACCCGGACGAAGACGTCCCGCCGCCGGGCGGCCACCACCGCCACGGCCACCAGCAGCATCGGGATCCCCAGGTAGGTCTCCTTGCTGCCCTGGAAGCGGTCGCCGAGGCGGATGGCGGCGTCGGAGGCGACGGCCGACAGCCGGTTGGGGGTCACCACCGCCAGCAGGTCGCTGGAGCCGCGCACCTCGGGGGTGATGTCGCTCTGGACCCGGGCCGGACCGGTGAGCTGGGCCTTCACCGGCCAGGCGACCAGCGGAGCGAAGACCAGCAGGCTGACCGCGACGGCGGTCACGGCATAGCCCACCCGGCCGGGGACGGCGCGCGGGAACATCACCACCAGCACCAGCAGCAGCACGGCCGAGATCAGCCCGGTGGCCACCAGCAGCTCCTCGCCGGTCAGCAGCTGGGCGGCCGCCACCAGGCCCAGTACCACCCCGAGCCACACCGGCGACCACCGCTGGCGGACCAGCATCTCGTCCACCAGGACCAGCAGCAGCGGCAGCAAGAACACCAGCACCAGGTTGGGATGGTGGGCGTGGGCCATCATCGCCGGGGAGAAGCCGTAGACCAGCCCGCCGGCGGCGGCGGCGCCGTGGCTGGGCACGAAGCGGTGGATGGCCAGGTACGCGCTCCAGCTGGACAGGCCGTAGGCCAGGGTGAGCAGCACGTTCAGGCTGAGGACGGGCCCGAAGGCCAGCGTCAGCGGCGACAGCAGCAGGCCCGGCAGCGGCACCCAAGTGTTCCACATCAGGTTGATGCCGTCCGGGTGGTTCAGGTAGTTGCTGAAGAACGGCGAGATCTGCCGCCCGACCGCGAACGGGGTCCAGCGCAGGAACCAGATGAACACGCCCGGGTCGCCGACCCCGCCTCCCAGGGTCCGGGTGGTGGGCGCGGTCCAGGTGGACCCGAGCAGAAGGGCGGCCAGGGCCAGGAAGGCCACCAGCAGGGCGAGCCGGGGCCAGGCGACCCGAAGGCGGGCGGCGACGCCGCTCAACGACCCGGCGCCCGGGTCTCGGCCTTGCGGGCGACCAGGACGACGTTCTTGCCCAGCGGCGGCCGGGGCACGGCCCGCTGGAGCCGCCGGCTGACGGGGACCAGCAGCCGGTCGTAGCCCCACAGGGTCGACCCGCTGATCGCCGGCCGGCGCAGCAGCCGGTAGGCGACCAGGTAGGGCAGCACGCCGACCACGTCGAAGTAGCGCAGCGACAGGATCTCGAACCCGGCCGCCCGGGCCAGCCGGTGCAGCCGGCGCAGGCTGTAGCGGCGGTAGTGGCCGGCCTTGTAGTCGAGCTCGCTGTAGAGCCACTCCAGCGCCGGGCCGAAGACCAGCAGGGCCCCGCCGGGACGCAGCGCGTCCGCGGCCAGCCGCAGCTCCCGGGCGTCGTCCTCCACGTGCTCGAGCACGTTCAGGTAGACGACGGCGTCGAACGGCTCCGGCGCGCCGGCCAGGTATTCGACCAGGGTCTGGTTGGCGGCTTCGACCCGTGCGGTGAGGGCGGCGACCGAGGCCAGGTCCCCGAACAGGTTGCCGGCCGGTTCGAGGGCGACGATCGACAGGTCGGGGTCGGTGTCGAGCAGTCGTCGGGTGATCGTCCCCACGCCCGCCCCGACCTCCAGCACCCGGCCACGCAGGAACGGCCGGAACTCCTCCAGCGCCCAGCTGAAGAAGTGGTCGGCCGCGCCCAGGCGCTCCAGGTCGCTGGCGGCGCCGAAGGTCCGGTCGCCGAAGTGGCGCCCGCCGGGGGCGAGCCGCTGGTTGCGGAGCCGGCCGGTGGCCCGGCGCAGCGCCGGCAGCTGAGCCGCGAACGACACCACCTCCCGGCCAGCCACCGGCCGGACGGCCGAAGCCGGGGGACGGTAGATGATCGAGCCCTCCCCAACCCGCAGGCCCCGCCCGACCGCGGCCGCGACGAACGCCAGCTGCAGCCCGCGCGGGTCGGTGGGCAGGGCGTCGAGGTCGAGCTCCCTGAGCACCTCGGTCCGGGCGACCCGGAAGGTGGTGGTCACGTCGGTCACCCCGCGGATCCCGGTGACCCAGCGGAAGGCCAGGTTGGCGGACCGCCCCAGCGCCCAGCGGCGCAGCGTCAGCCCGGGGGTGCCGCTGCCCCTGGCCCACCGGGAGCCGATGATCACGTCCAGATCGTCGTCGAGGAGCTGGTCGATCAGGTGCGGGATCTGGGTCGCGTCATGCTGCCCGGTCGCGTCCAGGGTGACGACCAGTTCGGCCTGCCCCAGCTCGAGCACGTGGCGGAACCCGGCCACGTACGCCGGGCCCGGCGAGTGCGGTCCGGCGACACCGGTCAGCGGCAGACCGAAGTCGGCCGCCGTCTTGGCCGCCAGGGTGGCCGCCCCCTCGCGGCCGTCGTCGAGCAGCAGCACGTCCAGCTGGAGGCCGCGCGCCCGCAGGGCGTAGGCGGCCACCGCCAGGTCCCGGACCACGGCGACGATCCCGTTGCCGGCCCCGTGGGCCGACAGCAGCGCGGTGACCGACCCAGGCTGCATCGGACCTCCCACGGGGCCGGCGACGTACCCGTGTCAACTGCCAGCCATCAATCCTTGTCACTGTATGACGCTCGCGACCGCCCCGAAGGTTCCTATCTGTGCGCAACTTCTTGGATGCACGTGTCTGTCGTAAGGGGCCCGCATCTCGCAGCCGGCGCGATAGGGTACAGCGATGGACGCGAAGGAGGCCGTGATCCATCATCCGATCGTCGGCAGCGCCGCTCAGCGCCCGGTGAGGGCGTCGCGGAGAACCTCCCAGACGGCCGCCGGATCGCTGCCGGCCAGGGCGCTCATGTGCCCGCAGGCCTCGTACCCCCAGGTCCAGAGGTCCTCGATCCCGGCCGCCCGCGCCGCGGCCACGGCGGTGCGGATGTCGGGCTCGTCGGACGGCTCCATCCGGAACCCCTGGATCCAGATCTGGGCGCCGAGCCCGTGCTCGGTGGCGAGGCGGCCGACCAGCTCCGAGAACCGGGTCACGAACGGGCCGGCGGGCTCGCCAAAGGCCTTCCAGTAGGGGTCGGTGGCCAGCGTGCCCAGCCCGGGGAGGGCGGCCACGGCCGACCAGTCGGGCAGCCCGTGGACGCCTCCGACCAGGGGCAGCAGGCAGACCGTGGCCGCCGCCCCCTGGGCCTGGCAGTGGGCGACCAGGTCGCCGACGAGGTCGACCAGGCAGTCCTGGCGGAAGGCGAGCACCTCGTCGGTCAGCTCGGCCGGCATCGGCGCGCCGCCGTTCCGCTCCGCCCAGCGGTCCTGGCAGTGGCGGCAGCGGCAGCCCCAGCGGCCCGGGTCGAGGCCGAAGTGCTCGGGGTGGACCCAGTGCGGCTCGTCCCAGAAGACGTGGTCGGCGCCGGTGTCGATGGCCGCGTCGGCCCAGGAGCGGACGAAGGACCGCACGGCCGGGTTGTTGGGGCAGCCGGCCGGGGTGGCCCGGCCGTCGTCCAGCACCTGGCCGGCGTCGGGGTTGAAGGCGGTGAAGCGGCTCTCGGCCTCCCCGCCGAACATCTGGGCCACCCCCCAGGGGGCGATCTGGACCTGGAGACCGGCGGCGTGGGACACCTCGACGATCCGGCCCATGCTCTCACGGTAGTAGGCGAGGTCGTTCTCGGTGAAGGTGTGCAGGATCCCGGTGAACCCGTCGGCGGCCAGCCCCTCCATGTCGGCGGCGACGTGACGCAGGATCCGGTTGCCGAAGTACGCGGTCCCGATTCTCCGGGGCACCCCCTTGGGGTTCCCCGGACCCCTCCGGATGCTCATCCCTTCACCGCCCCGGCGGTCAGGCCGCTGACCACCCGCCGCTGGACGAGCAGGAAGAACACCACCGCCGGGATGGCGAACAGCGTCGACCCGGCCATCACCCCGCCCCACTCGGTGCCGTGGTTGGTGGTGAAGGAGGCCAGCCAGATCCCCAGGGTCTGCTTCTCGGGGCTGCGCAACAGCACATAGGCGATCAGGTAGTCGTTCCAGACCAGGATGAAGGAGAACACCGCCGTCGCGACCAGCCCGGGGGCGACCAGGGGGAACAGGATGCGCCGGAACGCCCCGGCGCGGGTGCAGCCATCGACCATCGCCGCCTCCTCGAGCTCCTCGGGGATGTTGACGATGAAGCCGCGCAGCGTCCAGATGCTGAACGGGAGCACAAAGGTCAGGTAGGTGACGACGATCCCGGCCAGCCGGTCGGTCTGGCCGGCCCCGTCCAGCATCAGGTAGATGGGGATGATCAGCGCCTCCAGCGGCACCATCTGGACCACGATCAGCATGACGATCAGGGCCGCCCGGCCGCGGAAGCGGAACCGGGCCGCGGCCAGCGCGGCCAGGAAGGCCAGGGCCAGCGAGATCAGCACGGTGGCGATCACCACCAGGACCGAGTTGCGGACGTCCTGGAGGAAGTGCGGCTTGCCGATGGCCGAGCGGTAGTTCTCCAGCGTTCCTGGGATCGGCAGCCACCTGGGCTCGAATGACAGGATGTCGACGCCCCGCTTGAAGCCGGTTGCCACCATCCAGTAGATCGGGAACAGCGTGATCAGCAGCACCAGCACGGCCGCGGCGTTGTAGCCGGCCCTGGCCAGTTGGCGGCGGGTCATGATGGGCCCACCGCCCGCAGCATCTGGCGGACGTAGAACGAGGTCACCAGCAGCAGCAGGATCACCATGATCACGGCGATGGCCGCCCCCTTGCCGTAACGGGTCACCCCGAACGACTCGCTGTAGGACCAGATCCCGAGAAGGAAGTACTCGCGGCTGGGGCGCTGGTTGAGCAGCACCCAGATCTGGGTGAAGACCTTGAAGTCCCAGATGGTGGAGAGGGTGGCCAGGATCAGGAAGATCGGCTTCATGACTGGGATCGTGATGTGCCGGAACACCTGCCAGGCGCCGGCCCCGTCGACCCGGGCCGCCTCCTCGAGCTCGGCCGGGACCTGGGTCAGACCGGCGTGCAGGGTGATGGCCACGAACGGCAGGGCCCCCCAGACGACCACGATCATGATCACCGTGAACCCCTGGAGCGGCTGGTCGAACCAGTTGTGCTGCTGGAAGCCCTCGGCCCCGAGCCGGGTCAGCAGCCAGTTCACGACCCCGAACTCGAAGTCGAACAGCCACTGCCAGATCGAGATGGCGGTGAGGGTCGGCATCGCCCAGGCGGCCACCAGCCCGGCCGTGACCAGCACCCGCACGGGCCGGGCCAGGTTGCGCAGCAGCAGGGCCACCAGGGTGCCGAGCACCATGGTCAGCCCCACGGCCACGGTGGCGAACACCAACGTCCGGGCCACCACCGTCCAGAAGAACGGGTCGGTGACGATGTCCTGGTAGTTGCGGAGCCCGATGAAGGTCCCCCGGCCGGCGAACAGCTCCTTCAGCCCGTACTGCTGGAAGGACAGGGAGACCAGCCGGTACAGGGGGAACCCGAGGATCGCCGCCAGCACCAGCAGGGCCGGGGCGAGCAGCGCGTACGGCACCAGCGGCCGCAGCCGCCTGGCCCTCGCCCCGGGCCGCCGCGTGGCCGGCGGCCGTTCGGGAGGCGGAACGGCGCGCCGCCGGGACGACGGTGGTCTCGTCTCGACGGCGCGCACGACTGCCTCCTGGTCGTCCCGGTCAGGAACCGGCGTTGAGCGTGTCGGTGATCTGGGCGCTCGCTTCCTTTGTGGCGTCGGCGATCGACGCGCGCTCGGTGAAGATCGAGGCCAGCATGTCAGGCAGGATGTTGGCCGCCTCGACGTTCGCCCAGTTGGGCGAGGTCGGGGTGAAGCGGCTGTTCTTGGCGGTGGCGTCGAAGACCGACAGGTAGGGGTCGTTGGCGTGCAGGTCGAGCAGGGTGGTCGAGTTGGGGATGACCCCGCCGACGGTCGCCATCTGGGTCTGGAACTTGGTCCCGGCCAGCAGCTTCACCCAGTCGAGGGCCAGGTCCTGGTTCTTGGACTTGGCGGCGATGCCCAGGTCGGACCCGCCCAGGAACACCGGCGCCGTCTGGCCGCTGGTGCGGCTGGGCAGCGGGAAGGCGGCCAGGTCCTTCTCCAGCTTGGGGTTGCCCTGCTTGGGGTCGAGGATGACGCCCTTCTCCCAACCGTTGGCCACGATCATGGCGATGTGGCCCTGGGCGAAGACCTGGTCCTGCTTGAGCTCGTCGCCCTGCTTGTCAGCCCGTGAACAGCAGTCGACCAGCTGCTTGAGGGCGGTCAGGCCAGCCTGGGACTCTGGACTGTCGAGGGTGCCCCGCCACTGGCCGCCTTCCTGGACGGCCACGTCGCCGCCATGGTCCCAGATGAACGGGAGCGCCGCGTACCAGTACTTGCCGGGGAAGTAGAAGGCCGAGAAGCGCTTGTCGGAGCCGAAGGTCGACATCAGCTTTTCGGCCGCCGCCTGGAGCTCCTCGAGGCTGGCCGGGGTCTCGGTGATGCCGGCCTTGGCGAACATGCTCTTGCGGTAGATGACGGCCCGGCTGCCGGCCAGGTAGGGGGCGCAGACGAGCTTGCCGTCCATGGTGCAGGACTCGGTGAGCGACTGGAGCCAGGCCTGGTTGTTCTCGAACTCGCCTCGGCTGCCGCTCAGGTCCTGGAGGGCGCCGGCGGCGGCGTACTTGGAGACCAGGGTGTTGCCCAGCTCGACCACGTCCGGCGGGTTGGAGCCGGCGAAGGCGGCGTCCAGCTTGGTGGTGATGTTGTTCCACTGCTGGAGCTCGACCTTGACGGTGTCGTTGGGGTGGGCCTTGTTCCACTCGGCGTTGACGGCGTCGACCACCTTGGGCGGGGCGCTTCCCTCCATCAACCAGATGGTCATGGTGCGGGGCCCGGACTGGGCGGTGGACTGGTCGCCGTCGCCGCCCGAGTCCCCACAGGCGGCCACCCCGAGGACCAGGGCGACGGCGAGGGCGAGGATGGCGGTGACACGGGAACGTCGAGACTTGGACATGAGGACCTTCCTCCTTGCTCCTGGGACGGACGGTGGTCACTTGGGAGGGGCGCGGCCGGCGGGCGCCGGCCGGCGGGGCAGGCGGTCGCCACCGTGGACGACGGCGCCCTCGGCCACGGTCACCACCACCTGGAGGGAGGGGTCGAGCAGGACCAGGTCGGCGTCCTTGCCCGGCTCGAGCGTGCCTTTGACGTCGTCGACCCCGATGGCCTGGGCGGCGTTGCGGCTGGCGGCCGGCCACAGCTCGGCCAGAGGGCGGCCGGTGGCGGCCTGGAGGTTGTGCAGGGCCCGGTCGAGGGTGAGCACGCTGCCAGCCAGGGTCCCGTCGGCCAGGCGGATGGCCCCGTCCATGAAGAACGCCGGCCGGCCCCCCACGTTGTAGGCACCCTCGGGCAGCCCGGTGGCCTGGAGGGCGTCGCTGACCAGGACCACGCCCTCGGCACCTTTGGCCTGGACCAGCAGCCGCATGGCGGCCGGGTGGACGTGGACGTTGTCGGCGATCAGCTCGCAGCGCAGCTCGGACACGACCAGGGCGGCGCCGAGCAGCCCCGGCTCGCGATGGCCGAGCGGGCGCATGGCGTTGAAGGCGTGCGTGACGTGGCGGACGCCATCGGCGACGGCCTGGAGGGCCTGGTCATAGGTGGCGTCGGTGTGGCCGGCGGAGACGGTGACACCCCGAGCCACCGCATCGGCGATCAGCCAGCGGTTCTGCTCGACCTCGGGGGCGAGGACCACGACCCGCGCGACTCCCGGGTCGAGCAGCCGCGTCGCCTCGGCCCGGTCGGCCGGCCGGATGTAGGCGGGGTCCTGGGCCCCGGCTCGGGCCGGGTTCAGGTACGGCCCTTCCAGGTAGGCGCCGAGGATCGTGGCGCCGCCGTCGACCGGACCGGCGGCCGCCCGCACCGCCTCCAGGGCGCGTTCGGTGGCGGGGCCACTCGCGGTCATGGTGGAGGGCAGCCAGGCGGTGACGCCGTGGGCGGCGAAGTACCGGGCCATGCGGGCCAGCCCGTCCGGGTCGGCGTCCATCACGTCGACCCCGACCGCGCCGTGGACGTGGAGGTCGATGAAGCCGGGCATGGCCACCAGGCCGTCGGCGGCCAGCACGTCGGCCCCGGCGGCGGTCCGCGGCGGCGGCTCCCCCTGCCCCATGGCCGCGATCCGCCGGCCCTCGACCGCGATCCAGCCCCGCGGCCACTCCCCGCCCGGCGTGAGCACCCGGGCCCCGGTGATCAGCAGCCGTCCGCTCATCGGTGCTCCCCCTGGGGGTCGGCCGGGCCGCCCGGGCGGGCGCGCACGCGGTCCAGGTACGGCCGGACCAGCTCGGCGTTGTCCTGGACGGCCGGGCGGCCGTCGAGGTTCTGGCTGGCCAGCACGAGCGGCCGGTGGCCCTGCTCGAGCAGCAGCTCGGCCACCCGGGCGCACAGGGCGGCGACCACGGCGGCCCCGACCACCGTGGTCAGGGGGCCGACCCGGTCCCCGGAGGCGAGGGCGATGGCGGCGTCGCCGGGCGGGCAGCGGTTGTCGATGACCACGTCGGCGAGCTCGTGCAGCCGGGCCCCCGAGGGGTGGCGGGGGGCGGTGGCCTTGCTCTGCTCCAGGTTGGTCAGCGCGACCACCCGCAGGCCGCGCTCCCGGCAGCCGAGGGCGACCTCGACCGGCACGGCGTTGACCCCGGAGTTGGAGGCGACCAGGACGACCTCGCCCGATCGTAGATCTTCGCCCTCGAGGATGGCCGCGGCCCGGCCCTCGGTCCGCTCGACCCGGGCGAGCTCGAGCCCGGTGGCGGGCGAGAGCTCCGGGTCGAGGATCGGGTTCACGCAGGCCAGCCCGCCGGCTCGCGCGTAGGCGTCCAGGGCCAGGAGCTGGGAGTGGCCGGCCCCGAACAGGTGCAGCATGCCCCCGGCGGCAACGCTGGCCGCGGCCAGCCGGGCCGCCTCCTCCAGGGCCTCGCCCTGGGTGGCGGCGACCTCGCCGAGCGCGTGCCGGGCGGCGTCGGCGTAGCGGTCGAGCATCCGCGTCCTCCCCGGTCGGCCCTGCGTGGTGAGAGGACGGTAAAGTGGCCTAGTCCAGTTGTCAAGCGGTTCGGGTAGACTTGTCGGCATGACGGCACGCCGGCGCGGGACCCAGGTCGAGGCGCTCCCCCGCAAGCTCTCGTACACGAGGCCGAAGGGCGAGCAGCTCCAGGAGATCCTGGAGGGGGTGATCGCCGCCCTCCAGCCGGGCGCCCTGCTCCCCTCCGAGCGGCTGCTGGCCGAGCGCTACGGGGTCGCCAGGGCGACCGTCACCCAGGCCGTCGAGGGGCTGGCCTCCCGCGGCCTGGTCTACCGGGTCCACGGCAGCGGCACCTTCGTGGCCGAGCCCAAGTTCCGCCAGCCGCTCACCCTGACCTCGTTCACCGAGGACATGCGGGCTCGGGGCATGACCCCGGGCTCGGTGGTGCGCAGCCAGGCGGTGGTCCCGGCCAGCGAGGTGGTCGCCCGCCACCTGGCCCTGGTCCCCGGCACGCCGGTCGTCCACCTGGAGCGGGTCCGGACCGCCGACCTCGAGCCGATGGCCCTGGAGCGCACCCACCTCCCGGCCCAGCGGCTCCCCGGCCTGGAGACGGCCGACCTGACCGACGCCTCCCTCTACGAGCTGCTGGAGCGCGACTGGGGCGTCCGGGTGGCCGACGCCGACCAGTGGGCCAGCGTCGTCCGCCTCACCGCCGACGAGGCGGCCATCCTCCAGGTCGACCCCGACCAGCCGGCGCTGCTGTTCCAGCGCCTCACCCGCGACCCCGGCGGCGCCCCTGTCGAGTACGTCCGCTCGCTCTACCGCGGCGACCGCTACGAGGTCCACACCCGCCTGGAGCGCCTCGGCGGCTGACCTCAGCGGAAGTCGCCGGCGTGGTCGAGGGCACACTGGGCGAAGCTGCGGGCCGGGGAGCCGGTGACGGAACACGGATGTCTTAGTTGCATTACTACTTAATTGCAGCTATGCTTAATCAATGCCGGTCGATGACACCTTGCGGGCGCTCGCCCACCCCGCGCGCCGAGCTATGCTCGAGCTGGTCTGGGACGCTGAGCGGTCCTCCTCGGAGCTCGCCGACGCGGTCGCCCTGACCCGCCCCGCCGCCTCCCAGCACCTCAAGGTCCTCCGCGACGCCGGCCTGGTCCAGGTCCGGGTGGACGGCAACCAGCGCCTGTACCGGGTCGACACCGACCGTCTCTCCCAGGTCCGCCGCCAGCTCGAGCAGTTCTGGGGCGGCCGCCTCGGCCGCCTGGCCTCGGGCCTGGCCGACGAGGAGGAGCGGTGACCGATCCCGAGGTGGTTACCTGCGAGCAGGTGGTCTCGGCGCCGCCCGGGGAGGTGTTCCGCTGGTTCGTCGACCCGGACCTGCTGGCCAGGTGGATCGGCATCCGGGCCGCCCTGGAGCCGAGGCCCGGAGGCAGCTTCCGGTTCGAGATCGTCCCCGGCGAGTGGTGCTCGGGCCGCTACCTGGAGATCGTGCCCGACCGGCGGGTGGTGTTCACCTGGGGCTGGGACAGCGGCGCCATCCCGGTCCCGCCCGGCTCCTCCACCGTCGAGGTCGACCTGGAACCGCACCCGACCGGCACCCTGGTCCGCCTCGTCCACCGCGACCTGGCGCCGGAGTTCCGCCCCCTCCACGCCGAGGGCTGGTCCCGGTTCCTCCCCCGCCTCGCCGAGGCCGTCACCGGCCGCGACCCGACCCCCTACCCAACATCACTGCCCGAGGAGGTCCCGTGGCCATCGACACCAGGGCCGTGATCGACGTCGCCCGCCCCCGCGAAGCGGTCGCGGCCTACCTCCGCGACCCCGCCAACGACCCCCACTGGATCGGCGGCCTCCGCTCCGCCCGCCTGGTCACCCAACCCCCCGTCACCGTCGGCACCCAGGTCGAGCGGGTCGCCTCCTTCCTCGGCCGCCGCGTCGAGTACGTCAACGAGATCACCGAGCTGACCGACACCCGCCTCGCCATGCGCTCGATCCGCTCCCCGTTCCCCATGCGGGTCACCTACAGCTTCACCGACGCCGGGAAGGAGGCAACGGAGGTCTCCGTCCGCGTCGAGGGCGACGCCAGGCGCCTCTACCGCATCGCCGACCCCTTCCTCGCCCTCCTGGTCCGCCGCTCGGTCCAACGAGACCTCCGCAATCTCAAGCGCAACCTCGAGAACGGCACCGGGTCGAGGTAGGGTAGGCACCGGCCGCAGAGGCGGAGGGCGCCGGCCGCCCGAGAAGAGTGGTGGGCCAGGCTCCGCCCCTCGCGTGCGCAGGTCTGCCCGGGAGGACTCGCCGTCGTGGCCCTGGTGCTGCTGGTCGCGGTCCGCTACGGCGGGCGTGACAGCGGTTCGGGTTAGCGGGTGGGGGCGTCGCCCGCGCGGCCGGTGGAGGTCACGGTGCCGCCGCCGAGAACCAGGTCGCCGTCGTAGAGCACCCCGGCCTGACCTGGAGCGACGGCGTCGACCGGCTCGTCCAGCTCCAGCCGGATCCGGGCCCCCCGACCGTGCGCCAGGGCGCCTCCCTGGATCCCCTCGCGTCCCTGGGGTCCTCCGGGCTCATGCGGTTCCCCCGGGCCCTGAAACCCCTTGGGACCCAGGGGTCCTCCTGGACCCTCGGGATGGGCGGGACCCAGAGGGACCACGCGGCAGCCGACCTCGAGGCCGTGGGCGCGGAGGCGGACCCTGGCTTGGCGGGGGCGGAGGGGGTTGCCGTCGGTGGTGGTGGCCTGGTCCAGGTCGACGGTGGTGATGGCCAGGTCGGCGCGCTCCCCGACGACGACCCGGGCGGTTGCCGGCTCGACGCGGAGGACGTAGCGGGGCGTGGGGGCGGCGATCCCGAGTCCGCGGCGCTGGCCGACGGTGTAGCGGTAGGCGCCTCGGTGGTGGCCGAGGACTCGGCCGGCGGTGTCCACCACCTGGCCGGGGCGGGGGCCGAAGCGGCGCTCCAGCCATCCGGCGGTGTCGCCGTCGGGGACGAAGCAGACGTCGTAGGACTCCGGCTTGGCCGCGGTCCGCAGGCCGAGACGGGCCGCGGTCGCCCGCACCTCCGGCTTGGTCAGCCTGCCCAGCGGCAGGCGCAGGTGCGCCAGCTCGGCCGGGCCGAGCATGTAGAGCACGTACGACTGGTCCTTGGCGGCATCGGCCCCCCGGTAGAGGCGGCCGTCCTCGACCCGGGCGTAGTGGCCGGTGGCCAGCGCGTCGAAGCCGAGGGCCCGGGCCCGGGCCAGGAGCCCGATCACCTTGACCTGCTCGTTGCAGCGGGCGCACGGGTTCGGGGTGCGGCCGTCCGCGTACTCGGCGGCGAAGTCGTCGACCACCGCCCCCTGGAACTCCTCGGCCATGTCCCAGACGTAGAAGGGGATCCCGAGCGTGCTCGCGACCCGCCGGGCGTCGTCGGCGTCGGCCAGGGTGCAGCACCCCTTGCCCTGCACCTGGAGATGCGCGGGCGTGTCGGCCAGCTTCAGGTGCACCCCGGTCACGTCCCAGCCCGCCTCCACGGCCAGCGCCGCCGTCACCGAGGAGTCCACTCCCCCGCTCATCGCCACCAGCACCCGCGGAGCCGTCACCGCTCCACCCCTCGGGACAGCGGCCCCCGGGACAGCGGCGCGTCCGGCTGGCCCGGCGCTGGGCCGTCGTCCGGCCCTGCTGGCGCAGCCCGGCGGTCCAGCGCCCGCCCCGCCCCGAGCCCTGCCGACGCAGCCCTCCGGTCGACCGCCGGCCCGCGCCCGGTCGGCGCAGCTCTCCGGTCCACCGCCGGGCGCTCCTGTGGCCGCGCCGGAGGGCCACTCCGGCGATCCAGTGGCCTGTCTGGCGGTGCGAGCACGTCCAGCGCCTGGGCGACGGCGGCCACGGTGGCGTCGACCTCGGCCTGGGTCGAGGCGTGACCAAGGCTGAAGCGGACCGTCTCGCGAGCCGCGGCTGGCTCCCGGCCCATCGCGACCAGCACGTGCGAGGGCGTGACCGCACCGCTGGCGCAGGCCGACCCGGCGGAGCAGGCGACCCCGTGCCGGTCCAGGAGCAACAGCAGGTCCTCGGCCCGCCGCCCCGGGAACCGCACCGACAACAGCCCGGGCAGCCCCGGCTGGGCGCCGGGTGGGCCGGGAGTGGCGCCGTCGCCGTCCTCGGCGGCAGCGCCGCCGGCCACAGGACCCGGGTCGCCGTTGACCTCCAGGTCGGGGGCGAGCGAGCGCAGGCCGGTCAGGAGGCGGGAGCGGAGGGCGGCCAAGGTGGCGGCGCCGGTGCGGCGGTCGGCCATGGCGGCCGCGGCCGCCGCGCCGAAGCCGGCAAGGGCGGCGGCGGGGAGGGTGCCGGAGCGGAGGCCACGCTCCTGGCCGCCGCCGTGGACGAGGGGGCGCAGAGTGATGCCGGAGCGAACGACCAGGGCCCCCACGCCGGTCGGGCCGCCGAGCTTGTGGGAGGCGAGGGCGAGCAGGTCGATGCCGTCGGCGGCCATGTCGACCCCGGGGAGGCCGGCCGCCTGGACGGCGTCGCAGAGCAGGACGGCGCCGGCGGCGTGAGCCAGCTCGGCCACGGCCGCGACCGGCTGGCCGGTGCCGACCTCGTTGTTGGCCGCCATCAGCGCGACCAGGGCGGTGCGTCCCGGCTGGAGGAGCGCGGCCAGGCCGTCGGGCTCGACCCGGCCGAGACCGTCCACCGGGGCCAGGTCGATGCGGGCCCCGGCGTCGGCCTCGGCCCAGGCGGCGGCGTCGAGCACGGCGTGGTGCTCGACGGCCGAGCAGACCAGGTGCCGGTCCCCCGGCGCCCTGGCCAGCACGATGCCCTTGACGGCCAGGTTGTCGGCCTCGGTGCCGCCGGAGGTGAACACGACCTCGCCCGGGGCGGCGCCGACCAGGGCAGCGACCTGCTCGCGGGCCGTCTCCACGGCGGCCCTGGCCACTCGCCCCTGAGCGTGCTGGCTGGACGGGTTGGCGGCCGGGCGCTTCAGCAGCGGCAGCATCGCCGCCAGGGCCTCCGGCCGCAGCGGGGCGCTGGCCGCGTAGTCGGGATAGGGCACCGGGCGCTCCTAGCCGTTCCCGCCGCCGCCGCCGTTGCCGCCGCCGCCGTTGCCGCCGCCGCCGTTCCCGCCGCCGCCGCCGTTCCCGCCGCCCTCGCCGGGCCTCCGGTCACCGTCGCCGTTGTCCTCTTTCTTGGGCGGCGGCGGCAGGACCGTGTAGGACAGCTCCTCGGGCGGCTTCGGCCAGTCCAGAACCTCCTGGTTGGCCATGGCCGCGGCCATGAAGTCGTGCCAGACCCGGGCCGGGAACGAGCCGCCCGACACCCGCTGCCCCTGCACGTTGTACATCGACTCCTGGCTCTTGGGGTTGCCCATCCAGACCGCCACCGCCAGCTGCGGGGTGTAGCCGACGAACCAGGCGTCGGTGCTGCCCTGCGTCGTCCCGGTCTTGCCTGCGGCCGGGCGCCCGCCGGCGAGGTCGGACGCCCTGGCCGTGCCGCTGTCGAGGACCTTCGTCATCGCGTGCGTCAC
>JASLBL010000681.1 GCA_030146615.1 Actinomycetes bacterium
GGCCGAGGCTGCCGATGGCGGTGGAGGCGGCGAGCAGCGGCAGGGCCGGCCGCGACCGCCCGGCCGGGAGGACGGGGGCGACGGGGCCGGAGCATGAAGTAGTCATGGGCATCATGCTAGACAGGCCGAACCGCTCGGAGAATACTCAAGGCAAGGCGTTGTCGCGTCTCCGCCAAGGATACGAAAGGAGTTGTGTGGCGATGGGTTCACGAATCGAAAGATCGCTCGATGCCACCGACTGGCGGATCCTGGAGGAGCTCCAGGCGGACGGCCGGCTGTCCTACAACCAGCTCGGCCGCCGGGTCAGCCTGTCGCCGCCGGCGGTCGCCGAGCGGGTGCGGCGGCTCGAGGACCTCGGCGTGATCACCGGCTACCAGGCCCGGGTGGACCCGGCCAGGGCCGGCCTGCCGCTGACCGCGTTCGTCCAGATGCGCTGCCGGCTCGACCGCTGCCTCCTCAAGACCAGCCAGGCCAGCGACTATCCCGAGATCGTCGAGATCCACAAGCTGACCGGTGACTACTGCTCGATGCTCAAGGTCCGGGCGGCGTCCATGGACCACTTCGAGGGCCTGCTGGAGCGTGTCGGCCAGCACGGCGACATGCGCACCTCGATGGTGCTGTCCACCCAGTACGAGGGCCGCCCGGTCCAGCCCCAGCCCGACGAGTTCCTCCACGCCACCCGCTCCCAGGGATGGAGCCGCCCCGAGCGGCCGTGACCGCCATGCCCGACGGGTTGTGCCAGCCGCGACGGTGTGCAACCTGGGGCGCCCGCCGGCGTGTATCTGCTGGCGCCCGGCATGGAGACGGAGGCGATGGCCCGCACCAGGAGCTTCGAGGAGTTCTACACCGGCGCCGTGGGGCGGCTGCTCGGGCAGCTGTTCGCCGTGACGGGCGATCTTCACGAGGCCGAGGAGATCGTCCAAGAGGCGTTCACGCGCGCCGCCGCCCGCTGGACGCGGCTGCGGGACTACGACGTGCCCGAGGCGTGGGTTCGCCGAGTGGCCATGAACCTTGCCGCCGACCGGGCGCGGGGTCGGCGACGGCAGATCAGGGCGATGGTCAAGCTCCGCCCGGCACCGGAGGTGCTGCCGGTGTCAGTCGAGGCGCTCGCGTCGGCCGAGGCGATGGTGACCCTGCCCATGCGGCAGCGGCAGGTGCTCGTGCTCCATTACCTCGTTGACCTGCCGGTCGACGACGTCGCCCGCACCCTGGGCATGCCCGACGGCACGGTCAAGAGCCTGCTCTCCCGGGGCCGCCAGGCGCTGGCGGCCAAGCTCGGCGAGGCCGAGGAGGTGCTCGACCCCTCATGAGCGATCTGCGGGAACGCCTCGAGGAGCTGGCCGATGTGGCAGCCCGTCACGGCCGCACTCCCGGACCGCAGGCGGCACTCCGCCGCGCCCGTCAGCGGCGGCTGTTGCGCCTTGGCGCGACCGCCGTGCTGCTGGCGGTCGTCCTGGTCGCGGCCGCCATCGGCGTGGATCGGCTCGCCGGTCCGGCGCCGCTCCTTCCGGCCGCGACCACCACTGCCTCTACCAGTCCTCCCGAGGACAGCACTCCCCCAGATGTCAGCATCTCCCCGGACCCGGGCGAGATCCAGCGACCGGTCGGGTCACCTCCCGGCCGCGTGGGCGAGCAGATGGTCAGGGACGTGGCGACCATCGTGGCCGAGTGCCGGAACGGCGTACTCGATGAGCAGACGGTGCTGGTCGCCTGGGGCAGGGCTCACGGCCGGACCTGGCTGATCGCAGCCAACCCGCAACCGCCAGCGGAAGGACGGCTGTGCTGGGCCGACGGCCTGTTCGAGGCCAACGGCGGCGGCGGGATGAGCAACAACGGCGGGATGCCGCTCGGGGAGCTGCAGGCCAGCGGGAACTCCAACCTCCGCGACGGCGACCAGTACTGGGGCTATGTCAACGGTGCTGTCACCAAGCGTGCCGCTCGGGTGCGGGTGCTGTTCGACCTGGGGATCCCGCCCCTCGATCTCGAGCCGATCCAGGCCGGGAACCGGTTCCCGGTGAACTTCTTCGCCGGCTTCTACCGCATGCCCGGCAAGGACGCACGGCCGGCCACCTGGCAGGTCGTCGGGGTCGTGGCCTACGACGAGGCCGGCCGGAAGGTCGCCGAATGCCGGGTTGGGCGCGGGCCAGGCGTCAGCTGCTGAGCCGGCGACGAGGCGACCCCTCCGGTGGGCGGCACGACCTCCGCCTGGCGGAGGAGGAAGGCCGGGCCCTGGGCCGAGGCGGTGTGGGCGGCCGGGCCGCATGATCGGGGTATGACCACGGTCCCCGAGGAGCTGCCCGGGCGGGCTGGGCTGCTGGCCGCGCTCGGCGGCGGGTTCACGGCGGCGTCGCTGCTGCTCCACACGCCTCTGCGGGCCCCGCTGACCGCGGTCCTGGCCCCGCTGGGGCGGACCGCCCTGGGCGCCGGCATCCTGGCCGCCCAGGCCGTGCTCAGCCCGCTGTGGCTGCGCCGCTTCCGGTCCGGGCCCGGGAGGTGCGGGCCACGACCTGACGATGCGACGATCGCCGGGAGGGAGACCGGCGGCGGGAGGAGCCTGATGGGGTGGCTGCGGGACCGGCTGGCCCGCCTGGGCGCCCCCAGGTGACCCGGCGCCTCATCGCCGAGATCGGCCAGCAGCTGTCGGTCAGCCCCTCGACGGTCAGCCTCTTGGCCAAGCTCGGCAGCCGTGACCGGGTCCAGGCGGTCGTGTACGCCGACGAGCACGGCGTCGTGACCCCGGGTGAAGATGCCACCGGGCCGGGCGCCGACGGGGAGGAGGGTCGCCGGTGAGGGTGCTCGCCATCGCCCTGACGGCGGTGCTGATCGTGCTCAGCGTGACCGCGATCGTGGGCGCGTTCGCCGTGCTCGCCCGGCGGCTGCTGGGGCTGCGGTTCGGGCTGGTGCGGCTGCTGCTGGCCGGGCTGGCCGGGTTCCTGGTCGCCGGGCCGATCGCCCAGTCGCTGGCCGGCAGCATGCCCGACGACGGAGGGGCCATCACCCCACTGTGGCTGCTCATCCTGGCCGGGGCCTGCGCCCTCGTGGTGGCCATGATCTTCCTGGTCGTGGCCGAGGCGCTCGTGCCGAGCGGGTCGCTGCCGGGGCCGCTGGAGCTGCGGCGGGCGCTGCGGGGGCGGGTCGCCAGGGCCCGTCGCTACTCCCAGATCAGCCGGATCGCGGTCCGCCACGGCCTCGGCCCCTACCTCAGGGGCCGGCGGCGGGCCGAGCTGGACTCCCCGGTAGGGCGGGAGCGGCTGGCCCGCTCGGTGCGCCTCGCCCTCGAGGAGGCCGGGGTCACCTTCGTCAAGCTCGGCCAGGTCCTGTCCACCCGCCCAGACCTGCTCCCGGCCGAGTTCGTGGAGGAGCTTGGGCGGCTTACCGACCACGTCGCCCCGGCCCCCTGGGACCAGGTCGAGCAGGTGCTGACCGGCGAGCTGGGCCGGCCGGTCGCGGAGGTGTTCGCCTCCTTCGACCGCGAGCCGCTGGCCGCCGCCTCGGTCGCCCAGGTGCACGCGGCCCGGCTGCGGTCCGGGGAGGAGGTCGCGGTCAAGGTCCAGCGGCCCGGGATCGGGACGGTGGTCGAGCGCGACCTGGACATCGTGGCCCGCCTGGCCCGCTCCCTGGAGTCCCGTACCCGCTGGGCCCGGTCGCTGGGGGTCCGCGAGCTGGCCGCCGGGTTCGCCGACGCCGTCCGCGAGGAGCTGGACTTCCGCATCGAGGCGGCCAACATGGCCGGGGTGGCGGCGACCGCCGACGCCACGGTGCAAATCCCCGTCCCCCACCAGGCGCTGTGCGGCGAGCGGGTGCTGGTCATGCAGCGCCTGGACGGCACGCCGCTCAGCGCCGCCGGGCCGGCCCTGGCCGAACGCGGCCTCGACCGCCACGCCCTGGCCCGCCAGCTGCTGGCCTCGGTGCTGGCCCAGGTCATGCTGAGCGGGGTGTTCCACGCCGACCCGCACCCGGGCAACGTCCTGGTGCTGGCCGACGGGCGGCTGGGGCTGCTCGACTTCGGCTCGGTGGGCCGGCTCGACGGGTCGGTGCGGGCGGCCCTCCAGCGGCTGCTGCTGGCCATGGACCGCGGCGACCCGCTGGCGGCGAGCGACGCCCTGCTCGAGGTCATGCTGCGACCCGACGAGGTCCAGACCGAGCGGCTGGAGCGGGCCCTCGGCCAGTTCATGGCCCGGTACCTGAGCGCTGGGGCCAGCCCCGCGGTCCGCATGTTCAGCGACCTGTTCCGGATCGTGACCGACTACGGGCTGTCGGTCCCGCCGGAGGTCGCGGCCACCTTCCGGGCCCTGGCCGTGCTGGAGGGCACACTCTCCCAGCTCGCTCCCGGGTTCGACCTGGTCGCCGAGGCCCGCGCCTTCGCCGCCGGCCAGGGGCCCGGCCAGATGCTGGACCCGGCCACCGCCCGGCAGCTGGCCACCGACGAGCTGACCACGCTGCTGCCGATGCTGCGCCGCCTGCCCCGCCGCCTTGAGCGGATCGCCAGCGCCGCCGAGCACGGGCGGCTCAGCGTGCAGGTGCGCCTGTTCGCCGACCAGCGCGACCGCCGCCACCTCACCGGGCTGCTCCACCAGGTCCTGCTCACCATCCTGGCCGCCACCGCCGGGATCATGGCCGTGCTGCTGCTCGGCACCGCCGGCGGCCCCACCGTCACGGCCACGGTCAGCCTCTACCAGCTGCTGGGCTACAACCTGCTGGTCGTCTGCGCCATCCTCGCCCTCAGGGTCCTGGTCCTGATCTTCCGCCCGGAGCGCTGACCAAGGTGTCCCAGCCGTCGACGATGGTCAGGATCCCGCTGGGGGCCTCCAGGGCGCCGACCGTGCGCCGGGCCGCCTCGTCGACCTGGACGCGGGGCGGCGGGGGCAGGACCTGTGGAAAGTAGGTGCCGGGGCCGTAGAAGGTCCCGTAGCGGAGCACCACCCCGCCCGCCGCCAGCACCGACCGCTCCAGCTCCTCCTTGGGGACGGCGGCCTCGCCGTGCAGCTCCCAGGCCACACTCTGGGCCAGGAACCGCCCGGCCCCGGCCGCCCGGGCGGCGGCGAGCAGGTTGCGCGTCCCCTCCCGCCGGATGCGGGCGTTGGCGGCCCGGAACTCGGGGATGGCCGACTGCTCGTCGGGGAGGTCGGTCAGCTGGTGCAGCACGACCTCGGGCCTGGCCGCGACCACGGCGGCGCGCAGCCCGGCCGCGTCGTACACGTCGCAGACCACCGCCTCGGCCCCGAGCGCCCGCAGCCCGGCCAGCTTCCCGGGCGACCGGGTCATCCCGGTCACCTGGTGCCCGTCGGCCACCAGCAGCGGCACCAGCCGGACCCCGATGACCCCAGTCGCCCCGGCCAGGAAGACCCGCATCCCCGTACCGTAGTGCCATGACCGGCATCGGGGAACCGCCGCGAGCTTCCGACGGGCCGGCCGGCGAGCTGGCCCGGAACCCTGGGGTGATCGCCACCACGCTGCTCAGCGGGTTGATCGCCGTGGCCGTGGCCGCCGCCGAGTGGGTCGGGTCGGGCGAGGCGCTGACCTCACCGACCGGGATCCTGTGGGCCGTCGTCGCCGCCCTTGGCGTGGCCGCGATGCTGCTCGGGTTCGGGCTGGAGCTGCGCCGGCGGCGGCTGGTCGAGGCCCCCCGGCCCCAGGCCCCACCGGCGCCGGCGGCGGCCACGGGCCCGCCGGCCCCGGGGCTGCCGGTGGGGACGGTGACCTTCCTGTTCACCGACATCGAAGGCTCGACCCGGCTGCTCCAGGAGCTGGGCGACCGCTACCCGGCGGTGCGGGACGAGCACGCGGCCATCCTGCGCCGGGCGATCGCCGACGGGAACGGGGTCGAGGTCAGCACCGAGGGCGACTCGTTCTTCGCCGCGTTCGCCAGCCCGGTGGCGGCGGTCGGGGCGGCCGTGGCCGCCCAGCGGGCCCTGGCCGCCCACCCCTGGCCACCGGGGTTCCCGGTCCGGGTCCGCATGGGCCTGCACACCGGGGAGGGGGTGCTGGGCGGGGACAACTACGTCGGCATCGACGTGAACCGCGCGGCCAGGGTCGCCGCGGCGGCCGCCGGCGGGCAGGTGATCGTGTCCGGCGCCACCTGGGGGCTGGTCGCCGGGGCCCTGCCCGAGGGGACGGCCCTGCGTGACCTCGGCGAGCACCGCCTCAAGGACATCAACCTCCCCCTGCACCTCCACGACCTGGTGATCGCCGGGCTGCCGGCCGACTTCCCGCCGCCCCGGACGCTGGACGCCCGTCCCGGCAACCTGCCCGGGCAGCTCACCTCGTTCGTCGGCCGCGAGGACGAGATCGACGAGGCGGTCCGGCTGCTCGGCCGGACCCGGCTGCTCACCCTCACCGGCCCCGGCGGCACCGGCAAGTCCCGCCTGGCCCTCCAGGTCGCCGACCGGGTCCGGTCCGAGTACCGCGACGGCGCCTTCTTCGTCGACCTGTCCGCGGTCACCGACCCCGCCCTGGTGCCGGCGGTGGTGGCCCGGGCCCTGCGGGTCCCCGAGGTCCCCGCGCGGCCCCTGCTCGACGCCCTGGCCGACCACCTGCGCGACCGGCAGCTCCTGCTCGTGGTGGACAACTTCGAGCAGGTGGTGGAGGCCGGGCCGGTGCTCGAGCGGCTGCTCGGCGCCGCCGCCGGGCTGCGGGTGCTGGTCACCTCCCGGGTCGCCCTGTCGGTCCGGGGCGAGCAGGAGCTGGTGGTGCCGCCGCTGGCCCTGCCCGACCCGGAGCGGCCCCTAGATCTCGAGTCCCTCGGCCGGTCCGAGGCCGTCCGGCTGTTCGTCGAGCGGGCCCGGGCGGTCCGCCCCGAGTTCCGGCTGACCGCCGACAACGCCCCCGCGGTGGCCGAGATCACCGCCCGGCTGGACGGGCTGCCCCTGGCCATCGAGCTGGCCGCCACCCGGGTCAAGCTCCTGACCCCGGACGAGCTCCTGCCCCGGCTGCGCGACCGCCTCACCCTGCTGACCGGCGGGGCCCGGACTCTCCCGGACCGCCAGCGGACACTGCGTGGCGCCGTCGCCTGGAGCCACGACCTGCTGTCGCCGCCTGAGCGGCGGCTGTTCGACCGGCTGTCGGTCTTCGCCGGCGGCTGGACCCTGGAGTCGGCCGAGGCCGTCGGCGACCCGGCCGGGCTCGGCCTCGACCCCCTGGACGCGATCACCTCGCTGGTCGACCAGTCCCTGGTCACCAGGGCCGGGCCCGCCGCCGGCCAGGCCCGCTTCACCATGCTGGAGACGATCCGCGCGTTCGGCCGGGAGCAGCTGGAGGCGACCGGCGAGCTGGCGGCGGCCCGGCGCCGCCACGCCGGCTGGTTCCTGGACCTGGCCGTGGCCGCCGGCCCCAACCTCACCGGACCCGATCAGGGCCAATGGCTGGACCGCTGCGACCTGGAGCACGCCAACCTCCGGGCCGCCCTGGCCTGGGCGGTCGAGACCGGCGAGACCGGCCGGGCCCTGAAGGCGGCGACGGCGCTGTGGCGGTTCTGGCAGCAGCGCGGCCACCTGGCCGAGGGCCGGCGTCGCCTGGAGGAGCTCCTGGCCCTCCCCGCGGCCCAGGGCCGGACCCCGGCGCGGGCCAAGGCCCTGGCCGCGGCCGGGGGGATCGCCTGGTGGCAGGAGGACATCGCCGCCGCCGGCCGCTTCTACGAGGAGGCCCTGGCCATCGAGCGGGAGCTGGGCGCGCAGCGCGGCATCGCCGACGCCCTCTACAACCAGGCCTTCGTGGTCGCCGCGGCGGGCGACTTCGAGGGCGCCTTCCGGCGGTTCGAGGAGAGCCTCGAGCTGTTCCGGCAGGCCGGGGACGAGGCCGGGGCGGCCCGGGCCGACTGGATGATCGTCATCCGCGACCTCGCCGCCGGCCGCTGGGACCGCCCCATCGCCAAGGCCGAGGAGGCCGTGGCCAATTGGCGCCGCGCCGGGGCCCGCTTCGACCTCGGCACCGGCCTGGTCTGGACGGCCGTCGTCTACGCCCGCGCCGGCCGAATGGGCGACGCCGAGGTGGCCATGCGGGAGGCCCTTGAGCTGTTCCGCGAGGTCGACAGCCCCATCGGCATCGTCCTGGTCCTCCAGGGCCTCACCTACCTGGCCCGATGGGACGACCGCCACGCCGACGCCGTCCGACAGGCCGGAGCCGCCGACGCTCTCCGCGAGCAGCTCGGCGGCCGGGCCCCGCTCGACTTCCTGGCCGGGTTCCTTGGCGACCCCGAGGCCGAGTCCCGCGCCCACCTCCCCGAGGCCGCCGCCGCCCGCGCCTTCGCCGAGGGCCGCGCCCTCAGCGTCGACGCCGCCCTGGCCACGGCCACCGGCCCGCCCGGCCGCTGACCGGGGTTACCCTGGCCATCCGACAACGAGGTCGAACGAGAGGACAGCCATGCCTCAGAGCCCGGTTCGCGAGCTGCGGTTGGCGTTGACGGTCGAGGACTACGACCGGGCGGTCGCCTTCTACCGGGACGGGCTCGGCCTCCCGGTGGTCGAGTCGTTCGAGGGGCCCGACGGCAGCGGGGTCGTGCTGGACGCCGGGCGGGCCACCCTGGAGCTGCTCTCGGTCCGGCAGGCCGAGCTGGTCGACCGGGTCGAGGTCGGGTCACGGGTCGCCGGGCCGGTCCGGGTCGCGCTCGAGGTCGCCGACTCCGCCGAGGCGGCGCGGCGGCTGGTCGCCGGCGGTGCCGAGGCACTGGCCGAGCCCGTCGTCACCCCCTGGCGCCACCGCAACGTCCGGGTCCGGGCCCCCGACGGGATGCAGCTCACCCTGTTCACCGTGCTCGACGAGGCCAGCGCCTGAGAGGAGGCCCGACGGTGACCGCGATGATCAGCTCCTATGTCCGCGACGCCTGGCACACCGCGACCGACGAGGGCGCAGTCGTGCTCGACGCGGCCACCGGGGAGCCGGTGGCGCGGGTGTCGAGCACCGGGGTGGACATGGCCGGCATGGTCGAGCACGCGCGGCGGGTCGGCGGGCCCGGGCTGCGCGAGCTGACCTTCCACCAGCGCGCCGCCGCCCTGAAGCAGCTGGCCGTCCACCTGCGGGAGCGCCGCGACGGCCTGTACGAGCTGTCGGCGCGGACCGGGGCCACCGCCGCCGACGCCGTGGTCGACGTCGACGGCGGCATCGGCGCCCTGTTCGTGTACTCGAGCAAGGGCCGGCGCGAGCTGCCCAACGACGTCCTCTACGTCGACGGCCGGCCCGAGCCGCTGGGCCGGGGCGGGACCTTCGTCGGCCAGCACGTCTACACCTCCCGGCCCGGCGTGGCCGTGCTCATCGACGCCTTCAACTTCCCGGTCTGGGGGATGCTCGAGAAGCTGGCCCCGGCCCTGCTGGCCGGCCTCCCGGTGATCGTCAAGCCGGCCAGCCAGACCGCGTACGTCACCGAGCTCGCCTTCCGCCACATGGTCGAGTCGGGCCTGCTCCCGCCGGGTTCCATCCAGCTGCTGTGCGGCGGCGTCGGCGACCTGCTCGACCACCTGACCGGGCAGGACACGATCGCCTTCACCGGCTCGGCGGCCACGGCCAGGCGCCTGCGCACCCATCCAGGAGTGATCGGCGAGTCGGTCCGCTTCAACGCCGAGGCCGACTCGCTCAACTGCTCGATCCTCGGCCCCGACGCCGCCCCCGGCACCGAGGAGTTCGAGCTGTTCGTCGGCGAGGTGGTCCGCGAGCTGACCGAGAAGACGGGGCAGAAGTGCACGGCCATCCGCCGGGCCCTGGTCCCGGACGGCCACGCCGGAGCCGTCGCCGATGCGCTGTGCGAGCGGCTGGCCGAGGTCCGGGTGGGCGACCCGCGGGATGCCGCCACCACCATGGGCCCGCTGGTCAGCCGGGGCCAGCTGGCCGAGGTCGAGCAGGCGATCGCCCGGCTGCGCCGGGGGGCCGAGGTCGTCCTGGGCGGCCCCGGCGCGGCCCGCCCGGTCTCGGGCGACCCCGACCGCGGCGCCTTCCTGGCCCCGACGGTGCTGCGGGCCGGCTCGCCCGAGGCGCCCGAGCTCCACACCGTGGAGGCGTTCGGACCGGTCACCGCGGTCATCGGCTACCGGGACGCCGGCCACGCCGTTGAGCTGGCCGCCCTGGGCCGGGGCAGCCTGGTCGGGTCGGTCGTCACCCACGACCCCGGCTTCGCCCGCCAGGTCGTCCTCGGGGTCGCCCCCTGGCACGGCCGCCTGCTGGTCCTGGACCGCGACGACGCCGGCGAGTCGACCGGCCACGGCGCCCCCCTGCCCCACCTGGTCCACGGCGGCCCCGGCCGGGCGGGCGGCGGCGAGGAGCTGGGCGGGATCCGCGCCGTCCTCCACCACATGCAGGTCACCAGCATCTCGGCCTCGCCGGCGATGGTCACCGCCGTCACCGGCCGCTGGGTTCAAGGCGCCCCCACGACCGGCGACGCCACCCACCCGTTCCGCCGCCACTTCGAGGACCTGCGCGTCGGCGAGACCCTGCGCACCCCGCCCCGGACGGTGACCCTGGAGGACATCGAACGCTTCGCCGACCTGTCCGGGGACCGGTTCTACGCCCACATGGACGAGGCCGCCGCCAAGGCGAACCCGTTCTTCGACGGCCGGGTGGCCCACGGCTACTTCGTCGTCTCGGCCGCCGCCGGCCTGTTCGTCGACCCCGACCCCGGCCCCTGCCTGGCCAACTACGGCCTCGAGAGCCTGCGCTTCCTCAAGCCGGTGTACCCCGGCGACACCCTCACCGTCGCCCTGACCTGCAAGCAGAAGACACCCCGAGACGGCGAGGCCTACGGCGAGGTCCGCTGGGACGTCACCGTCGAGAACCAGGACGCCGACAAGGTCGCCACCTACGACATCCTCACCCTGGTCGCCACCCGCCCAACCGGCTGACTTGGGGGGATCGGCGGAGGAGGTCGGGCATGCGGGCGTGGCCGGGGATCGTGGCCGCGCTGGCTGTCCTGCTCGGCGCCGGGTGCGGGATCGTCCCCGAGCCGGATGAGCAGGCTCGGGCGCTGGCCACCGGCCGCGTCCGGGATGAGGCGGCGGGGTTCGGGACCAGCCTGTGGGCAGGGTTGCGGGCGACTGACGCGGCCGGCGCCCGGGAGGTGGTCCGCCAGCACGCCGAGATGCTGGACCCCTCGCCCGGCGAGGACGGTCCCCACGAGCGCGGCCTGCTCGCCGCCTCGGTCGGGCGTGACGGCGCGGTCGTGCTCGACCTGGTGTTCCGCGACCAGGCCGACGCCGGTGGCGGCCTCTCCTACGCGCAGGCGGTCGTCCAGCTGTGCGTGCGGGTGACCGGGACCCCGGGGCCGGGCGCCCAGGTCAGGCTGGCCGACCTGGCCTGCCCGGCCTCCCTGGCCATGCCCGGCCTGGTCGACCACCAGGTGACCCTGGCCGAGGAGGGGCCGCCGCCGGCCCCGGAGCCGCCACGGCCCGCCTGCCACAGCGGCGGCGACAACCGCGGCTGTCCCGGCGGCTGAGCCCGCCGAGCGGGCTCCCTCCGGAGGACCAGGCTGGCCCGGTCCTCACCCGTCTCAGCCTTCGTCACCGGCGGCTGGTCGCCGCCGCCTGGATGGTGTTGTTCGTCGCCGGGATCGCGCTCGGGAGCGGGGTGTTCGAGCGTCTCGACCCCGACGTCGGCGACGTCGCCGGGACCGAGTCGGCCCGGGCCGAGGCCCGGCTGGACACGCTCGACCCGGGCGGCGAGTCGATCGCGGCCGTGGCCGACGGCCTCGACCCGCGCGACCCGGCGGCCGCGGCCGAGCTGCTGTCCATGCCGGTGGTGCTGGTGCTACTGCTGGTGATCTTCGCCGGCGTCGTCGCCGCCGGCCTGCCCGTGCTGGTCGGGGTGGCCGGGACGCTGCTCGCCCTGCTGGGGATCAGCTCGGTCACCGAGGTGTCGGTCTACTCGGTCAACGTGGTCACGATGCTCGGCCTCGGCCTGGCCGTCGACTACGCCCTGCTGCTGGTGTCGCGGTTCCGGGAGGAGCGGGCCACCCGCGACCTGCCGGCCGCCGTCGAGGCGGCGGCCGCGACCGCCGGCCGCATGGTCGTCTTCTCCGGGCTCACGGTGGCCGCCTCCCTGGCCGGCCTGCTGGTCTTCGCCGACCCGTTCCTGCGCTCGATGGCCTATGGCGGCGGCGCCGTGGTCCTGATCGACATGCTGGCCGCCATCACCCTCCTCCCCGCCCTCCTCGGCATGTGGGGCCACCGGGTCCGCCCCACCCGGGCCGGCCGCCAGACGGGAACCGGGCTGTTCGCGACGGTGTCGCGGGTGGTGCGGCGGCGGGCGCTGCTGATCGTGGTCGCCGTGGCCGTGCCGCTGGCAGTGGCCGCGACGCCGTTCCTGCACGCGCGGTACCAGCAGCCCGACGCCGGGTTCCTGCCCGACGGGGCCGAGTCCCGGGAGCTCGTTGAGGTCCTCCAGGCCCGGTTCGACTCCGCTGTGTGGGCCGAGCCGGTGGTGGTGGTGGCCGATGCCGGGACCGACCAGGCGGGGCTGGCCGCCTTCGCCGGGCGCCTGGCCGGCCTGGAGGGGGTGCGGGCGGTCAGCGAGTCGCGGCCCTGGTCGTGCTGGCCACCTTCGTGCTGCTGTTCCTGTTCACCGGCTCGAAGGAGGCCTGGGACGAGACCGGCGACAACGACCAGGCGGTCGCCCTCGGCCTCCAGCGCTCGGGGCGGATCGTGACCTCGGCGGCCCTGCTGCTGGTGGTGGTCTTCGCCGGGTTCATGGCCGCCGGGATGCTGACCATCAAGCAGATCGGCCTGGGCACGGTCCTGGCCGTCCTCCTGGACGCCACCGTCGTCCGCATGCTGCTGGTCCCGGCGACCATGAAGCTGATGGGCCGCTGGAACTGGTGGGCGCCCGGCCCGCTGCGCCGCCTCCACCGGCGGGTCGGGCTGGCCGAGGGGCCGGCGTCGGCGCTCAGTCTCCCTGGAGGTAGGCGCGCAGGTGCTGGGCGGTGAGGGAGTCGCTGGAGGCGACCACGTCGGCCGGAGTGCCGGTGAACACCACCCGCCCGCCGTCGTGGCCGGCGCCCGGGCCGAGGTCGATGATCCAGTCGGCGTGCGCCATCACCGCGAGGTGGTGCTCGATGACGATCACCGACTTCCCCGCGTCCACCAGCCGGTCGAGCAGTTCGAGCAACTGCTCGACGTCGGCAAGGTGCAGGCCGCTGGTCGGCTCGTCGAGCACATAGATGCCGCCATCGGTGGCCATCTGGATCACCAGCTTGAGCCGTTGCCGCTCACCGACGGAGAGCGTGGTGAGCGGCTGGCCGAGGCTCAGGTACCCCAGCCCGACGTCCGCCATCCGGCTCAGGACCTTCCGCGCGGCCGGGGTCTTCGCCGTCCCGCCGCCGAAGAACTCCAGCGCCTCGGTGACCGACATCGCGAGCACCTGGCTGATGTCCCGTCCGGCGAGTTTGTACTCCAGCACACTGGCCTGGAACCGCTTGCCCTCACACTCTTCGCACACGGTCGCCACCCCGGCCATCATCGCCAGGTCCGTGTAGATGACGCCGTTGCCGTTGCAGTTCGGGCAGGCGCCCGCGGAGTTCGCGCTGAACAGCGCCGGCTTGACACC
>JASLBL010000084.1 GCA_030146615.1 Actinomycetes bacterium
TGGAGCCGGCGCGCCAGACCCGGCCGGGCTCGGCGGCGGCGCGGGCCGGGTCGGTGTCGCAGCCGGCCTGCACCTCGGCGGCCAGGCCAGCCTGGTCGAGCAGGTGGCGGGCGGTCGCCTCCGGCTGGCCGAGGACCTCGGGCACCAGCGTGACCCCGAGCCCCCCGGCGCCCTGGGCGTCGACGGCCACGGTCAGCTCGACCGGCGCCCCGGCCGGCCGGGCCGCCCCACCGGCCGGCGACTGGGCCAGCACCGTCCCCGGGGCGGCGTCGTCGTCCACCCGCAGCCGCTGCACCAGCGACAGCCCGGCCTCCTCGAGCCACCCGGCCGCCCTCGTCACCGGCACCCCGACCACCGCCGGGACCACCCCCTGCACCGGCCGGTCGGGGTCCCGGCAGGTCCGGGTCGGCGCCGACGCCTTGAGGTAGACGACCGAGGCGACCTCGGCCGCCGGCGTGAACCGGTTCGGCAGGCAGCCCCGCTTCAGGTCGACGGCCAGCTCGACCAGGCTCAGGTCGGGCCGCGGGAACCGCCCGTGGGGCTCGGAGGCCAGGGCGGCGCGCATGAACCCGGACCAGATGGCCGCCGGCCAGGTCCCGCCCGAGATCCGGCTCACGGTCCGCGGCGGCACCATCGGCACCTGCCCCTGGGGGTAGCCGACCCACACCGCCGTGGCCAGCGACGGGGTGAAGCCGACAAACCAGGCGTCGGCATGGTCCTGGGTCGTGCCCGTCTTGGCGGCGGCCGGCCGCCCGATCCGGCCCCGAATCCCGGTGCCGCGGTCCACCACCTCACGGAGCACGTCGGTGGCGATCGCGGCCACGCTCGCCTTGACGGCCTGCTCGGCCTCGGGCCGGGCCTGGTACAGCACCCGGCCGTCGGCCGCGGTGATCCGGGTCACCCCGAACGGCACCGCCCGGCGGCCCTTGGCGGCGAGGGTGGCGTAGGCGGCCGCCATCTCCAGCGGGGTTATCTCGCCCGTGCCCAGGACCGCGCTCGGCACCGCCCGCAGCGGGCTCTCCACCCCCAGCCGCGCCGCCGCCTCGACCACCGCCCTGGCCCCGCGGCCGGCGTCGCCGCCGCCCAGGCGTAGCAGCAGCCCGACGTAGACGGTGTTGATCGACAGCGCGGTCGCCGTCCGCAGGGTCGCCTTCCCGAAGCCGTGGCCCTCGTAGTTGGCCACCCTCCAGGCCGGCCCCCGCCCGCGCCGCCCCACCACCAGCCGGTCCGGGGCCGCGAACACCGCCTCGGGCGGGATCCCGCGCTCCAGGGCCGCCACCAGCGCGAAGGTCTTGAACGCCGACCCCGACGGCCGGCCCCCGCCGCCGGCCCCGGTGGCCAGGTTGACCCGCCCGAACCGGGCGTCGTCCCACCAGCTGCGCCCGCCCACCATCGCCCGGACCGCCCCGGTCCCCGGCTCGACCGCGACCAGCGCCCCGTACGGGTCCCGGCCGCGCCGCCCGGCGACCGCCGCCACCGCCCGCTCGGCGGCCGCCTGGGCCTCGAGGTCGACGGTGGTGGTGATCCGCAGGCCGCCGGTGAACACCCGGTCGGTCCGCGCCTTCCGCGAGGTCCCGAGCATGTCGAAGCGGTGCTCGGCCGGGTCGAGCAGCTGGTCGAGCACCCACCCCACGAACCACGGCGCCCGCTGGGTCGCCCCCCGGTCGGCCCGGCGCTCGCGACCCCGCCGGTCCCTGGCGCCGATGGCCGCCGGGTCGCCGGGCCTCAGCCCGAGGGGGGCGGCGGCGGCCCGGGCCCGGACCGCCCGGTCCAGGTGGCCGTTGCGCTCCATGCGGGCCAGGACCGAGGCTCGCCGGGCCCGCGCGGCCCGGGGATGGCGGAACGGGTCGTAGGCCGCCGGAGCCCGGATCATCCCTGCCAGGAGCGCCGCCTGGGTCAGGCTGAGCCGGTCGGCCCCGGTGGAGAAGTAGGTCTGGGCGGCCGCCTCCACGCCATAGGCCCCCTGCCCGAAGTACACGGTGTTGAGGTAGGCCTCGAGGATGGCCTCCTTGCCGTTGCGCTCCTCCAGTCCCCAGGCATGCCCGGCCTCGGCCAGCTTGCGCCGCAGCGTCCGCTCACCCGAGACATAGCGGTTCTTCACGTACTGCTGGGTGATGGTCGACCCACCCTCCACCACCCGCCGCCGCTCCAGATCCCGCGCCGCCGCCCGGGCCACGGCCACCCAGTCCACCCCACCATGCCGCCAGAACCGCGCATCCTCGGTGTCCACCACCGCCAGCCGCATCCACCGGCTGACCTCACCCAACCGCACCGCCGTCCGATCCTCGGGCCCATGGAGCGCCGCCACCGCCCGCCCCTTCGCGTCCAGCACCAGCGAGGTCTGCGCCACCCGCTCGGGCGGCACCAGCTCCAACGGCCGCACCGACACACAGGCACTCAGGGCCAGGCACCCCGCGAGCAGCGCGACCCCGACCCGGGCGGTGGCCCCGGCCCGGGCTCGGTTGGATCGAGGGCGGAACATGGCAAGGTGATCGTCGGCATCCGGGGCGGTCGGCTTCATCCCTGCCCGTGCTAGCGTTTCGTCTTCGAGTCGATTTCTTCTGAGTGGAGGTCTGTTGCCGTGCCCACGCCCGAGGCGTCCGTCGAGGAGCAGCTGCGGGTCCTCACCTCCGGGGTCGCCGAGCTCCATCCGCGCGACGGCCTCCGCCAGCGGCTGGCCGAGGCCGCCGCCGAGGGCCGGCCGCTCCGGGTCAAGCTCGGCATCGACCCGTCCTCGGCCCACCTGACCCTCGGGCACGCCGTGGTGCTGCGGAAGCTGGCCCAGTTCCAGCGCTTCGGCCACACGGTGGTCCTGATCATCGGCAACTTCACCGGCCTGGTCGGCGACCCCAGCGGGCGCAGCCAGACCCGCCGCCTGCAGACCGAGTCCGAGGTCGCCGAGCACGCCCGCACCTACCTCGAGCAGGTCGACAGGGTGCTCGACGTGGGCGCCGCCGAGATCCGGTACAACGCCGACTGGCTGGCCCCGATGACCTTCGCCGACGTGGCCCGGCTGGCCGCCAACGTGACCGTGGCCAAGCTGCTGGAGCGCGACGACTTCCGCGCCCGCTACGGCGCCGGCCAGCCGATCTCGCTGGTCGAGTTCCTCTACCCGCTAATGCAGGGCATGGACTCGGTCGCGATCGAAGCCGACGTCGAGCTCGGCGGCACCGACCAGACCTTCAACCTGCACGTCGGCCGCGACCTCCAGCGCGCCCACGGCCAGCCCGGCCAGGTCGTGCTGACCATGCCGCTGCTG
>JASLBL010000110.1 GCA_030146615.1 Actinomycetes bacterium
CTGGAACGCGACCCGCCCGGTCCTGACCAGCAGGTGGGGACGCTCGGGATCCCTCGGCTGGCCCAGCTCGACGGCCTGGCGGTAGTAGGCGCGGGCCCGGTCCAGGTCGAGGTTGATGGTCCGGTCCCCGGCCAGGATCAGAAACCGGCGGGTCGGCTCGACCAGCTGGTCGATGCGGGCCTGGGGCTCCCTGGCCGCCCTGGCGTAGGCGAGCGCCTGGCCGTAGTGGTGGGCCACGACCTCGGCCAGGTCCCCGACCCGCTCGCCGGCCACGGCCTCGACCCACTCGGCGACCGCCCGGTGGCGGCGGGCCCGGCCGACTCTCGGGATCTGGGCGTAGGCGACGTCCCTGACCAGGGCGTGCCAGAAGACGTACTCGTCCTGGTGCTGGACCGAGGAGGTCTGGGCCCGCTGGACGAGCTGCTTGCGCTCGAGCTCGGCCAGGGCGGCCATGACCTCCTGACCGGCCTGGCCGGTGCCGGCGCCGGCGTCGCCCGCGGCAGCCCGGTTCCCGTCCATGGCGGCCACCGCTCCCGGCCAGAAGACCCGGCCGACCACGGCGGCGTCCTGGACCAGCGCCCTGACCTCGCGGGTGAGGGCGTCGAGGCGGGCTGCGATCAGCCCGTGGACGGTCTCGGGGACGGGGATGTCGGGGGCGGCCGCGACCTCGCCCTCGACCACCAGGCCCTGGTCGGCGAGCAGCCGCGCGAACTCCTCGGCGTACAGCGGGTTGCCGGCGGCCCGCTCCAGCAGCAGGGCCTGCACCCCGACGGGCAGCGCCGACTCGCCGACCAGGGCGGCGACCAGGCGGGCCGTGTCGAGGTCGCTCAGGGCGCCAAGGGGGATCCTGGTCGACGCCGGGTTGCCGCCGCCCCAGCCCGGCTGCCGCTCCAGCAGCTCGGGGCGGGCCGTGGCCACGATCAGCAGGGGCAGGTCGGCCGAGCGCTCGACGAGGTTCTCCAGGAACTCGAGCATCGCCTGGTCGGCCCAGTGGAGGTCCTCGACCACCAGGACCAGCGGGTGGGTGGCGGCGATGGCCTCGACGAACCGACGCCAGGCGGCGAACAGCTCGGCCCGCTCGGCCTTGGCCGCGTCGGGGCCGGCGATGCCGAGCAGCGGGGCCAGCCGGGCCCGTACCCAGCCGCGCTCCGACGGGTCGGGGAGTAGGTCAGCGACGGCCGTCTCGAGCTTGGCCGACACCTCGGCCGGTGGGTCGGACTCGAGTATGCCGGCCTGGGCCTTGACGATCTCCCCCAGCGCCCAGAAGGTGATCCCGTCGCCGTAGGGCAGGCAGCGGCCCTGGCGCCAGGTGATGAGCTCGGGCCGGTCGTCGACGGAGGCGGCGAGCTCGGCGACGAAGCGGGACTTGCCCACCCCGGGCTCTCCGACGACCGTGACCAGCCGGACGGTCCGGTCAGTCAGGGTCTGCCCGAACAGGCCCTTGAGCAGGTCGAGCTCGGCCTGGCGGCCGACGAAGGGGGTGCCGGCCCGGCGGCTTGCCTCGATGCCAGTGCGGCTGCGGGCGCCCTGCAGGCGCCACACCGGCACCGGGTCGGCCTTGCCCTTGACCTGGACCGCCCCCAGCCCCTGGTAGTCGAACTGGTGCCGGGTCGCCCGGAAGGTCGCCTCCCCCACCACCACCCCGCCCGCCGGGGCGACCCCCTCCAGCCGGGAGGCGGTGTTGACCACGTCGCCGACCACGCCCTCGGACTGCTGGCCGGGGCCGAGGCGGACGAGGGCCTCGCCGGTGGCGATCCCGATGCGGACGGCCAGGTCGAGGCTGGGATTGGCCTCGTTGAGCTGCTCGATGGCGGTCAGCATGCCGAGGGCGCAGCGCACGGCCCGCTCGGGGTCGTCCTCGTGAGCCACCGGGGCGCCGAACACGGCCATGACGCCGTCGCCGATGAACTTGTCGAGGGTGCCGCCGAGGCGTTCGATCTCGGACCGGAACCGGGCGTGGTAGGGGCGGAGCAGGGCGCCGACGTCCTCGGGGTCGGCCTGGTCGGAACGGGCGGTGAAGCCCACCAGGTCGCAGAACAGCACCGTGACCAGGCGGCGCTCCTCGGCCGGAGCCCGGGCCGGGCCGGCCAGGGATGCGCCGCAGGCCCCGCAGAACCGGAAGCCCCCCGGGTTGTCCTGTCCGCAAACTGCGCAGCGCGGCATGGAGGCAGTCTACGGGGCGGCCACCGACCGTGGCGGGTTGGCACGGGGGGCTGTGGAAACCCGGTTGCCGGTCCTGGCGCTGGACGACACATTGGGGCCGTCCACCGACGACCCGACGTCTGGTTCCGAGGAGCACCGTGTCCGTCGTTCCCCAGCATCCGGCATCCCGGCTTCCGGTCGGGGTCGAGACCCGCCCGGCCCGGCCGGAGGATCTCGAGGCCGTGGTCGAGCTCTGCAACCGCTGCGACGTGGCTGACCTGGGGGCGCCGGACACCGAACTGGACGACATCCGCGCCATGTGGCGGCGGCCCGGCTACGACCTGGAGCGGCACTCGGTCCTGGTCGTGGCCGGCGGCCAGCCGGTCGCCTACGGCGACGTGTTCGAGGGCGAGGGGTTCGGGATGGTCGACCCGGGCTGGCGGGGCCGCGGGATCGGTGGCTGGCTGGTCGGCCGGATCGAGGAACTGGCCGGGCGCGCCGGCGAGCAGGCGCTCGAGCTCTCGGCCCCGGCCAGCGACCAGGCGTACGTGGACCTGATGCGGCGCGCGGGCTTCCGGCGGGGGCGCTCGACCTGGCTGATGCGCCTCGACATGGACGAGCCGCCTCCGTTACCCGTCTGGCCCGACGGGGTCGGGGTGCGGACCTTCGACCGGGAAACCGACGCCGGGGCGGTCCACCGGCTCGTCCAGGACGCGTTCGCCGACATCGGCAACCAGCCGCCACGCAGCTACGAGTTCTGGGCCGAGGTCCACCTGGAGCGCTCCGACTTCGACCCGAGCCTGTGGTTCCTGGCCACTGACGGCGGCGAGCTGGTCGGGGTCAACCTCGCCCAGTCAGGCCCGCTCGGCGGGTACGTCGCCCAGCTGGCCGTCCGCCGCGACCAGCGAGGCCGTGGCCTCGGCCTGGCCCTGCTGCGCCACGGGTTCGGGGAGCTCTACCGCCGCGGGGTTCGCGAGGTCTACCTCGACGTTGACAGCCAAAACCGCACCGGCGCCACCCGCCTCTACGAACGCGCCGGCATGCGGGTCCAGCACCGCTACGACCACTGGGTCAGGAACCTGCGCTGAGTCGGACGGCCCGTGGAGCGTAGCTACTCAGGCGGGGTCCAGGCGACTGTGCTCCAGCCAGTGGGCGAGCAGCTGCGGATCGCCCGAGGCTTCGAGCTGGGAACCGTCCAGGGGGGCTCGCCGGCTCAGCACCAGTAGCAGGTCCAGCGCGCGGCCTCGCAGGGCGGCGTCGGCTTGGCCGTGGCCGTGCTCCCACACCACACCTGACGGCGTGCGGCGGGCCAGCCATTCGCCAGCAAGGCCCAGGCCCGGGTCGGTGGCATGGAAGTGCAGCAGCTGGCCGCTGCCGCGCAGCTCGGCCAGGGCCGGGAAGTCGTCGATTCGCGGCAGGACCGAGAACATCTCCAGCAGGTCGGAGACGCTGTCGGCGGCCAGGGCCGGAGCCAGGGCGACCTCACGGCCCACGGCTAGCTCGGCGTCGAGCCGGTGGACCAGCGTGTCGTGGGTGATCCGGCGCAGCCAGAACCCGGCGGTCTGGTCGTCGGCCCAGGTCCACACGGCGGTCTGTGGGCCGGCCTCGCGAACCGCGTCGCCCAGTCGGCGGGCCCCGGCCAGCAGCCACCTGGAGCATTCCTCGGCGCCATCCGGTACCTGCAGGTCGTCTGCCTGGTCGTGGGGCACCGGCTTGGTGGCCAGCCGTTCAACGATGACGGCCGCCCAGCGGTGCCCGAACCCGACGTGTGCTGTGAGCTGGGCGAGCGTCCAGTCAGGACAGGTCGGCACCCGATGGGCCGGATCGGCGTCGTGCAGCGCCTCGGCGAGCTTCAGAGTCTCCGCTTGGAGCTCGCGGTTGTACCGGTCGTGGTCGAACTGGGGCATCGGCGTCTGATCCGCCCTCCGCGCGATGCCACGGCGCCTGGGCGACGGCTCAGGCGGTCGGGGTGGAGGCGGGGGCGGCGGGAGATGGGGCGGGGGCCTCGTGCCAGATGCCCTCGTCGATCTCGGCTTTGCGCTGGTTGCGGCGGACCAGGTAGGCGGAGACGCTGGCCAGGGCGACCAGGAGGAACAGCTTGCGGCCTCGGCGTGAGCGGGGCTCGAGCTCGTCGTGCTCGTGCAGCTGGTCCTCGACCTTGCGCTTGCGGCCCATTGCTCCTCCTCCGACGGGGTGCGGTCTGGCGGGGCGCAAGTCTAGTACCCCGGCCGCGCCGGCGTCGGGCGGCGAGGTCAGGGGAGATCGAACTCGCCGGCGCGGACGCCGCCGACGAAGGCTTCCCACTCGCGGGCGGTGAACAGGAGGATGGGGCTGGCCTTGTCCTTGGCGTCACGAACCGCCACCTTGCCGTCGAGGAGGGCGACCTCGACACAGCCGTTGAGGTCGCAGAGGGTGCTGGTTCGCCATGCGGCGGCGGTCAGGTCCTGCATCCGGGCTCCCGTTTGTGCGGCACGTCGTCCGCCGCAAGGTAGCCCGGGTACCCTAACGGCCCACTAACGCCGCTACCGGCCGGCGGCCAGCACGGTAGCGGCCATGGCGCGGGCGCTGCCGGCGGCGCCGGGTTGGCGGTCGACCACGGCGACCGCGGTGGCGCCGTCGATCAGCATGTGCAGCTGGAGGGCTGCGCCGGGGGGTGAGGGGGCGCCGGCGGTGGTGGCGATGTCCTGGAGCAGCTCGCGGAGGGCGGCGCGGTGGCTGGCGATGGTCGCCTGGGCGGGGTGGCCGGGCTTGGCGCGGAGCTCGGTGGCGACGTTGGCGACGTACGACCCGCGGAAGCCCTCGTCGGCGAACCACTTCTCGAGCGCGTCCCAGAGGCCGTCCAGGCGCGCTCCGGGGTCGCCGCCGTTCTCGCCGGCCTCGTCCCGCAGCCAGCCCAGCCACTTCTGGCTCCAGCGCTCAAGCGTGGCCGTGACCAGCTCATCCTTGCCGGTGAAGTGCCGGTAGACGGTCATGGGGGCGACCCCGGCCTCGGCGATGACTCGGTCGACGCTGGTGGCGTGGATGCCCTCGTCGGCGAAGAGCCGGGTCGCCGCCTCCAGGATCCGCTCCCGTGGCCTGGGTCCCGCCATGGCTGGTGCTCCTCTCGAACCGAGGGAGAGAATGGTCTCTCTTGCAGGAGTGTGAAGGAACCGGCCAAACTCTGCAAGCATGCAGAATGCATCTCAGCCCATGACATACTTGCCAACCAGCTCGGTGGGCCGGGCATGGCGGGCGGGCCCATACCGAGGGGTGGGTCCAGCCCGAGGCGTGAGCCCAGCCCACGACCCACCTCGAGGGAGTCGATCCCGATGACGACCCGGACCCCAACGGGGCGCAGACGGCGGCTGGGGGCCGAGCTGCGGCGGTTGCGGGAGGATGCCGGGCTGACGATCGACCGGGTGGCTGAGGCGCTGGAGTGCTCGCCGTCCAAGGTGTCGAGGATCGAGACCGGGCAGGTCAGCGCCACGCCGCGGGACGTGCGGGACATGCTGGAGCTGTACCGGGTCGACGAGGCCCGGCGTGAGGCGATGGTCCAGATCGCCAGGGAGGCTCGGCAGCGGGGGTGGTGGCAGAAGTTCGTCGACGTGCCCGACGGGGTGCCGGCCTATGTCGGGCTGGAGGCGGCGGCGACCTCGATCGACGTCTACATGTCGCTGATCGTGCCCGCCCTGCTCCAGACCCCCGACTACGCCAGGGCGGTGATCGGCGCCGTCCGGCCCGACCTGCCCCGGGAGGAGATCGACCGGCGGGTCGAGCTGCGCATCCGCCGCCAGGGGCTGCTGGACCAGGAGCGCCCGCCGGCGATGCGGGTCCTGCTGGACGACACGGTGCTGGCCCGCCCGGTCGGCGGGCCGGCGGTCATGGCGGCCCAGCGGCGACGGCTGCTCCAGGACGCGGACCGGCCGGCGGTCACCATCCAGGTCCTGCCGGTCGAGGCCGGGGCCCATGCCGGCATGGACGGGCCGTTCACCATCTTCGGGTTCCCGGCGCCGGCCGAGCGCGACGTGGTCGCCCTCGACAGCGCCGCCGACGCCCTCTACCTCGAGAGCCCCGAGGACCTGCGCCGCTACCGGCGGGTGTTCGAGCTGCTCCTGCCGGCGGCCCTCTCGCCCGAGGCGTCGGCCGCGCTGATCAGTCGCTGAGGTCGAACTCCCCGCCGCGGACCCCGCCGAGGAAGGCGTCCCACTCGACGGCGGTGAACTCCAGCACCGGGCCGCGGCCCTGCTGCTTGGAGTCGCGCAGCGCGATCCGGTCGCCGATGAACGCCACCTCGACGCACCCGTTGGTGGTGCTGAGGGTGCTCTTGCGCCACTCGATGCGCGCCTGGTCCTCCACCTGTCGCCCAGCCCCCTCCCATCCGTCCCGGCCCCGGCGGCCGGCCGTCGGTCGCAGATGCTAACCCCAACCGCGACCGGCGACGCAACGCACACGTCACCAAGCGACAACCCGGGCGCAACACGGGCCAAATACGCTCGCTTCGGCCGTGGACGACACCGGTCCGCTGCCTGGCCGACGACGGAGCGAGGATGTTGAACACCACGCCGAGACTGGAGGGAATGCACGCCGCCACCGCCACCACGACCGGATGGATCGAGGCGGCGGCGGAAGGAGGGCCGGACTGCCTCTTCTGCGGCGACCCGGCGCGACGCTACAAGCCACTCAACGAAGGGGCCCTGACCAGCCTGCGGAAGCTCTGGTGGTGCCGACCCTGTGAGACAACCTGGGTGGCCTGACCCGACCCGATTGACCTAGCGGCAGCGCTGGCCGGGGCGGATCTTCATCTCGTCCATGCGGCGGCACTCGAACTCGCGGCGGGACAGGACCGGCTCGCCCTGCTGCTCGGCCCGGCGTGCGCGGTCCTCGGCGGTCGGGAACAGGCCCGAGGGCGCCCACAGCTTGGACTCCTCGGCCGGGGCCTCGGCCAGGACGGGCTCGCGGCGGCCGCTCAAGGTCTGCCACCAGACCCGGGCGGCGTCGGCGACGACGATGATGATCAGGGCCGCGAACAGGATCGAGAGCACGCCGTCGACGGTCGAGTTGGTGACGATCTGGCTGACGTCGTCCAGCGACTTGGCCGGCGGGATGACCTCGCCGGCGTCCAGCGCCTGCTGGTACTTGTCCCGCTGGGCGAAGAACTCGACCAGCGGGTCGCCGGAGAAGATCTTGTACCAGCTCGCCGACAGGGTGACGGCCACGTCCCAGGCCAGCGGCACGGCCGTGACCCAGGCCCAGCGCAGCCGCCCCGACTTGATCAGGATCGTGGTGGCCACCGTCAGGGCGACCGCGGCCACCAGCTGGTTGGCGATCCCGAACAGCGGGAACAGCTGGTTGATCCCGCCGAGCGGGTCGGTGACCCCGACCCACAGGAAGTAGCCCCACGCCCCGACCACGATCGCGCTGGTCAGGTAGAGGCCGGGCGCCAGGAGGGGCGGGCCATCGGCTTCCAGACGTTGCCGAGGGTGTCCTGGAGCATGAAGCGCCCGACCCGGGTCCCGGCGTCGACCGTAGTCAGGATGAACAGGGCCCCGCAGGCGATGATGATGAACACGAACGGGACAGCGGGCCGGCGAACACCGGGCCATCACCAGGATCTCGGACTCCAGGACGTTGGCTCGGAGCTGCGGCCACTGGTCGCCGTCGCCCTCGTCCTAGGACACCCCGGGACGGACGTCATCGTCAGCCACCCGGACCAGCTCGGTGGTCACGCCCTGACCCTCCAGCGCCTTGGTCACGACCCTGGCCAGGGCCTCGGTGTTGGACTCGGCCGGCGAGGGCTTGAGGGTGCAGTTCAGGACCCGGGGCGCGCACCTGCGACCTCCTTGTCGAGGGGCTGTCGCAGGGGCTACCACACTCGTGGTTGCGCTATCTGCTACGCTGCGGGCCGCACAGGTTCAACGTTTGGCTTTCGGTACGGAGTCGAGCTTGTCCTTTGCCGTCGGCGCCAGGACGGACCGACGTTGATCGTGACCTCCGAGTTGACGGAGGGAGGGACAAGCATCCATGACTGTTGGGACCGTGAAGTGGTTCAACGCTGACAAGGGCTACGGCTTCATCCAGCCCGAGTCTGGCGAGGACGTCTTCGTGCACTTCAGCGCCATCCAGACGAGCGGCTACCGCTCGCTGAACGAGGGCCAGGCCGTCGAGTTCGACGTGGCCCAGGGCCCGAAGGGCCCGCAGGCCGCGAACGTGCGGCCGATCGAGGCCCAGTAGCACGCGACCTCCGCAACGACCCCACCGACACATCGGTGGGGTCGTTGTCGTCTCAGGGCAGGTACATGTGCACCCGGACGGCGGCCCCGTCGGGGAAGCTGCGCAGCTGGACCAGGTCGCAGAGCCGGTTGACCATCCACAGCCCGCGACCCCAGCTCGCGCAGCTCGGCCAGCGATCCCGGGCCGAAGCCGAGCTCGGCCGGCCGCCCGGGCTGGTCGAGGTCGTGGCCACCTAGCGCCCCTCGACCGGGTCGAGGTGGAGCCGGCCGCCGGAGCGCTGCTCCAGGGCCTGGCCGAGCTGGCCGCGAGGGGTGAAGCCGAGGATGCCGGCGGCCGAGCCGGTGACCTCGGCCTGGTTCACCGTCGGGGTCCTGATCCGGGTGGTCAGGCAGCCTCCCGGGAACACGTCGAACCGCACCAGGGTGAAGAGCGGGGCCTGGCGCTCGACCAGCTGGTAGCGGCGGACCCCGTCCTGGCCCGACGGCTCCTCGGCCGCCTGCCCGGTGGCGCAGCCGGCGGTCAGCCGGGCCACCATCGCCTCGCCGCCGGCCCGGTCGTGGTGCAGGCTGATCACCGAGCGGCCGTCGTTGACGGCCACGTCGCCCAGCGACCACCCGACCGGCAGGGTCCGCACGCACGGCAGCAGGGACGCCGACGGGACCGCCTGGGCCTGGAGCCACAGCGGCTCCAGGTCGGTGCAGCCCAGGCTGTCGACCCCAAGGGACGTCCTGACCGGTGCCTCGTTGGTTGCCGAGTCGACGACCAGGAGGATCAGCAGGCCCGCCAGGACCGCCGTGGCCGCCAGCAGGCCCATGCGCCGGAGGCTCCACCGCTGGATCGACACTGGCTCGGGCGGCGTCGGCAGCAGGCGGACGAACTCGGCGTGGAGGTCGCGCCCCTGGGCCCGGAGCATCCGCCGGAGCTGCGACGGCAGGGCCAGGCCGCGGGCGGCGGCGAAGCCCTCGGTGATCTCCTCGACCGTGAACTGGCGCAGGGCCCGCTGGTAGACCCGCTCGGGGCTGGAACGGAGGGCCAGACACAGCATCATGTTGGCCAGGTCCACGGCCTGGCGCCACGGGCTGGGCCTGGCCTGGACGAAGGCGACGTCGATCAGCAGCATGCGGCCGTCGCGGACCAGCAGGTTGGCCGGCTTGATGTCGCGGTGGGCCAGGCCGGCGTCCCACAGCTTGCGGATGATGCCGAGGCCGTCGTCGATCACCTGGGTGTCGACCTCGGCCTCGCCGAGCTCGGCGGCGTCGGCGAAGAACTCGGTGACCAGCAGGTACTCCCGCTCGGGGGTCAGCTCCACGAACCCGAACGGGGTCGGGCTGGGGAGCCCGGCCCGCTGCATCAGCGACAGCGCGTAGTCCTCCTGCTGGACCAGCCGGCGGACGGTGTTGAACGGCTTCTCGTCCTCGAGGCGGCCGTACAGCAGCTCCCGGCCGAGCTTGTACCAGCGGTCCGAGCGCAGGTGGCTCTGGGCGTACAGCTTGCCGAACAGCTGCACCGGCGGGTCGCCGGCGACGGTGATCCGCAGGGGGGTGGAGCCGGCCGAGCCGGAGAGCCCGAACGGCTTGACCTCGGTCACCTCGAGGCCGAGCTGATCCTCGAGCCCACGCCGGATGGCCTGGCCGCGGGCGCCGCCGACGTCCAGGTGGGCGCCGCTGCCCCGCCGGTAGCTGATCGGGAAGACCTCGTTGGGCGCGAACCAGCGGTAGGCGAGCAGCGGGATGGTGACCCCGAGGGCCGCCCCCACCAGCACGTCGGCCGGGCCGTCGGCGCCAAGGGCCATCCGGCCGATGGCGGTCAGCGTGACCAGCGCCGTCACCACCCACTTGCCGGTGTTGCGCCAGCGGCCCTCCGGCACCAGCGTGTACAGGATCGTGACCAGCCCGACAGCGAAGAAGGTGACGTGCAGGGCCGGCATGGCCCAGCCGCCCCAGCTCTCCCGGATCTCGACTCCGAACGGCCGCGGCCGCTGGGTGACCGGGCCGAGGATGGCCCCGCCGACGTTGGCCAGCAGGTTGGCCAGCAGCAGCCAGATGATCAGGTGCCGGAACCGGCGCAGGACGAGCAGCACGGCGATCAGCCCGTAGGCGACGCCGTTCAGCACCCACCAGGAGCTGATCGCGGCCAGCCCGCGCATCACCGCCTTGTAGCCGGGCAGGTCCACCCCGCCCAGCCAGCCGACCACGGCGGCGTCGAAGACGGCCACGTCGACGGCGAATCCCTGCAGGCCGCCCGCGAAGACCCCGATGGCCAGCACGATCAGCACGAGCGTGGCCACCAGCCACCTGACCCCGCTGGTCTGGAGGTGGTGGGGAAGCGGCGGCGGCTCCCCGGTCGGCCGCCGGCGGCGCGGCCGGGCGGCCTCCCGCACCGCGGGGTGGAGCTGGGGCCCGGCGGTCCGGGTCGACCGTTCGGCTGGCGCGTCCATCAGGCCCCTCCCGCAGGCATCCCTGGCCATTCACCAGGCGAGCCAGGCAGAAGGACCATCGGCGCTGCCACGCCCCTTGTCAAGGCACTTGGGGGCGCCGGTTCAGCCGCTCAGGCGGTCGATCGCGCGCAGGACCCGCTTCTCCGACACCGGGTGGGCGGTGCCGAGGGTCTGGGCGAAGTAGCTGACGCGGAGCTCCTCCAGCATCCAGCGGATCCCGGCCAGGGCGGCGGGGTCGGGGCGGGTCGCGGGCGGCCGGTCCGCGACCCGCCGCCATGCCTCGGTGACCCGGGCGAGGCTCTCCATGCGGGCGGCGTCGGCGGCCAGGTCGCCGGGCAGGCGGTCAAGGCGCAGGGCCATGGCTCGGACGTAGCGGAGCACGTCGGGGAGGCGGCGGCGTCCGGTGGCCGTCACCCAGCCCGGGTAGACGAGGGCGTCGAGCTGGGCCCGGACGTCGGCGGCGGCCGGGGCGAAGGCCGGGTTGGTCAGCTCGGCCAGGCGGGCCTCGACCTCGCCGGTCACGGCCAGGACCCGCTCGACCGCTGACACGACCTCAAGGGTGGTGTCGGCCAGCCGGCCCCGGACGGCGTCGAGCAGGCGCCGGAACCCGGCCTCGTCCCAGGCCGGGCCGCCGTTGGCGGCGATCAGGTCGTCGGCCGCGGCGGCGAGGCAGTCGGCAAACAGGTCGGTGGCGCTGCCATGGCGGTAGCGGCTCAGGGTCAGCTTGGCCTGATTGGACTGGCGGCCGAGCACGTACTTCACCGGCGAGGGGATCGACGCCAGGAGCAGGCGGCGGGTGCCGGCCCACATGGCGGCGGCCTGCTCGGCCTCGGTCTCCAGCAGCCGCACGGCCACCCCGCCGTCCTCCTCGACCAGGGCCGGGAAGCCCTTCACGGCCCGGCCGCCGCGCCGCTCCTCCACCACCCGGGGCAGGGCGCCGAGGTCCCAGGTGGTGACCTGGTCGCGCTCCAGGCCCGGCGCGGCGGCGGCGATGGCGGCGCGCATCCGCGGGGCCAGGCGCTGCTTGAGCTCCTCCAGGTCCTTGCCCTCAGCGACCACCCGAGCCGGGCCGCGACCACGGCCACGGCGGCTCGCCGCCCGGTCGGCCGGCCGGTCAACCACCCGGAAGGTCATCCGCAGGTGGTCGGGCACCTTGGCCAGGTCGAAGGCGGCGGGCGGGACCTCGACCGGCCCGGCCTTCTCCAGCTCGCGGCCCAGCGCCTCCAGCAGGGGCCCGTCGGCCGGGCCGATCCGCTCCAGGACCGAGGCGGCCCAGTTGGGGGCGGGGATGAAGCTGCGCCGGATCGCCTTGGGCAGCGAGCGGATCAGCTCGGTGACCAGCTCGTGGCGCAGTCCAGGGACCTGCCAGTCGAAGCCGTCCGGCTCCACCTGGTTGAGCACGGCCAGCGGGACGTGGACGGTGACCCCGTCGGCGTCGCTGCCCGGCTCAAACTGGTAGGTCAGGCGCAGCCGGTGCCCGTCCTGGTGCCAGCTGTCGGGGTAGTCGCCGGCGTCGGGGGCGTCGGCGGTCTCCTCGATCAGCATCGACCGCTCGAAGTCGAGCAGGTCGGGCCGGTCCTGGCGGGCCCTCATCCACCAGGCGTCGAAATGGCGGGCCGACACGACCTCGTCGGGGATGCGCCGGTCGTAGAAGTCGACCAGGGTGTGGTCGTCGACCAGGATGTCGCGGCGGCGGGCCCGGTGCTCCAGCTCCTCGACCGCGGCCAGGAGCCGCCGGTTGCGGGCGAAGAACTCGTGCGAGGTCTCCCAGTCGCCCTCGACCAGGGCGTGGCGCAGGAACAGCTCGCGGGCCACCCCGGGGTCGACCCGGGCGTAGTTGACCTGCCGGTCGGTGACGATCGGGATCCCGTAGATGGTGACCCGCTCGGTGGCCATCACCGCCCCCCGCGACCGCGACCAATGCGGCTCGGCGTAGGTCCGCCTGACCAGATGGCCGGCCAGGGCCTCGGCCCACTCGGGCTCGATCCGGGCCACCTCCCGCCCCCACAGCCGCGAGGTCTCGACCAGTTCGGCCGCCATCACCCACTGCGGCGGCTTCCGGGCCAGGGCCGAGCCGGGCCAGATGGCGAACCGGGTCCCCCGCGCCCCCAGGTACTCGCGGGTGTCGCCCTGCTTGAGCCCGATGTGGCTGAGCAGCCCGGCCAGCAGGGCGGTGTGGACGCGGTCGGCGTCGGGCTCGTCCTCGGCCCGGTTGAGCTTGATGCCGAGGTCGCGGGCGACCGCCCGAAGCTGGCCGTGCAGGTCCTGCCACTCGCGGACACGCAGGTAGTTGAGGAACTCGGCCCGGCACAGCTTGCGGAACTGGTTCGAGGACCGCTCGGCCTGTTGCTCGTGCAGGTAGCGCCAGAGATTCAGCCAGGTCAGGAAGTCGGAGCCCTTGTCGGCGAAGCGGCGGTGCAGCTCATCGGCCCGCTCCTGCTTGTCGGCCGGGCGCTCGCGCGGGTCCTGGATCGACAGGGCGGCCACGATCACCAGCACCTCGCGGGCGCAGCCGAGCCGGCCCGCCTCCAGCAGCATCCGGGCCAGCCGCGGGTCGGCCGGGATCTGGGCCAGCTTGCGGCCCACCGGGGTCAGGCGGCCGCCGTCCAGGGCGCCCAGCTCGTCCAGGAGGTCGACCCCGGCCTTGACGCTGCGGCGGTCGGGCGGGTCGATGAAGGGGAACCTGGCGATGTCGCCCAGCCGCAGCGAGGTCATCTGGAGGATCACCGAGGCCAGGTTGGTGCGCAGGATCTCCGGGTCGGTGAACTCGGGCCGGGTCGTGAAGTCGTCCTCGCTGTAGAGCCGGATGCAGATCCCGTCGGAGGTCCGCCCGCAGCGGCCCTTGCGCTGGTTGGCCGAGGCCTGCGAGACCGGTTCAATGGGTAGCCGCTGCACCTTGAGCCGCTGGCTGTACCGGGAGATCCGGGCGGTGCCCGGGTCGATCACGTAGCGAATGCCGGGCACGGTCAGCGACGTCTCCGCGACGTTGGTGGCCAGCACGATGCGGCGGCCGGTGTGCCGCTGGAACACCCGGTGCTGCTCGGCGGCGGACAACCGACCGTACAGCGGGACGATCTCGGTGTTGCGCAGGTTCCGTCTGGTGAGGTGGTCGGCGGTGTCCCGGATCTCCCGCTCGCCGCTGAGGAAGACCAGGATGTCGCCGTCGCCCTCGCGGCTCAGCTCGTCGACCGCCGCGCCGATCGCCTCGATCTGGTCCATCGGCTCGGCGTCGCTGCCCGCGTCCTCGTCGTCGGTGACCGCGTCGTCGACCAGCGGCCGGTAGCGGACCTCGACCGGGTACGTGCGCCCGGACACCTCGATCACCGGGGCGGGACCGGCCGGGCCGGCGAAGTGCTCGGCGAACCGGCCCGTCTCGATCGTCGCCGACGTGATGACCAGCTTGAGGTCGGG
>JASLBL010000134.1 GCA_030146615.1 Actinomycetes bacterium
GGCGGACCCCTCGGCCTGGCCGACCCGGCCGCGCGGCCCCCCCCCCCGCCGGGCGAGGCCGGCGCCCCGGGCCACCACCCCGACGCCGGGTGCCTGGTCGTCGGGGGCCAGGACCAGCATCGGCACCGAGTCGACGGCCGGCTCGCCGTCGACGGTGGCGGTGGCCAGCTCGAGCTGGAGGCCAGGCTCGAGGTCGCCGGAGCCCAGCGTGGCCCGGTAGGTGCCCTCCTCGCCCTCGACCGCCTCGAAGGCGGCGGTGCCGGAGGTGGCGGTGGCGAAGCTGGCCGAGCCCGGGTTGGCGGCCACCCCCTGGCCGGCCTGGAACGCGTAGGCGACGAAGGTGGTGTCCGGGTGGGGCAGCTGGCCGTCGCCCGACCCGAGGCGATGCGCGCCGGCCTGGCCGCCGCTCGTCTCCAGGACCAGTGCCGGCGGGGCGTCCGGGTCGTGGGCGGCCACGAACGCCTCGGCGTCGGCCAGGCCGTGGGCCCACTGCTTGGCGTCGCTGGCGCCGCCCGGGTGGAGCTCGTCGGCGGTCGACTCCAGGGCCAGCCTGGCCACCAGCGGGCTGCGGCGCTCGGCCAGGGCGAGGGTGCCGGAGACGATCGGGGCCGAGAACGAGGTGCCGCTGTTGAAGGCCACGCCGTCGCGGCTGTCGCCGGGACAGCCGCGGTCCTGGCCGAAGCCGGGGACCACGGCCACGGCCACGCAGTCGCCGGGGGCGACGACGTCGACCTTGCCGTAGGAGGAGAAGTCGGCGATCTGGCCGCCGTCGTCGGTGGCGCCGACCGAGATCACGCCCGGGAACGCGGCCGGGTACTGGGGGATGCGGTCGCCGGTGTTGCCGGCCGAGGCGACCACCACCTTGCCGGCGGCCAGCACGATGGCGGTCGCCTGCCGCTCGGCCTCGGACCACTGGGAGCCCCCGAGGCTCAGGTTGACCACGTCGATCGTGGTGTCGGCGGCGATGTGGAGCAGGGCGCTGCGCAGGTGCGAGCTGGGGATGCCGCCGCCGGGGGCGTCGACCCGGTAGGAGACGACGGTCGCCTCGGGGGCGACGCCGGTGGTGCCGCCGTCGTCGGCGGCGGCCGCGATCACGCTGGCCACCTCGGTGCCGTGGGAGCTGGTGGGCGCGGCCACGGCCTCGACGCAGCCGTCATCCCGGCAGCGCCAGCGGCCGGCGACCCGGTCCTCGAGGTCGAGGTCGTCGGACTCGTCGACGCCCGGGGTGGCGGGGTCGTCGGGGATGGCCGCCATCACCCCGGTGTCGACCACGGCCACGGTCCGGCCGCCGCCCCGCCGGCCGCCGTTGTGGGCCGCCACCACGTTGGCGCCTGGGCGGGGCTGGAGGTGCCAGCAGACCGCGGGGTCGCAGGCGTCGACCCGGCGGACCCAGTCCGGCTCGGCGAAGGCCACCCCCGGCCGGTCGGCCAGCCGGCGGGCGGCCGCCCGGACGTCGGCGCCCGGGTCCAGCTCGACCACCCGGGTCCGGCCCTTGCCGGCCACGATCCGGCCGTCGACCGCGGCCGCGGCCGTCCGCCGGCCCTGCTCCCCCGCCCCGGCCTCGAACCCGACCAGCACCCGCCCGGGCACGAACGCGTCCTGCTGGGCCGCGGGCCGGGCCCGTTCCGCCGGGGCCGGGGCCGGCTCGGCCGCCCCGGCCGCCAGCGCCGCCAGCGGGAGGACGGACAGCGCCACCGAGAGCGCGAGGATGCGGGCGAGCGAGGGGCGGCCGGGCATACCCATGGGTGATGGCGTCCTTGTGCACGTCGAGGTCCGATCCTGATGACTGGATCGACCGGAACGCGCGGCAGCTTACCCTGAGGGGCCCGAAAGGCCGGGGAGGCTCAGCCCGCGGGAACCTCAGTCCCTGGCCATGGGGGAGCGAGCTCCCTCCACATGGATCTGGGACCGCCTGTCGACGTTCTGGACAACAGGCCGATCAATACACGGGCATCTGCTCGTCCACGGTCTTGGCCCAGGCGGTGATGCCGCCGCCGAGGTGCCTGGCCGTGGAGAAGCCGGACTGCTTGAGCAGGGCCAGGGCCTCGGCCGAGCGGACCCCGGACTTGCAGTAGAGGACAACCGGCTCGGTCTGGGGCAGCTCGGCCAGGTGGTCGGGCAGGGTGTCCAGCGGGATCAGGGTCGCCCCGGGGAGGCGGTTGATCTGCCACTCGGCCGGCTCGCGGACGTCCACCAGCTTGAGCTGCTGGCCGTCGTCGAGCAGCGCCTTGAGCTGGGCCGGGGTGAGGGTCGAACCGGCGGCGGCCTGCTGGGCCTCGTCGGAGACGACGCCGCAGAACTCCTCGTAGTCGATCAGCTCGGTGACCGTCGGGTTCTTCCCGCAGACGGCGCACTCGGGGTCCTTGCGGACCGAGATGTCCTTGAAGGACAGCTCCAGGGCGTCGTAGATGAGCAGGCGCCCGACCAGCGGGTCGCCGATGCCGGTGAGCAGCTTGATGGCCTCGTTGGCCTGGACCGAGCCGAGGGTGGCGCAGAGCACGCCCAGCACCCCACCCTCGGCGCAGGAGGGGACCATGCCCGGCGGGGGCGGCTCCGGGTACAGGCAGCGGTAGCAGGGGCCGTGCTCGGCCCAGAACACGCTGGCCTGGCCGTCGAAGCGGTAGATCGAGCCCCACACGTACGGCTTGCCCTCGAGCACGCAGGCGTCGTTGACCAGGTACCGGGTCGGGAAGTTGTCCGAGCCGTCGATCACCAGGTCGTAGTCGCGGATCAGCTCGCGGGCGTTCTCCGAGGAGAGCCGGGTCTCGTGCAGGGTGACCCGCACGTACGGGTTGATCTCGTTGATCTTGTCGCGGGCGCTCTCCAGCTTGGGCCGGCCGATGTCGGAGGTGCCGTGGATGACCTGGCGCTGGAGGTTGGAGGCGTCGACCACGTCGAAGTCGACCAGGCCGAGATGCCCGACCCCGGCCGCGGCCAGGTACATGGCGTTGGGCGCGCCGAGGCCACCGGCGCCGATGAGCAGGACGCGGGCGTTCTTGAGCCGCTTCTGCCCGTCCATGGCCACGTCGGGAATGATCAGGTGGCGGGAGTAGCGGGCGATCTCGTCCCGCGACAGCTCGGCCGCCGGTTCAACCAGTGCAGGTAGCGCCATCTTCTCTCTACGTCCCTCTCGATCGCGTCAGATCGCGAAGCCCATGGCCCGCAGGGCCATCTTGCCGTCCTCGGTGAGCCGGTCCGGGCCCCAGGGGGCGACCAGACCCAGTTGATCTCGACCTCCTGGATGTCGTCCAGGCCGATCAGGGCGGCGTTGGTCGCGCCCTCGATCATGTCGGTCAGCGGGCAGGCCACCGTGGTCAGGGTCATGTCGAGGCGGACCTTGCGGCCCTCGTCCTCCTGGCCCACGCCGTAGACCAGCCCCAGATCGACCACGTTGACGCCCAGCTCTGGGTCCTCGACCTGCTTCATCGCCTCGAGGATGTCGGTGTCGGTGGCCATCAGGTTGTCCCTTCCGTTGTGTCGCCGCGTGCCGCCCGGACCGCGGTCTCGTCCTGCTCCTCGCCGTAGACGGTCTCGCCCCCGCCCTGGCCGGCGGCGGCGCGGGCGGCGGCGTCCTTGAACGCCATCCAGCCGAGGAGCGCGCACTTGACCCGGACCGGGTAGCGCGCCACTCCCTTGAACGCGATCCCGTCCCCCAGCAATTCCTCGTCCGGCTCGCCCTCGCCGTGCATCAGCCGCCGGAACGCCTCGGCCTGGTCCAGGGCCTCGGGCAGGGGCTGCCCGAGCACCTGCTCGGTCATCACCGAGGCGGCCGCCTGGGAGATCGAGCAGCCCTTGCCGTCCACGGCCACGGCCGCGACCCGCCCGCCGTCCAGCCGCAGCCCGACCAGCAGCTCGTCCCCACAGACCGGGTTGTAGTGGCGCACCTCGACCTGGGCGCCCTCAAGCCGCCCCGGGTGCCGTGGCTTCTTGTAGTGGTCGAGGATGATCTCCTGGTAGAGGTCGTCGAGGCCCATGTGACCCCCTCCCTAAGCAAAGAAGCGCTTGACCCGCTCGAGGCCGGCGACCAGCGCGTCGACCTCGTCGGTGGTCGAGTAGAGGTAGAACGAGGCCCGGGTGGTGGCCTGGACCCCGAGGCGCCGCAGCAGCGGCTTGGCGCAGTGGTGGCCGGCCCGCACGGCGATCCCGTCGGAGTCCAGCACCTGGGCGACGTCGTGGGGGTGGATGTCGCCGATGGTGAACGAGACCATGCCGCCCCGGTGCTCGACCTCGGACGGGCCGTAGACGCGCAGCCCGTCGATCTCGCCGAGGCGCTTGAGCGCGTAGCCGGTGACGTCGACCTCGTGGGCCCGGACCCGGTCCATGCCCAGCCTCTGGAGGTAGTCGACGGCCGCCCCCAGGCCGACCGCCTCGGCCACGTTGGGTGTTCCGGCCTCGAACCGCCACGGGATCGTGTTCCACGTGAAACGGTCGATATCGACGTCGCGAATCATCTCGCCGCCGCCGAGGAACGGCTCCATGCTGTCCAGCAGCTCCTCGCGGGCGGCCAGGACCCCGACCCCCATCGGGCCGAGCGCCTTGTGCCCGGTGAAGCCGAGGAAGTCGACCCCGAGGTCGTCGAGGCGGACCCCGGCGTGGGGAACGGCCTGGGCGGCGTCGGCCAGCACCAGCGCCCCGGCGGCGTGGGCCCGGCGGGCGATCTCGGCCACCGGGTTGACGGTGCCGAGCACGTTCGACATGGCCGACACGGCCACGACGCGGGTCCGCTCCCCCAGCAGCCCGTCCAGGGCGTCCAGGTCGAGCAGGTAGTCCCCGGTAACGGGCACGGCCCGGATCCTGGCCCCGGTCATGCCGGCCACCAGCTGCCAGGGCACCAGGTTGGAGTGGTGCTCCATCTCGGTGACCAGGATCTCGTCGCCCTCCCGGAGATTGCGCAGCCCCCAGGCGTAGGCGACCAGGTTGATGGCCTCGCTGACGTTCTTGGTGAACACCGTGGCCCGCTCGGAGGCGCCGACGAAGCGGGCGACCTTGCCGCGGGCCTCCTCGAACAGGTGGGTGGCCTCCTCGGCCAGGGTGTGGACGCCCCGGTGCACGTTGGCGTTGTGCCGACGGTAGTAGTCGTCCATGGCCTCCAGGACCTGCCGCGGCTTCTGGCTGGTGGCGGCCGAGTCGAGGTAGACCAGCGGGTGGCCGTTGACCCGGCGCTCCAGGATCGGGAAGTCGCCGCGCACGGCGGCCACGTCCAGCGGCGCGGTCTCGGACGTCATCGGAGCCTCCTGGAACCGGGTTTCAGGTGGCGGGATCGCCACGCCAGCGCTCGTAGCCCTCGGCCTCCAGCTGGTCGGCCAGCTCGGGCCCGCCGGTCTCCACGACCCGTCCGCCGACCATCACGTGGACCACGTCGGGGGAGATGTAGCGCAGGACTCGGGTGTAGTGGGTGATGAGCAGGACGCCGAGCTCCGGCCCGCGCAGCCGGTTGACGCCCTCGGCGACGACCCGGAGGGCGTCGACGTCCAGGCCCGAGTCGGTCTCGTCGAGGATGGCCAGCTCGGGGCGGAGCAGGGCCATCTGGAGGATCTCGTGGCGCTTCTTCTCGCCACCCGAGAAGCCCTCGTTGAGGTTGCGCTCGGCGAAGCGCGGGTCCATGTCGAGCAGGCGCATCTGCTCGCGCAGGTCCTTGGCGAACTCGCGCACCGGGATGTCCTCGCCCCGGACGGCGTTCATGGCCGTGCGCAGGAAGTTGGTCACCGACACCCCCGGCACCTCGACCGGGTACTGCATGGCCAGGAACATGCCGATGCGGGCGCGCTCGTCGGGGGTCATGTCGAGCACGTCTTCGCCCTTGAAGGTCACCTTGCCCCCGGTCACCCGGTAGCGGGGGTGGCCGGCCAGGGCGTAGGCCAGGGTCGACTTGCCGGAGCCGTTGGGCCCCATCAGGGCGTGGACCTTGCCGGCCTCGACCGTCAGGTCGACGCCGCGCAGGATCTGCTTGTCCTCCACGTCGACGTGGAGGTCCTCGATCACCAGCGTCGTGTCAGGCATCTCTCTCCTCGGAATCCATTCACAGGTCCTGGGCCAGCTTGGCCCAGTCGTCGGGCAGGTCGACGAGCACGTCCTCGCCCTCGACCCGCACCGGGAAGATCCGCACCGGGCGCACGGCCGGCGGGCTGTCGGGCCCGCCGGTGAGCAGGTCGAACCGGCTGCCGTGGAGGGCGCACTCGATGGTGCGGTCCTCGACCCAGCCCTCGGACAGCGGGTAGTCCTCGTGGCTGCACACGTCGATCACCGCATGGACGTCGCCGTCTCGGGTGAGCACCAGGGCGACCGCCTCCTCGTCGCCGAGCTCGACCCGGAGCCCCTGGTCGGGCTCCAGCTCCGAGAGCCCGGCCAGCCGCACGAACGCCATCACCCGGCCTCCCGCTCCTGGGCCTCCTGCGCCTCCTGGGCGGCCGCGGCCGCTTCCAGCTCGGCCTCCAGGGCCGCCTCGAGGCGGCGCCGGACCGCCGGCACGCTCACCTGGGCCAGGACCTCCTCGAAGAACCCGAACACGACCAGCCGCCTGGCCGTCCGGCGCGGGATGCCCCGCGACTCCAGGTAGAACAGGTGCAGGTCGTCGACCCGGCCGGTGGCGGCCGCGTGGGCCGCCTTGACGTCGGAGTTGAGGATCTCCAGGAACGGGTTGGCCTCGGCGTGGGCGTCGCGGGACAGGACCAGGTTGCGCATGGTCTGGCCGGCGTCGGTGCCGCGGGCCCCTGGGCTGATGATCAGGTTGCCGTTGAAGATGTTGCGCGACCCGCCGAGCAGCCCGGCCTTGTAGAGGAGGCTGGAGCGGGCGTGGGGCTCGGCGTGGGTGACGTTGGCCCGGTGCTCGAAGCGCTGGCCGGCGTCGGCGAACACGGCCCCGAGCAGGTCGGCCTCGGCGCCCTCGCCGAGCACGACCTCCGGCGACATCCGGACCACCCCGCCGCCCAGGGTGACCACGAACGACCGGAACCGGGCCTGGCGCCCGACCATCGCCCGCTGGATGCCGAAGTGGTTGACCTGCTCGCTCCCCCACTCCTGGAGCGACAGGTACTGCACGCTGGCCCGCTCGCCGATCAGCAGCTCGGTGACGCCGTGGTGGAAGGCTCGCCCGTCGAGGTTCTCGGGTGAGCCGTGCTGCTGGACCAGGGTGAGGGAGGCCTCGTCCTCGACCACGACCAGGGTGTGGGCGAAGGTCGCCCCGGCGGTGGTGCGCCGCTGCAGCACCCCGATGGGGACCGTCACCTCGACTCCCCTGGGCACGTACAGGAACGCGCCGGCGGTCATCAGGGTGGCGTGCAGGGCCAGGAACCAGTCCTCGTCGAAGGGCGCCGCCGAGGTCATCAGGCGGGGCTCGACCAGGCCGGCGTGCTCGCGCACGGCCGTGGCCAGGTCGGTCAGGATCACGCCCTTGGCGGCCAGGTCGGGGTCGAGGAACGCCTCGGCGGTGGCGCCGTCGACGGTCGCGACCAGCCCGGCCGGCTCCAGCTCGGTGCCGGCGACGTCTCCGCCGGAGGCGGCGTCGGCGTGGCCGGCGGCCAGCACGTGGGCGCCCTCGGCGGTCGCCTGGCCGCCGGTCCTGAGGATCCGGTTGCGGTCGAGGCCGGCCCGCTTGGGGTCGGTGAACCGCCAGGCCTCCTCGCGGCCGTTCGGCCGCTCCAGCTTGGCCAGGGCGGCCAGCGCCTCCAGGCGCCGGGCCAGGAACCAGTCGGGGTCGCCGAGGGCCTGCGACCAGGCGGTCACGGCCGCCTGGTCGAGGTCCTTGAGCGTAAGGGTCTCGATACTCGCGTCGGTCATCGCGTTAGCCGACCGCCCCTTCCATCTGGAGGGCGATGAGGCGGTTGAGCTCGAGCGCGTACTCCATCGGCAGCTCCTTGGAGATCGGCTCGATGAACCCGCGCACGATCATGGCCGTCGCCTCGGCCTCCGAGAGGCCGCGCGACTGGAGGTAGAAGAGCTGGTCGTCGCCGATCTTGGAGACGGTGGCCTCGTGCCCGAGGGTGACGTCCTCCTCCTTGACGTCGGTGTACGGGTAGGTGTCGGAGCGCGACTCCTCGTCCAGCAGCAGGGCGTCGCAGCGGACGTTGACCTTGACCCCCGGCGAGCCCTCCTCGACCTTGACCAGGCCGCGGTAGGAGGTGCGCCCGCCGTCGCGGGAGATCGACTTGGAGACGATCTGGCCGGTGGTGTTGGGGGCGGCGAAGGTCAGCTTGGCCCCGGCGTCCTGGTGCTGGTTGTTGCCGGCGAAGGCGACCGAGAGGATCTCGCCGTGGGCGTGCTCGCCCAGCAGCAGCACGGCCGGGTACTTCATGGTCAGCTTGGAGCCGATGTTGCCGTCGATCCACTCCATGGTCGCGCCCTCATAGGCCGCGGCCCGCTTGGTGACCAGGTTGTAGACGTTGGTCGACCAGTTCTGGATGGTGGTGTAGCGGACCTTGGCATGCGGCTTGACGATGATCTCGACCACCGCCGAGTGCAGCGAGTCCGAGGAGTAGATAGGCGCGGTGCAGCCCTCGACGTAGTGCACGCTGGAGCCGGGCTCGGCGATGATCAGGGTCCGCTCGAACTGGCCCATGTTCTGGGAGTTGATCCGGAAGTAGGCCTGGAGCGGGATCTCGACGTGGACGCCCTCGGGGATCCAGATGAACGACCCGCCCGACCACACGGCCGAGTTCAGGGCCGCGAACTTGTTGTCGTTGGGCGGGATCACCGTCGCCCAGTGCTCACGGAACAGCTCCTCGTGCTCGCGCAGGGCGGTGTCGGTGTCCAGGAACAGGACGCCCTGCTCCTCCAGGTCCTCGCGGACCTTGTGGTAGACGACCTCGCTCTCGTACTGGGCGGCCACCCCGGCGATCAGGCGCTGCTTCTCGGCATCGGGGATGCCCAGGCGGTCGTAGGTGTTCTTGATGTCGGCCGGCAGCTCGTCCCAGGAGGTGACCTGCTTCTCGGTGGCCCGGAGGAAGTAGAAGATGTTGTCGAAGTCGATCTGGTCCAGGTCGCCGCCCCACTGCGGCATGGGCCGGCGCAGGAAGTAGTCGAGCGACTTGTGGCGGAAGGTCCGCATCCACTCGGGCTCCTGCTTCATCGCCGAGATCTCCTCGACAACGTCGTGGGAGAGGCCCCTTTTGGGCGTGAAGACCGAGTTGACCGGGTCGTGCCAGCCGTACTTGTAGGCGCCCAGCTCGACGTTCTCCGGAACGGGGTTGATCCGGTCGGGTGCCTCGGGCGTCAGGTCTCGGGCTTCGGTTGCCATCAGGCTGGGCTCCTTGCTGCCTTGCGGTTTGGTGACTTCGGTGACGTGGTGGTTCGGGTTGGTGCGTGTTTGGCTCGCGTGCCGAGGTCGATGCGGGTCTCGCAGCGCACCGCGCCATCGACGATGGTCGCCTCGCGCTCGACCCGCGTGCCGAGCAGCCGCTCGAACAGCTCGGCCTCGGACGCGCACAGGTCGGGCAGCTCGGTGGCGAGGTGCTCCACCGTGCAGTTGTGCTGGCAGAGTCGCAGGCCGCCGTCGGCGGGCTCGACCTCGGCCATGAAGCCCTGCTCGTTCAGGACCTCGGCCAGGGCGTCGGTCCGCTCGGCCAGGGTAGCGCCTTCCACCCTTCCGGCGTAGCTGGCCACCAGCCGCTCGTTCCGCCAGGCCAGGAACTGGGCCAGGGTGGCCGCGTCCTGCCCCTTGAGGAAGGCCAGCGCCTCCCGGGCGACCTCGTCGTAGTGCCGCGGGAAGGTCTCCAGCCCGGCGTCGGTCAGGCGGTAGACGGCGGTCGGCCGCCCCCGCTTGGGCTTCTCGGTGGCCGAGGTGACCAGGCCGTCACGCTCGAGCCGGGCGAGATGGCGGCGCAGCCCCACCGAGGTGAGCTGGAGCAGCTCCGCCAGCTGGGGCGCGGACAGCCGCCCGTGGCGGCGCAGGAGCACGACAATGCGCTCCCTGGTGCCACCGGCACGCTCGGACGTCATGGCGCTCCCGTTCCTCCCTCGATTTTGGAAACATCTATGTTTCCTTAGCCAGTTTACGCAGGCTACCGTGGGGAGAGCAACCTGCGACGCGGGGTTGGGGACGAGGGACACGTGGAGGTGCGCGGATGGCGGAGGCACTGTTCACAGGAGTCGGGGTCGCGCTGGCGACGCTGTTCGACGACGACGGCGAGGTCGACGCCAAGGCGACCGCCGACCTCGCCGCGACCCTGGTCGACCTGGGGATCCGGGCCGTGGTGGTGGCCGGGTCGACCGGCGAGGCAGCCGCCCTGACCGCCGAGGAGCGCCTCGCCCTGCTCACCGAGACCCGCCGGGCGGTCCCCTCCGGGGTCCCGGTGATCGCCGGCACCGGCGGCCCGTCGGCCAGGCAGGCCGCCGCCCTGACCCGCGACGCCCGCGAGGCCGGCGCCGACGCCGTCCTGGCCCTGTGCCCGCCCCGCAACAACGACCCCCGCCCCTACTACGACGCCGTCGCCGAGGCCGCCGGCGACCTGCCGGCCCTGGCCTACCACTTCCCCCAGACCGCCCCACCCGGCATCCACCTCGACGCCCTCCCCGACCTCCCCGTCCAGGGCATGAAGGACTCCAGCGCCGACCCCGAGCGCCTGCTGGCCGAGCTCGACGTCTTCCCCCACCCCCTCTACGTGGGCGCCGCCCCCCTCGTCCTCATGGCCGGATCCCTCGGCATCGCCGGCGCCATCCTCGCCGTCGCCAACGCCGACCCCGAGCACGCCATCGCCGCCTTCGCCGGCGACCCCACCGCCCAGCGAGCCCTCCTCCCCGCCCACCACCGAGTCAAGTCCCGCTTCCCCTACGGCCTGAAGGACGCCATCGCCGATCGGTTCGGGACGAGCCGGGTCACACGGCTGGGTTGAGCGAGACGGGCAGGCTGTCGCAGCCCAGCCACCAAGGCCGAAGCAGTTCAGACACCCGGCTGGGCGTTCCGCCGCCTGGGTCTTGAGGAAGTACGGCCCATGCCCGGATGACCGAACCCGGGCTGCTCAGGTGGTGAGATACGCACGGAGGACCGTTGCTTCGCCTCGGAGCCGCTCGGCAAGCTCGAGCTGGCCGGTGCGCTCGTAGCCGGCGGCGGCGCGCTCGCGGTCGAGCACCTCGGCGCGGACGATCTCCGCCATCTGCGCCTCGCTGAGGCTGCGCCGCTCCACCTCGGCCGCGCCGAGCCCCGCCACCGACCCGGCGACCTTCGGATCCCCGTCCCCCGTCCCGGCGGGTTCCGGGTCGGTGGCGTTCGCCCCTGTCGGCTCAGGGTGGGCGGTGCCGTGGCGCGCTTGGGTTGTTGGATCGACGGCGCCGGCATTGTCGATCGCGGCCAGTGCCGATCGCAGGGCGTTGATGGCCGGACGATCTCTCGCCTTCATGGCCGTCGGGAGCGCCCGACGCAGCCGTTCACGCAGGTTGTCGCCGTCGGCAGGCATTCGTGTCATCCGTCTCCTGTCCGCGGGTTGCCCCAGGGGGGTTGGTTCGCATTGGCGGGCAGGGCCCGTCCGCGCCTTGCCCGCCTTCCGGGTCGGCGGCTCCGCGAACCGGCCGGTGGGCGGCTAGCCGGCGGACCATGGTTCCCGGGGGATGGAGGGTGGGCGGGGTGGGGTGCCGAGGCCTCGGCGGCAGGTCTCGCATTCGGGGAGGCGGCAGGCTCGCCGGTAGTCACCCTTGTCGAGGTCGGCCAGGACAGTCTCCAGCCGTGCTCGCTGGTGGTCCAGGTCGGCCGGGCCGAGGGTGCGTGTCTCGGTGGCGGGCTCGTCGCCACCGAGGTAGCAGTAGGAGACGACGCACCGGTCCCCTGGGAGCTGCCCCAGCTCCCGCAGGGCGAGGGCGTATATGGCGAGCTGATCCAGCCCGCCGGTGGGCAGCTCGATCTGCTGGCCGGTCTTCCAGTCGACCAGCTCGATCTCGGCGTCCCCCCGTCCGGACAGGGGGTCTCCGCCGGGGCGGAAGATGGCGTCGATGCGGCCTCGGATGACCCAGGGGCCGAGGCGGAGGATGACGCCGACCTCGGCCTCGGGTGGTGGGAGGGTGGCGTAGCGGGAGGCCGCGAAGTTGCGGGTGGCCTGTTCGATGAGCTCGGGTGCGAGGTGGCCGCTGGGGTGCTCGCCGGCGAGGTCGTCGGTGTCCAGCAGGTCGGGGAGGTTGCGGGCGCGCCGCTCCAGCAGGCGGTGCACCACCGAGCCGAGCCTGGCCGCCGGCTTGGGCGCGGTGGGCAGCGGCCGGACCACCGACCAGTAGAAGTCGCGCGGGCAGCGGGCGTAGTCGAGCACCTGGCTGACCGAGAGGATGCGGGGTGGCTCGACCCGGGCGGGCGTGGGGTCGACCCGGGCCGCGTCGAGCAGGTGGCGCCCGGCCTCGACGGCGGCGCGGAAGGCGTCGGCCTGACCGGGCGGCACCCGGGCGGCCAGGGTCCCCGGGGCGGCGCGCTCCAGCTCCACCGCTTCGGCGAGGCCCTCGGCGAACACCGGGTCGCCCTCGTCCTCGGGCCGGCGGCCCGGGTGGGGCCAGCTCACGCGCTCCCGGAGCCGCTCGGTGAGCGGGCTGGCGGCCGGCTGGTCGGCTCGGACGAGAACCTCCACCGCCGGGTGGTCGGCCGCTTCGTTCCAGAACGGCCCCGGCCCCTTGGGGGTCTTCTCCGAGCCCTGGTACCACCAGGCCGAGGTGAGCACCAGCAGCTGCTTGGCCCGGGTGATGGCCACGTAGAACAGCCGCCGCTCATCCTCCAGGGCGCGCTGCTCGAGCTCGCCACGGAACGCCCGGGCGTTGCCGGTGAAGCGGGGCAGGTGGCCGGCGTCCTCGCGCAGCTCGTAGGGGAAGCCCTGAGCCCGGCGGGGGTCGGCGACCCTGGCATCCGGGAAGATCCCGTACCGCGGCGAACCGTCCTTGCCGGTGCCGGCCGAGAGGCCGACCACCGCCACCATCGGGAACTCCAGGCCTTTGGCCATGTGGACGGTCATCAGCTTGACCGAGTCGACCGGGGCCGGCTGCACCGCCTCGACCGGCTCGGAGGCGTCCTCGACCGCGTCCAGGTAGACCAGGAACGCGGCCAGGGACGGGTCGCCCTGGACCGGGGCGAAGGCGGCAACGCGGTCGAGGAAGGTGGCCAGGTTCTGCCGGGCGGTGATGGCCCGGCGGTCCCTGGAGGCCTCCAGCTCGGCCCAGACGCCGGTCCGCTCCAGGATGGTCTGGACCAGGTCGAGCAGGGGGCCGCGGGCGGCCGCGCGCAGCTCCCGCAGCTCCTCACGGAAGGCGTCGAGCCGGTTGCGTGCCTCGTCGTCGAGGCCCTCGACCTCGTCCAGGTGGTCGAGGGCCTCGGCGAGGGCGAAGCTCACGTCACCGGGGTCGGGGTCCTCGCCCGGCAGCTCGTCCTTGAGGCCCCAGTTGTTCCGGGCCGCCCAGCGGGCCAGGCGGACGAGGTGCCGGTGGCCGATCCGCCAGCGGGGGCCGAGGAGCAGCCGGGCCAGGGCGACGTTGGCACCCGGGTCGGCGACCACCCGCAGGGTCGAGACGAGGTCGACAATCTCGGGGGTCTCCAGCAGGCCGGACAGGCCGACGACCTCGACCGGGACGCCTCGCTGTTCGAGCGCCTCGCGGAGCGGGCCGAGGAGCCGCTTGGACCGGACGAGGATGGCCACGTCCCGCCACTCCGGCCAGGAGCCGTCGGGCAGGCCGGTCTGGTGGGCCTGGACGACCTGGTCGGCGACGAACGCCGCCTCGGCGAACTGGTCGGCGAGCAGGGCGGCCCGGACCTCGCCGTCGGCGGCGCCGGGCCTGGCCACCAGGGACGTCCCCCCGCGCCGCTCCTCGGGGATCCGGTCGATCACGGAGTTGGCCAGGGCCAGGATCCGCGGCCCGGACCGGAAGTTGGTCGACAGCGGCAGCGGGGCCGCCCCGGGGCCCGGGGGCTCCTGGCCGTCGCCCGGGGTGGGACCGGGCCCGGTCGCGAATGAGGCCGGGACCGGGGCGACGGCCGGGGTGGACGGGAAGTGGTCGGCGAAGGAGAGCAGGTTGTACATGGTGGCGCCGCGGAAGGCGTAGATGGCCTGGCGGGCGTCGCCGACGGCCATGATGGAGGCGCCCGGCGGGCAGATCCGCTGCATCAGGCGGCGCTGGGCCACGTTGGTGTCCTGGTACTCGTCGAGCAGGACGTGCTGGAACCGGGTCCGGAGCTCCTCGAGCAGCTCCGGGTGGCCTTCGACCAGCTCGACGGCCTTGGCCACCTGGTCGCCGAAGTCGAGGCGGCCGCGCCGGCGCTTCTCGGTCGCGTAGCGCTCGACCAGGCGGACCAGCTCGATCCGCTCCCTGGCCGCCTGGAGCATCCAGTCGGGCAGCCGCTCGCCCTCGTCGGCCCGCCGGAGGAGGCGGCGGGACGCCTCGACCACGCGCTCGGCCGGGACGACGTGGTCGGCGCAGGCGGAGGCCAGCTCGAGGGTCTTGCGGATGGTGGCGCCGGCGGTGCGGACGCTGAGGTGCTCGAACCGCTCGCTGTCGAGGATCCCGAGCAGGATCTGGTACTGCTGGGCCTCGCTGAGGAGGTCGGCGTCGACCTCGACCCCGACCCGGATCCCGTATGCCTTGACGAGGTCGGCGGCGAACGCGTGGTAGGTGTCGACGGTGACCTCGTCGCCGACGTCGGTCGGGGTGTCGGCGAGGGCCTCGCGGACCCTGGCCTCCAGCTCGCTGGCCGCCTTGTTGGTGAAGGTCAGGCCGAGCACGGACGCGGGCGCGACCCCGAGCCGCTCGACCAGGTAGACGATCCGGGCCGCCATCACCGCGGTCTTGCCCGACCCGGCGCCGGCGATCACGTGCACCGGCCCGATCGGGGCCGTGACCGCGGCAAGCTGCTCGGGCGTCGGCTCCTGCCCGCGCAGCGCCGCCCGGACCCCGGGGGTCACCACACCGGTGAGGGTCGCGCTCACCGGTCCCCTCCCGGACTCGTGCCGGCCGCGGCCAAGCCGGACGGGGGGTGGGCCGGGGCCAGGAACTCCTCGCCCTGGGGCCACATCGGGCAGATGGGCTTGAAGGCGCACATGCGGCAGTCGGCGTGCGGGTCGGGGTCGAAGGACTCGGCGGCCGCCCCGTCGAGGAGGGCGAGCAGCCGCTGCTCGACCTTGGTGGCGTGGTCGGGGCCTGGGTGCTGGCTGACCCGGGTGAACCGGCCATTCATGACCCTGGCCGGGTAGACGAGCTGCATCTCGACCGGGCGGCCGAGGGCGGCCAGCTCCGGGTCGCGGAGGGCGGCCAGGTAGTAGATGGCGAGCTGGAGAGAGCGCTCGGCCTCCTCCTCGGACGCGGGATAGCGGGCCGTCTTGTAGTCCAGGAGCACGATGCCGCCATCCGGAGCGGAATCGACCCGGTCGATGCGGCCCCGCACCAGGTGGTCGCCGACCTCCATCTCGAACCCGACCTCGAACCGCAGCGCGCGGCGGGCGGCCTCGGCCTCGCCGCGGTGCCACAGCTCGAGCATGCCCATGCCGTCGCGCCAGAACTGGTAGGCGATGGCCCTCGACGGGAACCAGGCCGGGTTGAACCGCTGCCGGTAGGCGGCCTTCAGGTCGGCCGGCTCGTTCTCGATCTCGCCCTTGGCGGCCAGCTCGAAGATGGTGTGCATGAGCCGGCCGAACGCCATCTGGTAGGAGGAGCGGTCGTCGAGCCCGGCCACGCTGCCGAAGAAGTAGCGCAGGTGGCAGTCCTCGTAGGTCCCGATCCGGGAGTAGGAGGTGCGCAGGCGCCCCTCGGCGGCGATCGGCTCGGGGTCGACGGTGTAGTCGCGCCGCCACCACCAGGTGGCCGGGTCGACGCCCGGGAGGGCGGCCAGGGTGGTCGCGGCGGCCAGTCGTTCGGCGGCCGGCCGGTCCCGGTCGCCCGCGACCCGACGCAGGGCACCGGCGGCTTCCAGCGACCCCAGTGGGGCCGCGTCGGGGGCCGGCGGGTCGGCGGCGAGCTCCAGCCCGAGCTCGCGCAGGAAGCGGGAGGGCTCGCCGCGGCCATCGACGCGTGAGGCCGTGAAGACCACCCGGTCCCGAGCCCGGCTGGCCGCGAGCGTGAAGCGCCGCCGCTCGGCGTCCAGGAGGGCCTCCGCGCGGGCCACCGGGCCCGGGTCGCCGTCGAGCCGCCAGGCTTCGAACAGCCCCTGCGGGCGGGCGGTCATCGGCAGCGCGCCCTCCAGGCAGCCGGCGACGATCACCAGGTCGAACTCCTGGCCTTTGGCGGCGTTGACCGAGATCACCGAGACCGCGTCGTTCCTGGCCATCGCCGAGGGCAGCCAGGGGTCACTGGCGAAGTCGGCCCGCTCGACCACGTCCAGGTAGGTCCGCATGCTGGCGCCCGGCCGGCCGTCGACGAAGAAGCTGAGGGCGCGCGAGAACGCGGTCAGGGCGTCGAGCTGTCGCTGCACGTCGGCGTCGGTCGGGTCGACCTCGGCGCGCAGGATCAGCTCGGAGAAGGCCGGGGCCGAGCGCCACACCTCCCAGAAGCAGGCATCCGCGTCCAGCTCCGCGACCCAGCCCTCGGCCCGCTCGAGCAGGTCGCACAGGGCCTGCACCCGGGCAACGAGCCCCGGGTCGAGCACCAGGGCCGACCCCCGCGCCGGTCCCTCCGCCGAGTCTTCCGCGGCCGGGCTGGTGGTCGCCGAGGCTCCCGGCTCCGGTTCCAGGGGGGCTTGCGGCGGGCCCCCAGGCTCGGGGAGGACCGCCGAGGTCCCGGCTTCCGGTCCTCGAGCGACCTCCTGCGTGCTCGCTGGCTCCCCCGGACCGGATGGCGGTTCCGGGAGGGGCGGGGGGACGGCGCGGCAGCGGACGTGGTCGGCGAGGGAGCGGTCGGCGAGCAGGGCGGCGCGGCGCAGGGAGCGCAGCTCGCCGGGGTCGAGGCCGCCGAGGGGCGAGGTCAGGAGGGAGGGGAGCAGCTCGTCGGCCCGGACCGGGTCGAGGGCGAGGCGGAACAGGTCGAGGACGTGCCCGACGACCGGCTCGGCCACGAGCTGGCGCTCGCCGGCGCCCAGCCGGTAGGGGACGCCGAACCGCTCGAGGGCCCGGCGGGTGGGCGCGCTGAGCCGCCGGGTCGACGGCAGCAGGACGGCCATCCGGCCGTAGGGGACGCCGTCGCGTTCGTGGGCCACCCGGAGCAGGCGGGCGTTGGCCTCCGCCTCCTCGGCGGGTCCCGGATAGCGGGCGGCCTCCACGGTGGTGGTCCCGCCTCCGGTGAGGGCGATGACCGGGCCGGGACCGGCCGCCTGGAGGCGGCGCACGGCGTCGAGCCCGGGCCCGCCGAGGCGGCGGCTGCGCTCGAGCAGGACCACGCTGGCCCCGAGACGCTTGGCCAGCGCCGGCAGCGCTCCCGGGGTGGCGCCGCGGAAGGCTTCGGTGGTGCCCGCCGGGTCGCCGGCCAGGATCGCCCTGGCCCCGCCCTCGACCAGCAGCGTGAGCAGCCGGCGCTGGGCCGGGTCGAGCTCCTGTGCCTCGTCGACCAGGATCGTGTCGATCTGGGCGACCGTCGCCTGGAGGAGGTCGGGGCGGTCCTCGAGCAGGTCGCCGGCCTGCAGGATGAGGCCTGCCTGGTCGACCGAGTCCTGGAGGGCCAGGTGCTCGGCGTAGAGGTTGAGGAAGGCCGCGACCGGGACCCAGCTGGGGCGTCCCTCGGCCCTGGCCCGCTCGAGCAGGTCCTCCGGATCGATCAGGCTGCGCTCGCAGGCGAGCACGAACTCGGCGAGCTCGTCGGTGAAGGCGCGGGTGTCAACCAGCGGCGCCAGCGGGCCCCAGTCGATCCCGGTCTGGTCGAGCGTGAGCAGCGACCGGACCAGCGACCACTGCTCGGGGCCGCTCAGCGGGCGCGGCTCGCCGCGGTAGTCGAGCAGGTCGGCGTGGCTGGTGACGAGCCCGCGGGCGAACGCGTACCACGTCACGCAGCCGAGCTCGCCCCCCGAGGCGCGGCCGAGCCCGGCCAGGAGCCGCTCGGTGGAGGCGACAGCGCCCTGGCGGCTGGAGGTCAGGAACCGGGCGGTGCCGCCGGGCCGGGCCAGCAGGTGGTGCATGGCCGCCTCGAGCAGGGCCGTCTTGCCGCTGCCCGGTCCGCCGAGGATGACCACGTTCCCGGGTGGGAGCATGGCCGCCAGGTCGCTGGGCGACCCGTCAGGGAGCCCCACCGGCCCCGCGCCCGGAAGGGGGCCGATGACCGCCCCCGCCGCCGACGCCGTGCCCGAGGCGGCCGGCTCGGCGCTCGGAAGGCCGCCGGGCGGCTGGTTCGGTCTGGACACGCTTGGCCGGTTCATGATGCGGGCATCCTAGCGAGCGCCTACGACGATGGCTGGGCGCTGTCCACAGCCCCGGACAGGTCGTCGCACGGTGACACGGATCAGACGGCGCCGCTGTGGATGGACCGACGTGGCGGTCGGGGGCGTCGGCTATGTTCCGCTATTGGGATGCGGCGTCCGCTGTGGGCGCCCGGTGACGATCGAGGGGTCGATGACGACCAGGCTGCGCCGCCGCCGGCTGGTCCTGCGGCTGTTGCTCGTGCTGGCCCTTGTGCTGGCGGCCGGGTGCGAGGGCTTGCCCGAGGACATCGGGGGTGGCGGGGATGGCGGGGCGACTCAGGCGCCGGCTGACCTGACGACCACCAGGGCCGAGCGGGCGGCGTGGCCGGATGCGCCCAAGGATGCGGTGTCGGCGAAGGTCCAGCGGATCTCGGACGGCGACACCTTCGTCGCCACCGTGAAGGGGCGGCGGGAACGGATCCGGGTGATCGGGGTGGACACCCCGGAGTCGGTGTCGCCCAATCAGCCGGATGAGCCGTACGGGGAGGAGGCCTCGGACTTCGCCAAGCACTATCTGGACGGCGAGACGGTGCGCCTCGCCGGGGATGCCGAGCCGCGGGACCGGTATGGGCGGATGCTCGCCTACGTGTGGCTGGAGGACGGGACGTTCTGGAACGCGTTGCTGGTCGCCGAGGGATATGCCCAGCAGCTCACGGTCCCGCCGAACGTCACCTACGAGCGCCTGTTCCGCCGCCTGGTCAGCGAGGCCCGGCGGGAGGACCGCGGCCTGTGGGCCGAGGAGAACCAGGCAGGTTCCTGACGGCGATGCTCCGACGCCGAGCCGACGGCGCATCGCTCGGGGTCGATTGGCTGGGGGCCGTTCATGGAGGAACTGGCGTGCCTGGCTGCGCGGGTAGGCGCTCCCAGTTCAACCGGGGCTGGAACGTAAAGGACGGCCTGCCGTCCGGGGGGTCCCGGTAGTCCCCCAACCACCGGTCCACACACCGGACGGCGCGGCCGTCGCTAGGCGAACGTGCTTCCCGCGCCTCCCGTGTCCTCTCGGCCTAGGCCGAAACGGCCTGGGCCGTCCTGCGGGCGGAAGTGGTCCTCTTGGAACGCCCCCCAGCGCCCGTGTGGACCAGCTCCGTGTTCGCCTATCAAGCGTAAGGGGTCGTTCCCGTTCTTGGCTCCCTCGTCGCCAAATCGTTATCAGCCAAACTACCAGATTCGGTCGACGTACCTCATGTCGGACCATGCCGCGCCGTCTGTCCCCCGATCAACCGGCGGGGCGTTGGGTCAAGGTGGCCGTAATGCTGGTTTCGTTCCCGCCGCGGGTCACGCCGAGGGTGACCTTGTCGCCGGGCTTGTGGCCCCGGATGGCGGCGACCAGCTCGCTGTAGCTCTGGATCGCCTGCCCGTCGATCGAGGTCACCATGTCGCCGGCCCGGAGGCCGGCCCGTGAGGCCGGGCTGTCCGGGGTGACCTCCTGGATGATGGCCCCGTCCTGACGCCCGGGGGCGTCGGCCATGGAGACGCCGAGGTAGCCGGTCTGGATTGGCCTGCCCTGGACGATGGCCGTGGCCGACTTGGCGGCCAGGTCGATCGGGACGGCGAAGCCGATGCCGACGTTGCCGTTGGACCCGGCGCCCGGGCGGATGGCGCTGTTGATGCCGATGACGCGGCCCCGGCGGTCGGCCAGCACCCCACCGGAGTTGCCCGGGTTGATCGGGGCGTCGGTCTGGATGACCTCGCGGCCGTCGTCGAGGACCCGGTCGGTGGAGCTGACGATCCCGGCGGTCACGGTCTCGTTGAGGCCGAAGGGGCTGCCGATGGCGATCGCCAGCTGGCCGACCTGGAGCTCCTGGCCGACGGCGAGCGGGGCCGCGGCGAGACCGGTGCGGTCGACCTTGACCACGCCGACGTCGTTGAGCTCGTCGGTGCCGAGGACCCGGCCCTCCAGCCTGGTGCCGTCGTACAGCCGGACCTCGACCTCGTCGACACCCTCGAGGACGTGGGCGGCGGTCATGATGTAGCCGTCCTTGTCGTAGACGAACCCGGAGCCGACACCGCTCCCGTGGCGGATCTCGACCACGGTGGGCAGCAGGGCCTTGGCGACGGCGGCGGCCGGCTCCTCGCCCGAAGGGGCGGGGGCGGCGGCGACCGGGGCCTGGCCGGCGGCCGGGATGCCGGCGCCGGACGGGTCGCCGGCGTCGTTGTCGAGCGCCTGGCTGATGCCGAAGCCGGCGGCGAGCAGGACGACACCGGCCACCACCCCGGCCAGCCAGCGGGACGGCCGGCGGCCGCGGGGCGAGCCGGCGTCGGGCGAGGACGTGCCCCAGGCGGGGACGGTCGGGTGGCCGCCGCCACCCTCGCCCCGGCCGGGCTCGGCCGGGCCGGCCTGGGTCCAGGAGGGGCCCTGGGCGGCCTTGGGCTGGGTCCAGGTCGGGGTGGGCTCGGGGGTGGGTGGCTGGGGGCGGGTGCTGTCGGCGGCCGCCGGGGGCTGGCTCCAGGAGGCGGGCTCGCCCCAGGAGGGCGGCCAGGTCTCGTCCGGCCCGGAGGGTCGCGGGTCGGAGCCGGAGGCGCCGGCGGGCTGGGCGAGGGCGGCCTCGTCGCCTGGAAGTGGCTGGGTGTGGGATTCGGAGTCCGGGGAGCGCGATGGCTCCAGGCCGTCGCGAATGGACATCGGTCGCCTCCTGCGGTCGAACATGGCAAGCCTTGTTGTGCATCGAGGCTAGGCGACCGGCGCTAAAGCACCAGTAAGCCATTCCTCAAGGCGAGATAAGGGCCGGCCGGCGACCCCTACTCCGCGGGCGGACCGAACGACGGCCGGGTGCGGGCCCGCTCGGCCGGGGTGGGGACCGGAGCGGGAGCTGGTGCCTCTGGGGTGCGGGGAGATGGGTCGGGGGCCGCGGCGGGGGTGGTGACGGGGAGCCAGATGACGAAGGAGGAGCCGACGCCGACCTTGGACTGGAGGCGGATCTCGCCGCCGTGGCTCTCGACGATCTGGCGGACGATGGCCAGGCCGAGGCCGGTGCCGCCGTCGGCGCGGGAGCGGGCCTTGTCGGCGCGCCAGAAGCGGTCGAAGACGTGGGCCTGGTCCTCGGGGGCGATGCCGGGGCCTTCGTCGGCGACGGCGATCCAGGCCCGGTCGCCCTCGCTGCCCGTGGCCAGCCGGATGCGGGAGCCGGCGGGGGCGAGGCGGACGGCGTTCTCGAGCAGGTTGGCCACGACCCGCTTGAGGGCGTCGCGGTCGCCGGTGACGACCACGCCGGGGGCGATGGCGCGGTCGAGGACGATGTTGCGGGCGGCGGCCGGGACCACGAAGTCGTCGCTGGCCTCGGTGACGGCGACGCCGAAGTCGACCGGCTCGTGCTCGAGGGTCGGCTCCTGGCGGCGGGCCAGGGCGAGGAGGTCGTCGACCAGACGGGCCATGCGGTCGCTGGCCCGCTTGACCACGACGATGGTGTGGCGCAGGTCCTCGGGGTCGGCGTGGGGGTCGGCCAGGGCGACGTCGACGTTGGTGCGGATGATGGCCAGCGGATTTCGGAGCTCGTGGGAGGCGTCGGCGGTGAACTGCCGCTGGGCGGCGAATGCCGCGTCGAGGCGGGCCAGCATGGCGTCGAAGGTGTCGGCCAGCTGCTTGAGCTCGTCCTCGGGCCCGGGCAGCTCGATGCGGCGCGACAGGTCGGTGGCCTGGATCTCGCGGGCCACCGAGGTGATGCGGCCGATGGGGCGCAGCACCCGGCCGGCGATCACCCAGCCGACGCCGAGGCTGGCCACGAACAGCACCCCGAGGGCGCCGAAGGAGTAGTTACGCAGCTGCTTGAGGGTCTGGGAGTTGACCACCCGCTCGAACTCACGGAAGGTGACCGCCTTGAAGCACTGGCCGCCAGGGATGCAGAAGATGTTCCTGGCCCCACTGCTGTAGGGCTCGTTGCGCAGGTGCATCAGCAGCACCAGGTAGATGGCCGCGATCACCACCGCGGCCAGGCCGAACAGCACCGCCGAGTACAGCAGGGTGTAGCGGAATCGGATCGACCTGGCCCACTCCGGCAGGCGGTCGACCAGCCAGCCGGGCGGGTTCACGGCTGCTCGCGCAGGCGGTACCCGCGACCGACGACGGTCTCGATCGGCTGGCTGTCGCCCGCGTCGGCCAGCTTGCGGCGGAGCGTCATCACGGTGACCCGGACGGTGTTGGTGAAGGGGTCGGCGTTCTCGTCCCAGACGTGCTCCAGCAGGTCCTCCTGGCTGAGCACCTGCCCCGGCCGGGACATGAAGTAGCGCAGCAGCGCGAACTCCTTGGGGGTCAGGGGCAGCTGCTGGCCGGCGCGGCTGGCGTCGTGGCGGGAGCTGTCGAGCTCGATGTCCCCGACCCGGAGCACGGCCCCGGACCGGCCGGCGTCGCGGCGCAGCAGGGCCCGCACCCGCGCCTTCAGCTCCTCGAAGTCGAACGGCTTGACCAGGTAGTCGTCGGCGCCCTCGTCCAGGCCGGTGATCCGGTCGCGGGTCGAGTCGCGGGCGGTCAGCATCAGCACCCGGGTCGGCTGGCCGACGTCGTCGGCCCGGATCCGCCGCACCACCTCGATGCCGTCCAGGCGAGGCAGGTTCAGGTCGAGGCAGACCACGTCGTAGTCGTTGACGCTCGCCTTGTCCACGGCCTCGTCGCCGTCGTAGGCCACGTCCACGGCGTAGCCCTCCCGACGCAGGCCGCGCGCGATCGCGTCGGCCAGGTCGGCCTCGTCCTCCACGACCAGCACCCGCATGCGTTGAATGGTAGTCGTCCAGGCCATCAAGCAGGTGTAAGAGGCCAGCTTGTTAGACTGCGACATGGCCTCCGACACCCACCGGGCCGGAGCCGGCGTCCTCGTGGCCATCGGCGGTGCGGAGGACAAGCTCGGCCACCGGACCATCCTCAACCACTTCGTGCAGCTCGCCGGCGGCCGGCGGGCCCGGATCGCGGTGATCGCGACCGCCTCCTCGCTCGGCGACGAGATCCTGGAGCTGTACCGGCAGGTGTTCACCGACCTCGGGGCGGCCGAGGTCCTGCCCGTGGCGCCGGCGACCCGCGAGGAGGCCGACGCGCCCGGACCGGCCGAGACCGTGGCCAGGGCCACCGGGGTGTTCATGACCGGCGGCAACCAGCTGCGGCTGTCGATGGTGGTGGCCGGGACCCGGCTGGGGGCGGCCCTGCTGGACGCCCACCGGCGGGGCGTGGTCGTCGGCGGGACCTCGGCCGGGGCGAGCGCCCTCAGCGCCCACATGGTGGCCTTCGGCGGGCCCGGGGAGGTCCCCAAGCAGCGCCTGGCCCACATGTCGGCCGGGCTCGGGCTGCTGCCCGGTGCGGTCATCGACCAGCACTTCAGCCAGCGCAACCGGCTGGGACGGCTGCTCCTGCTGGTGGCCGAGTCCCCCAGCCAGCTCGGCATCGGCATCGACGAGGACACGGCCGCGGTGATCAGCCCCGACGGCGTGCTCGAGGTGCTGGGCAAGGGCACGGTGACGGTGGTCGACGGGTCCAAGGCCCGGTCGGACGCCTTCGAGGTCAGGGCCAGGCGCCCGGTGCTGGTGTCGGGCGTGGTCCTGCACGCCCTGCCGCCCGGCTACCGCTTCGACCTGGGCGCCCGGGCCCTGCTGCCCCGGCTCCAGGCGATCGCCACCCCCCGGCGGCAGGCCCGTCAGGAGGTGGCCGAGGAGTGGCCGGCGGGACGCCCGGCCAGGCGGCGCCGCGCCCGCGGCGGTGAGGAGCAGGAAGCATCGCAGTAACCGCGTGCGGAGGAGGCAGCGATGAGCGAGGACCTGGCCGCGGGTGCCCGTGCCGCAACCCCACCCACCGATGGGCGGGCCCCCAACCGGGAGGGTAGCCGCCAGCAGGAAGGGGCGCCATCGCCTGTCCACAGCCCCCGGCCCGATCTCAGGATCCTGGAGTCTCGCGTCTACCGCGGGCCCAACTACTGGTCCTACGACAAGGCCATCCACCTACTGGTCGACCTTGGGTCGCTGGAGGACTTCCCCTCGGACCGGCTCCCCGGGTTCACCGACGACCTGCTCGCCCTCCTCCCGGGCCTGGTCGACCACACCTGCGGGGTCGGCCGCAAGGGCGGGTTCGTGGAGCGGCTGCGCGACGGCACCTGGCTGGGGCACGTGGCCGAGCACGTCGCCCTCCAGCTCCAGCGGGAGGCCGGGGGCGAGCAGCGGCGGGGCAAGACCCGCGGGGCCGGCCGGCGCGGCCAGTACAACGTGATCTACGGCTACGGCGACGACCAGGTCGGGCTGGCCGCCGGCCGCCTGGCCGTGCGGCTGGTCAACCACCTGGTCGAGCGGGAGCCGGGCTTCGACTTCGACGCCGAGCTGGAGCGGTTCATCCTCCGGGCCGAGCGGACCGCCTTCGGCCCCTCGACCCAGGCCATCCTGGACGAGGCGGTGGCCCGCGACATCCCCTTCCTGCGGCTCAACGAGCACTCCCTCGTCCAGCTCGGCCAGGGCATCTACCAGCAGCGCATCCGGGCCACCATGACCTCCAAGACGAGCTCGCTGGCGGTCGACGTGGCCGGCGACAAGGAGCTCACGACCCGGCTGCTGGCCGCCGCCGGGCTGCCGGTGCCCCGCTCGTTCCCGGTGCGCGACGTCGCCGACGCCATGGCCGCCGCCCGCCGCCTCGGCTTCCCGGTGGTGGTCAAGCCGCTGGACGGCAACCACGGCCGCGGCGTCCACCTCGACCTCGGCAGCGAGGAGGAGGTGGCCGCCGCCTTCCCGGCCGCCCAGGCCGAGGCCAGCCGGGGCTGGGTGCTGGTCGAGACCTATGTCGCCGGCAACGACTACCGGGTGCTGGTGGTGGGCGGGCGGATGGTGGCGATCGCCGAGCGGGTCCCGGCCCACGTGGTCGGCGACGGGGAGCACACCGTGGCCCAGCTGGTCTCCCAGACCAACGCCGATCCGCGCCGCGGGGTCGGCCACGAGAAGGTGCTGACCCGCATCCGGGTCGACCGGGCGGCGATCGACCTGGTCCGCTCCCAGGGGTTCGAGCTGGACGACGTGCCCGGAGAGGGCACCATGGTCAAGCTGACCCTGACCGGGAACATGTCGACCGGCGGGATCTCGATCGACCGCACCGACGAGGCCCACCCCGACAACGTGGAGATCGCCGAGGAGGCGGCCCGGGTGGTCGGGCTGGACGTGGCCGGGATCGACTTCGTCGCCCCCGACCTGGCCGAGCCGGTGCGCGAGGCGGGCGGCGCGATCGTCGAGGTCAACGCGGCCCCCGGGTTCCGCATGCACACTCACCCGACCGTCGGCGAGCCCCAGTACGTGGCCAAGCCGGTGGTGGATCTCCTGTTCCCGCCCGGCACCCCGGCCCGCATCCCGATCGTGGCCGTGACCGGCACCAACGGCAAGACCACGACCAGCCGGATGATCGCCCAC
>JASLBL010000148.1 GCA_030146615.1 Actinomycetes bacterium
GGGAGCCGGACAGGGTACTGCTCAAAGCCTGCGGCACCAGCCGCGAGTCCCGCTGCCCCTCGTGCGCGGCCACCTACCGAGCCGATGCCTACCAGCTCCTGGCCGCTGGGCTGAAGGGCGGCAAGGGCGTCCCTGACAGCATCAGCGAGCATCCGCGGCTGTTCGTGACCTTCACCGCCCCCAGCTTCGGCCGGGTCCACACCCGCAAGGCACAAGGGCGGCTGGTGCTGCCCTGCCACCCGTACCGGCAAGGTACCCACTGCCCGCATGGCAACCGGGCCGGCTGCTGGCACCGCCATGACGACGACGATTCTCGGCTGGGCGAGCCACTCTGTCCCGCCTGTTACGACGGCTCAGCCCAAGTGCTCTGGAACGCGCTCGCCCCGGAGCTGTGGCGCCGGACCACCATCGCCATCCAGCGTGCCCTGGCCCGCCTGGTCGGCCTCCAGGAGGCGGAGCTGCGCTGCCTGGTCCGTGTGAGCTACGCGAAGGTGGCCGAGTTCCAGCGGCGGGGCGCCATCCACTTCCACGCCGTCATCCGCCTGGACGCGGCGACCGAGTGTCGCTGCCCGGCCTGCCTGGCCCCGCCACCGGCCGGCTTCACCGCCAGTCTCCTCGAGGAGGCCCTGCGGCTGGCCGTCCCGGCGGTCGGGGTGCCCTGCCCGCCGCTGGAGGACGGGGGGCCGGAGCGCTATGCCCGCTGGGGCGACCAGCTCGACGTCCGCAACATCACCCGATCGAAGGACCAGGCGGGGGAGCTGTCGGCTGAGCAGGTGGCCGGCTACATCGCCAAGTACGCCACCAAGGCCACCGAGAGCTTCGGCGCCGGCCTTGACCGCCGCCTCACCGGCCCCGAGGACCTGGACCACCTGGATGGGCTGCCGGCGCATGTGGCCGAGCTCGTCCGGGCCTGCTGGGCGCTGGGCGGCCGGCCGGAGCTGGACGGCCTCCGGCTGCGGGCCTGGGCGCACATGCTGGGATTCGGCGGCCACTGGTCGACCAAGAGCCGTCGCTACTCCACCACCATGACCGCCCTGCGGCGGGCCCGGATGGTCTTCGCCAAGCGCCGCCGCGCCCGTGACGGCGTGCCCCTGGACGCCTGGGGCCGGCCCGAGGACGACCAGACCGTGATCGTCGTTGCCTCCTGGGTGTTCGTCGGCAAGGGCTACGAGACCGAGGGCGAGCGCTGGCTGGCCCTCTCGGCGGCCGCTCGTGCTCGGGAACAGCGGCGGGTGGCCTGGGAGGAACTTCGCACGATGGCGGCATGAGTAGGAGCAGCAGGGCATGACGGACAAGCTGTTGACCATGGAGGAGGCGGCCGAGCGGCTGCGGACCACGCCTCGGCATGTGCGCCGGCTGGTATTCGAGCGCCGCATCGCCTACCGCAAGGTCGGCCGCTTCGTCCGCTTCCACCCCGACGACCTGGCCGAGTACGTCGCTGCTCAGCGGGTCGAGGTGGCCCGGCCGGCGGCTGGCCGACTTCGGGCGGTCGCTGGCGAGAGGAGGTAGCCGGTGGGGTACGTGGAGGACCTGCGGGGCAAGAAGCAGGGCCGGGGCCGGCCCCGGTGGCGGGCACGCTACCGCGATCCCTCGGGGCGGGAGCGGTCCAAGAGCTTCACCCGCAAGGTGGATGCCGAGCGGTTCCTGGTCGGCGTCGAGGATGCCAAGCTGCGCGGCGCCTATGTGGACCCGGCTGCCGGCCGGGTGCCGTTCCGCGAGTGGGCCGAGCGGTGGCAGCGGACGACGGTGACGCTGCGGCCTAGCACCCGCAAGGACTACGAGACGCTGCTGAACAACCAGGTGCTTCCGGTCTTCGGGAACACGACGCTGGCAGCCATCGACGCCCTTGCGGTGCGAGAGTGGGTCGCGGAGCTGGTCGCCGGCGGACTGTCGGCCAAGCGTGCCCGCAAGGCCCACCAGGTCCTGTCGCAGATCCTGGCCAGCGCGGTGGACGGGGGCCGGCTGCCCCGCAACGTGGCCGAGGGCATCAAGCTCCCCAAGGTCCAGCGCAGGGAGATGCACTTCCTGACCGCCGCCCAGGTCGAGGCCCTGGCCGACGCCATCATGCCGCCCTACGGGGTGCTGATCCGCTTCGCCGGCTACACCGGCCTGCGACCCTGCGAGTTCGTCGCGCTCAAGGTGGGCCGCCTGGACCTGCTGCGGGCCACGGTCCGGGTGGCCGAGGAGCTGGGCGCCTACCTGGCCGGTCGGCCCCGGGGCCGCGAGGATCTGGTGTTCACCGCGCCGCGTGGCGGCCCGCTGCGCGAGTCCAAGTTCGTCCCCGACCGCTTCAAGCCGGCCATCGCGGCTACGAACGAGGTCCTCGCCCAGCTCGACCCGGACGGCCGCCCGGAGCTGCTGCCGGAGACGCTGCGCCTGTACGACCTGCGGCACACCTGCGCGTCGCTGCTGATCGCCCAAGGCGCCAGCGTCAAGGCCGTGCAGGCGCAGCTCGGGCACGCGACCGCCAGCATCACCCTGGACACCTACGGGCACCTGTTCCCCTCCGAGCTGGAGGCGCTGGCCGACCGGCTGGAGCAGGCGCGCGCCGCCGCGCTGGCGAACCGGGAGCGGACCCAGCGCGGACCAGCAGTTGTGACGCTCACCGAAGCCGCTGGTAGATAGCGCGGAGGAGGTGGGATTCGAACCCACGGGGCCCTCTCGGGTCCGGCGACTTTCAAGGTCGCTGCCTTCGGCCGCTCGGCCACTCCTCCGGGCCGTAGTGTAGGGGTCCGGGGGGGAGGTCAGGCGGTCAGCGGCGGTGGATGCGTCGCCAGCCGGAGGGTGGTGGGGGCGGGGGGCGCCGCCGGCGGACCAGGACGGCGAGGAGGGCGGTGCCGACCGCGGCCAGGCCGCCGAGGGCGGCGACGATGCGGCGGCCACGGGGGCCGCCCGTGACCGCGGTGGCGAACTGGCGGCGGGACTCGATCACCCGGTCGCGCTGCTCCATGCGGCGTCCGAGCTCGAGGAGGGTCTCGTCGCCGATCAGGTCCTCGATGGCGGTGAGCAGGTGGGTGTTCTCGTCGTCCAGGTGGGCGTGGACGTGCTCGGCCAGCACGGTGAGCTTGGCCTTGAGGGTGGTGTCGTTGCGGACGCCGTCGGTCAGCTCGTCGCTCAGCCGGTCGAGCAGGCGGTGCTGCTCGAGGGCGCGCTCGAGCGGGGACAGGTCGGCCCCGGCCCGCCGGGCTCGCTCCCGGAAGATCGTGTAGAGGATGGACTCCTCCTGGTCGATGTGACGGCGGATCGCGGACTGGAGCTGCCCAAGGAGGACGTCGCGCTCCTCGTCGTCCCCGTCGAGCTGCTCGGACCGCTCCAGCAGCCCCTCGAGCTTCCGGTGGTCCTGCCGGACCAGGGTCAGTGCGTCCATGTCCATCCCTCGCCTTTGGCCGTCACCTGACAAGAGTGCTCCCGCGCCGGGCAGGTCAAACCGGCCCCGGCGGCAGGATCAGGCCCGGGACCGGTTGTAGCGCCGGATGCGCGACCCGTTCCGGTCGATCGAGATCGGGTCCTCCGGCCGGTGCGGGTCGGGGTTGTGCCGCACGTTGAAGAAGTCGGCGATCCGCCGCACAGCGACGTAGCCGGCGCGGATGCAGAGCTCGGCGTCGATGCTGCGCGGTCGGTCCACCGTCGAGGCCAGTAGCGACGCCCCGTGCAGGACCGCTCCTGACGCCGGCGGCCCTCGAGAGCTCCCAGTGCGGCGAGCGGAAGAACACCAGGGCGGGCGGGGAGGCGTGGGTCTCGGCGACGTCGACGTAGTCCTCCCACTCCCGCCACAGGTCCTCGAGCCGGTCCCAGCGCGGCCACCGCCGCCTCCCGGCGCTGGAGCGACTGGTACATCGAGGGCAGGTAGCTGATCAGAAGCACCAGCCTCGAACCCGGCCTCGGAGAAGGCCGGCACCGTGGTCGGCAGGTTCGCGGGCACCTCGAACCCCAGGGTCTAGATCGGGGACCCGCTGAGCACGAGGGCCTGGCGCAGTGGCCGCTCTCCCAGCGACCAGCACATCAGCATGTAGCCGGTGCCGGGCAGGACCAGCCAGATCGCGGCCATGATCGCCGACAGCACCGGGCCGCCACCATCAGCGCCCCGACCCCGAAGGCGAGCACCGCCAGCACGGTGGACCCCACCGCAGCCTTCCCTCCCCTCGCCGCCTAGACGCCGCGGCGGCGAGCCGCCGCCAGAACCTGGGCCGCCTCCCTGGCCCGGTCCCTCGGCACCCAGACCCGGTTCCCGCCGGCCCCCGCCATGCGCACCAACCAGTCCAGCAGCCGCCCCAACCGCTCCGGCCGCCCCGGGTCGGGTTCGCTGCTGGAGGGGATGCCGGCCTCGGCGAGCACCTCCCGAACGCTGGAAGCCAGCTCCGGGGTCCGGAAATTCCCCAGCCGCCGCCGCGGCGCCCCTGGCGAAAGGTTCCCGGTCCCCTGGTCCATCCCCGGATCATCCCCCACCCGCTTGGGTCGGCGTCCAGGGTTGCCTACAATGTTCCCCGCCCAGGCAGCCAGCTTGGGAAATCAGGAGGCATCGCCTAGTCTGGTCTATGGCGCCCGCCTGCTAAGCGGGTTTGGGGTTCATCCCCCATCGTGCGTTCGAATCGCACTGCCTCCGCTCTGCGCCGCTAGCTCAACGGATAGAGCACCAGACTACGGATCTGGCGGTTGGGGGTTCGAATCCCTCGCGGCGCGCACCAACGCCCCAGGTCAGCGGCCTGGGGCTGTTTGCTTTGCTTGCCTCCTGATCATCCTTGGCCCCTCGGGCGGGTAATCAAGGAGCCTCCTGGTGATCAAGAAGCGGGGCAATAACTGGTGGGTCGTCGTCTATGCCGGCCGCGACCCGCTCACCGGCCGCAAGCGCCAGAAGACCGGCACGGCAGCGACCAAGGCCGAGGCGCGCCAGCTCGAAGCCCGCCTCATCAGCGAGGTCGGCGCCGGCCAGTACGGCGGCGCCGCCGGCAAGACCGTGGCCGACCTCCTGGAGGCATGGTTCCAGTGGCGCCCCTCGGTCCGACCC
>JASLBL010000158.1 GCA_030146615.1 Actinomycetes bacterium
GGGGCATGAGGCCAGCACCCGCGGCGCCCAGCACCTGGGCAGCACCATGGGTGCCCACTACCGCCACACCACCCCAGAGATGGCCACCCGGGTCGTCATGGCCATCCAGACCCGCCTGGCGGTTGTTGTTGGCGCCGCTGAACAGGTGGTGGAGGCCCAGCCAACCCGGGTGCCACGCAACGTGTTCTAACGCCTACGGACCGCGTTTTCTGGCAAATCTCTGGCAAATGGCGGTTCAGGGTTCTCCGGCCATGGAAGAGGCCGGGTGCTGGACCCGGCCTGAGCTGCTGGTTTGTGGTGGAGCCCCCCGCCGGAATCGAACCGGCGACCCCATCCTTACCATGGATGTGCTCTGCCGACTGAGCTAGGGGGGCGAGATGGTGCGTTGCCCTGGCGGCTGGCTGGCCGCTCGCCAGTGTAGGGGTGCTCTCCAGGACCTCCTCGATCTCTAAGGGGCGGCGACCGGCCCGAGGGGGCATGGTACATGGCCTCCGTCGCGGTTGTCCCGCCATCCCCGGGAGCGGTTCGCGTTCGCGCCGGGGTGCAGAAATCGGCAAGGAATGTGCACCGCAGGACGAGCGCCGGAGCCGGGGTGTGGCGACACTCGGCGGGACGGCAACGAAGCCGGCATGGGCCTTGCCGATATCGTCCGCCTCGGGGTGTTCACCACCGACGTCGACCGGCTGCTGGAGCACTACCAGGTCGTCGTCGACCGCCTGGAGGCCGCCGGAGTCCGGCCCCCGAGCACCCTCCTCGGGGTCACCCGCCTGGCCCGCCCCCGAGCTGCTGGTCGAGCTCGAGGCCACCGCCATGGCCTGACCGCGACCGGTGCACCCGGCGGTGCGTCGGGCGGCCGCGCTACTGAAGGGAGCGCTCCTCCCAGTCGACCCAGGTGGTCCCGGTGGCTTCGACGTAGGCGTCGACGGCGGTGCCGATGGTGGGGAAGAAGCGGTCGGGGCCGATTGCGTCGAGGAGGCCGTAGCGGCGGAGGCGGTCCTTGATCGGGCCCTTGGCTTCGGCGAAGGCCAGGGTCACACCCTGCTGACGCAGCTCCTCGAGCAGCTGCTGGAGGGTGTCGGCGGCGGTGGTGTCGACGTCGGTGATGGGCTCGGCGGCGACCACGACCCAGCGGAGCGGGTGGGTGGCGTCGGCGACCAGCTGGTGGACGCGGCGGCGGAAGTAGCCGGCGTTGGCGAAGAACAGGGGCGCGTCGAAGCGGTAGAGGAGCAGGCCGGGGATGAGGCGGGCGCTGGGGTGACGGTCGATGTCGTGGTAGCCCTTGAGGTCGTCCTCGCGGCCGAGGACGGCGTCGTGGGGGCGCCAGGCCCGGCGGACGAAGTCGGCCAGTGACAGCAGGATGGCCACGAAGATGCCGAGCAGCACCCCGAGCAGGGCGACCCCAAGGAACGCGGCCAGCCAGAGGACGAACTCGGACCGGCGGACCCGGTACAGGCGCCGGACCCCGGGCGCGTCGATCAGGCCGGCGGCGGCGGTGATGACGATCGCGGCCAGCATGGGCAGGGGGAGGTTGCGCAGGGCGCCCGGCGCGGCCACCAGCAGCAGGGCGATGGCGACGGCGCCGACCAGGGGGGTGAGCTGGGAGCGGGCGCCGGCGGCCACCGCCACCGGCGTGCGGGAGGCGCTGCTGGAGATGCCGAAGCCCTGGAAGAGGCCGGCGGCCAGGTTGGCGGCGCCGAGGGCCCGGAGCTCCTGGTTGAGGTCGACCGTCTCGTCGCGCTGGGCGGCCAGGGACTGCGACAGCACGGTGGTGTCGGCCACGGCGACCAGGGCGATCCCGAGGGCGCCGCTGAACAGGGCCCCAAGGTCGGCCAGCTCGACCGCCGGGAAGGCCAGGGTCGGGAGCCCCTGGGGGAGCACGCCGAGGACCTGCACGCCCTCCTCGGGGAGGTCGAACAGGGTCACGGCGGCGATGCCGACGAGCACGGCCACCATCACCCCGGGGGCCGTCCGCCAGAACCGCCGCAGGAGCAGGATCACCACGATGCCGGTCACCCCGACGGCCAGGGCGGCCCGGTTGACCTGCCCGTCGGCCACCCCCCGGGCGACGTCCCGGATCTCAGTGAGCAGCCCCCGGCCCTCGATCGAGAAGCCGCACAGCCGGGGGAGCTGCCCGACCAGGATGGTGACGGCGATCCCGTACAGGTAGCCGAGCTGCACCGGCCGCGACAGCAGCTCGGTCACGAACCCCAGCTTGGCCGTCCCGGCGACCAGGATGATCAGCCCGGTGAGGACGGCCAGGACGCCGGCCAGGGGCGACCGCCGACTCCGGGTCGTCACCGCCCAGGGGCAGGATCACGGCCGCGATCACCGCCGCCAGCGACGAGTCGGGGCCGAGCACCATCACCCGCGACGGCCCCATGGCGGCGTAGACGACCAGCGGCACGATGGTGGCGTACAGCCCGGTGATCGGCGGCAGCCCGGCCGCCTGGGCGTAGCCCATGCCCTCCGGCACCAGCAGGGCGGTCAGGACCAGCCCGGCGACCAGGTCACTGGCCAGCCAGGAGCGCTGGTACTCGCGCAGCGTGCGCAGCCCCGGCATCCACCCCTCGACCCGCGTCACATCCCGCTCCCACTCCGCGCCACCAAGGCAACCTTACTCGAGCGGGCGGGGGCGGTAGCGGGTTGTGATCTCGACCAGTCGGTCGGGGTCGAGGCGGTGGGCGGTGGTGCCGTGGCGGCGGCGAACACCGGCTCGGTGTCCGGGTCGCCGGCGGAGGGGAACAGGCCCAGGTCACGTGCTCGCATGAGCGAGTATCCCAGGCCCTGAATGGTCAAGATGTCGTCGCATCGGCCGATCAGGTCATGACTGGACGAGCGGTTCCTTCCAGCCCAGCGCCGCTTTGTGGGCGAATGCGCGGCGATCCCAGATGGACGTCTCCCGGGTCCTGCGCCCCGCTCTGGCCCAGATGCGAGAGCAGCTGGCGCCCTAGCCCGCCGACCGGTGGCTACTGGCCGGGCTGGGACAGGTTGGCCCTGGCGTCGTCGTAGCTGGCGTCGCCGGTCGCCTCGGCGGGCCCGTAGACCAGGCTCAGCACGCCCGTGCTGAAGGTCTCCGACGAGAGCAGCCTCAGCGGGATCGGGGGCTCGCCCTCGTCGAACAGCCGCATGCCCTTGCGGACGGCGATCGGGTGCACCAGCAGGCGCAGCTCGTCCAGCAGGCCCGCGGCCAGCAGCTGCCGGACCACCGAGATCGAGCCGCTCATGCCGATGTTCCCGTCGCCCGGCTCGTTCTTCAGGGCGGTCACACCCTCGATGAGGTCGCCCTGGAGCTGCTGGGAGTTCCGCCAGGTCAGCTCGAGCGGCCGGCGCGACACGACGATCTTGCGGGCGTCGCCGAGCACCTTGGCGAACTCGGCGTCCTCCCCGCCCTCCGCCTCCCGCTCCGGCCACGCCCCGGCGTGGTCGTCGTAGGTCTTGCGGCCGAGCAGCAGGGTGTCGGTCGCGCCGAGGGCGGCGTCGACGGCGGCGCCCATCTCGTCGTTGAAGTACGGGAAGTGCCAATCCCCCGGCTCCTCGACAACGCCGTCGAGCGAGATGAACAGGTTTGCGACGATCTTCCTCATCATCCGTCTCCATCACGAGCAGCGGTGGCCGTGCGTCGTGAAGCAGGATACGACGCCCGCCCGACGCTACCGGCCGGGCGCAGCTCGCCGGCCCGGCCGGTCGCCGCGGGCAGGTCGGCGGGGTCGTCGCAGACGATGCCGGTCACCCCGTCGGCCACCACCTCCGGGACCGCGCCGCGCCGCAGGGCCACCACCGGCGTGCCGCAGGCCATCGCCTCCACCATGACCAGGCCGAACGGCTCCTCCCAGCAGATCGGCAGCAGCAGGCAGGCGGCCCTGGCCGGCAGCTCCGTCTTGGCCGTCCCGTCCGCCTCCCCGACCCAGTCCACGCCGGGGCCGAGCCGGGGCGGCCCGGCGCTGGGTCTCGGAGATGGCGACCAGAGCGACCGAGCTCCCCAGCGCCCGGTACTCGGCACCCAGCTCGCCGGCCGCCGGCCCGTGGGCGGTCAGCAACCAGGGCGGGGCCACCAGCGCCACCCGCAGCCGCCGGCGGTCCGGGCCGGCGGTGGCGGAGGGGTGGGTCGCGGCTCCTACGACGTGGGTTCGGCGGTGGCGGTGGTGGTACCCGTTCGGGGAGCGGCGCCGCGGCCGGCCGCCCGGCGCACGACCGGAAGGCACGCCATGGACCTCGTGGTGGAACTGCTCATCGACCTCGTCATCTTCCTGGCCCTGGTTGCCGGGGGGATACTCCTGCTCGCCGTGGTGGCCAGGAACCGCTGAACCTGGCCTGGCCGCGACCGGGTACCACCTCGCCGGCGGCGAAACCGGTCGACCGGGTGCTGGAGCGAGTCGGCCAGGACCGTGTTGACGGTGAAGACCTCCGAGCCAGGAAGTTCAGCACCAACAGGGCGACGTACAGGGAGACCACGCCCAGGAGCACGGTGATCACGGTGGCCGCGTTGTACAGCCCGATCGGGTGGCCGAGGCGGGCGGCGTAGCCGTTGCGTCGCTCCCACAGCTCGTGGTCGGCGATGAGCCACACGACCAGCGTGGCGATCGGGCCGAGGGCGACCAGCGACAGGCGCCAGGGGCCGAGGGCGTCGGCCAGCAGCCAGATGGTGTCCTGGGTGAGCCCGAACGCGCTCGTGGCCAGGGCGGCGGCCAGGGCGCTGGAGAGCCCCAGCATCAGCCGCCAGGGCCGGTTGGCCCGCACCATCCCGGCGACCAGCGGGCCCCGGCCGGTGCGGTACCCGATCGCGGACGCAGCAACCACCTCGGCGTGTTCGCCGGGACGGTGGACGAGTTCCCGATGCGTGCGGGCGGTGCTCCAACCTCGACTCGGAAATAGAGAACATGATTCCTTAGGTCGAGGCTTCGCCGGCGCTTCCCGGGACCTCGCCGAAAGGTTGCTGACCTGCAGGTTCGTTGCGGATTGTGTCACCGTTGCCCTATACTGGCGACATGGAGGAAATGCTCGACACCATTCATCGACGCCGCCTGTACGGACTGGCGGCGGAAATTCGCGCGGTCGAGGAAGGGCACAACGCCCGGGTCCTGCCCGACGGGTCGATCCTGGTGAAAGCCGAGTCGCATCCCGGCAGCTACCGCGTGACCATCCGGGGCATCGTGGACGGCGTCCTCCGGTTCGGCTGCACCTGCCGTTCCGGGGAGTACCGGGCCACGCTGCCGATCCCCTGCAAGCACGCCGCCCTGGCGGCCCGGCGCCTGGAGCGCGAGGGCCTGGCCCGCTGGGAGGACGGCAGCTGGCGGCTGCGCGAGCGGGCCCAGGTCCGCGGCGCCCGGCTGCTGCTGGCCCGCACCGTCCAGCACCGGCTGGCGCTGGCCCCGCCGGCGATGGCCGACGCCGCCTGACGGCCCGCTCCGGCTCAGCCCTGGGGCCGGCGTCGTCCGGCCCGCCCCGCCGCAGGCGCCCCACCGGACCTCGCGGTTCACGGCCGCCTGCCAGCGGGCCGCGGGCCAGGATGACCACACCGCCGCCCAGCAGCAGCGGCCAGAACCCGAACACCAGGGCGGTGGCGGGCGCCGTGAGCCAAGGGCCAGGGCGAACGGCCAGGTCGAGGGGCTGGGGAGCGTGCCGAGGTCGTCCTCGGTCAGGTCGAGCTCCCGCTCAGGGTCCGGGGCGGGGATCCCGGCGAGGCGGCGCACCCGGTCCCACGCCGGCTCGGGCGGCCGGGACTGGACGGCAAGGAAGTAGAGGCCGACGAAGCCGGGGCCGGCGCCCAGCAGCAGGAACCCGACCGTGCCCAGCGGCTCGTAGCTGCCCGACGCCACCCAGACGCGGCTGCTGGTCGCCGCGGCCGAGGCCACCGGCGAGCTGGCCACGGTGCTGGTCGCCGGCCAGGCCCTCGGCGCCAGCCCGGCGGCGCTGGAACCGGCCGAGCGAGCCGGGCTGGTCCAGGTGCTCGGGCAGCCCCCGGGAGCTCCAGGTCGCCCGCATGGCCGGCCAGGGTCTCACCAACCGCCAGATCGCCGAGCAGCTGTTCCTGAGCGCCCACACCGTCGGATACCACCTCCACAAGGTCTACGCCAAGCTCGGCATCAGCACCCGAGCCGCCCTCAGCCGCTTCGACCTGAAGCATCACCGCGGTCGCTGATCTTCGAGATTGCGGCGACCGTGGACCCCTCTCCCGAATGACCCCGGGTATGGTTTCCGTCACGCCCGAACAAGGAGTGACGCCGTGCAGCAGCGGAGATTGGGTCGCGTCGGCCATCAGAGCTCGGTCCTGATCTACGGCGCGGCCGCCCTGTCCGAGGTCGACCAGGACACCGCCGACGCCTCGATCCAGCTGGCCCTGGACGCCGGGATCAACCACTTCGACGTCGCGGCCAGCTACGGCGACGCCGAGCTGCGGCTGGGCCCGTGGATGCCCAGGATAAGGGACCAGATCTTCCTGGCCACCAAGACCGGGCTGCGGGACCGGGAAGCGGCCTGGGCCCAGATCAACCACAGCCTGGAGCGGCTCCAGACCGACCGCCTGGACCTGATCCAGCTCCACGCCGTCGGCGACCACGAGGAGCTGGAGCTGGTCACCCGGCCCGGCGGGTCGCTGGAGGCGGCCGTCCGGGCCCGCGAGGAAGGCCTGGCAACCTCGGTCGGGATCACCGGCCACGGCCACCAGGCCCCCGCCATCCACCGGGAGGCCCTGCGGCGGTTCCCCTTCGACACCGTCCTCACCCCGATCAACTACGTGTTGAGCCGGGACCCGGCATACCTGGCCGACTACCAGGCCCTGGCCGCCGAGGCCCAGGCCCAGGACGTCGGGTTGATGATCATCAAGGCGGTGTCGCGGCGAAACTGGCCCGAGGAGCCGGCCGAGCACGCCTACGGCACCTGGTACGAGCCGTTCGACGACCAGCAGCGGATCACCGCCGCCGTCGCCTGGGTGCTGTCGCGTCCCGAGGTGACCGGGATCGCCACCCCCGGCGACGTCCGCCTGCTCCCCCTGGTGGTCGAGGCCCAGCGTCGCCTGGCCGAGACCAGCCGGGCCGACGCCGAACAGGTGCTGGCCGGCGCCAGCGACTACAGCTCCCCGTTCCTCCGGATCCCATTCTGACCGCGGCCCGGCGCCGGCTCGCGGCCGCTCATCCAAGCTGGTTGCGGCATCAGCGTCCGCCGGGCCGGCGATCACCGAGCGAGGAGAGGAACGACGCGAAGGAGCCGGCAGGGTGGCCGGTGAGGGTCGCGACATCCGGCGACACCGCCGCGAACCGGCCCTCGCGCACGGAGGTGAACATCGAGGCGTACGCCTCGATCAGCCAGTCCGGGGTGCCCTCCGCGGCGAGGCGACGGCGGTAGTCGGCGTCGTCGAGGGGACGGTAGGCGAGCGGGCGCCCGGCCGCGGCGCCGGCGACCTCGGCGATCTGGGCGGCCGTGAGCGCCTCGGGCCCGGTGAGCCGGATCACGCCGTCCCGGTCGCCGACCGCGGCCGCGGTCAGCCCGGCCGCGACATCGGCGCAGGTCACAAGCGACATGGCTCCACCACCGTCCGGGAGCGCGAGCTCGCCGTCCCGGAGCGCGGGCGCCAGCCAGGTGTCGAGGAAGAACTCGGCGAAGATCGAGGTCCGGGCGATCAGATGCCGGAGACCGGAGGCCGCCAGGCGGGCTTCGGTGACGCGGTGGACCGGCGCGTAGTAGAACCGCGAGCCCGGCTGGTCATCGATGATGCTGGTGTACACGACCCGCCGGACCCCGGCCCGGATCGAGGCCGCGACCACGTGCTCGTGGTGCCGGCCCATCGACTCGGAGACACCGTCGCTGGAGATGAACACCAGCGTGTCCACGCCGGCCAGCCCAGCCACCAGCGACGGCGGATCGTCGTAGTCGGCGAACCGGGCCGCGAGGCCGCCCCGCGGCCGGATCGCCGCCGGCCGACGCGCCAGCGCAACCACCGACCGGTGGCCGCCGAGCAGCCGGTCGACCACCCGCGACCCGACCCGCCCCGTCGCCCCGGTGACCGCGACCGTCAATGGCTTGGGCACGCAAGGATCCTGCGCGCCGGCGAGCACAGTTTCAACCGGCTCCGATGTATCGGGAGGTGGGTCCAGCCTCGCCGCCAGGCGGCGACCGTCCGGTCGGCGGCACCGGGCCGGCGGTGAGCCCGGACACGCTGCTGGCCATCGCCGACGCCTGCCGCCGCAACGAGTGGCGAACCTTCCGGGTGGACCGGCTGACCCCGCGCGCCCCGACCGGCTGGACGATCACCTCGGTGGACACCGCCTTCACCCTGACCAGCGGTCCGCCCGAGCTCGGCGAGGCACTCCACGCACAGGCCACCCGCTGCCTCCGTGCCATCGGAGCCCCATAGCGCGGTCAGCGGCCGTTGGCCGCCCGGCGGGCTCGGTAGCGGCGGACCTTGGCGATGCTGCCGCAGGCCCGCCCGTCCGCGCCCGCGTACATGCCGCACCAGATCTTGCTGGCGTTGCGGGTGCGGTCCCAGAACACGAGCTGGCAGTCCGGGCACCGGCGCAGCCGCGACCAGGTGCCGTTCCCGAGCGCCTCGGCGACCGCTTCAACCACCCGTCCGGCCATTCCGGAGCGGGGCGGGCTGGTGAGACGGGTCACCAGCTCGTCGTTCTCCGCGAGGACACGGGCACGAAGCCCGGTCCGCCGATACCAGCCGCTCAGCCAGGCGGCATCCGCCGGCGCCGGGGCCGCCGCGAGCAGGCGCAGCAGTCCATCGCGGAGCTCGACGAGCTCGCCGAGCTGCCCCGGATCCGGCCTGGGAACGTCGGGAAAGCTGGTCGCCCAGCGCGCTGGATCAGGCTGATCGGGGCCATCCCGGTGCTGTACTGGCTCGGTCGGCTCAACATGCCGCTCATCTACGGCCTGTCGCTGGCGACCGGGGCGCTGCTTCCCGCCACCGACGTCGGCGCGCGGGTCGTCCTTCCCCAGCTCGTCGACGAACCAGAGCTCGAGCCCGCCAATGCCATGCTCAGCATCGGCGACCAGGTCAGCGCGCTGGTCGGCCCGGCCGCCGGTGGCGTGCTGGCCGGGCTGGTCGGCGCCCCGCCGGTGCTGCTGCTGGACGCCGCGTCGTTCCTGGGCCGGTCACGCCTTGACCACGATCACCTCGTACTGGTCGGCGGTGGGCGGGAAGCCGGTGTCGAACTTGGCGTTGACCACTGCCAGCCGGCGGCCGAAACGGGCCGCGGTGCTCGGTGTCTGGAACAGGTCGCTGGTGATGACCTTCTCGACCACCCCGGAGGTCAGGTCCCGGTCCAGGCGGATCCTGGTGACCTGGTTGGTGTTCTGCACCGCCCACAGCCGCCGGCCATCCAGCACCAGGCCGTCGACCTGCGGCACGCTGATCCCGGCGATGGCCGCACTCGCCCCGGTGGCCGGATCGACCGTGTACAGCTCGCCGTTGGTCGAATGGGCCACGATCAGGGTCTTGCCGCCGCGTGCCGCCTGGATGCCGTTGAGGTTGAATTCGCCGCTGATGTCGGCCGCGGGGCCGCTCAGGGTCAGCGTCCTGAACGGCCCCGGGCTCCCGGCTCGGCTGACCGGGACGAAGTACAGCTGGGCGTGCAGCGAGTCGGTGAACCAGGCCCCATGCCTGGTGACGGCCACGTCGTTGATGACCGAGGTCTCGGGGTCGGCGAACCGGTAGCTGGCCACGGTGGCGCCGGTGCGCAGGTCGTAGACGTAGGCCTGCCCGGTGAAGCCACCGGCGACGAACAGCAGGCCATGGGCGAGGTCGGCGGCCATGCCCACCGCCATGCGGCCGTCGGGGGCGTCGATGAACAGCTCGGCGGTGCCGCGCCGGATGTTGCCGCGGAAGATGTCACCGCGGAACAGGTCGCCGGCGTAGAAGGTGGCGCCCCGGCCGGCGGCGATGCCCTCGGCCGAGCTGGCCCCGGGCAGGACGATGACCTCGGCCGGCCTGGCCGCGGCGGCCGGCGCGACCACCGCCGCCACAAGGGCAAGCGGCAGCAGCAGCGACACGGCCGCCCGCCGGACCAGGGCCAGCGGCGACCTCCACGTGGCGGTCCTGTGCATCGGCACCCTCCCGTTCAGCGCACATCGGGACAGGCCCGGCCAGTATCGCCGCCGTCCAGGCGACTCGTCCATCGGTTGACGAGGTGGCGGGGATCAGCTCCAGCTGCTTCAGCCCGGTCACTCGATCGTCGAGGCGAGCCCCTCGCGATCATGCCGTTCTCGACCCGGAGCACCGAGATGGCCGACCAGACGGAACGATCGCCTTCGCCGTGAGATCCGCTGAGCGGCACGCCTGGTCGTCACAACGTGTCTATCTTCCTATCCCGTGGAGTCCATAACGACGCCTTGCGTCGGCACGACCCCGCGCATGACCACGCGCGCGATCGGGCGGCGCTACGATCGCGCGCTCGCCGAAGTCGGGATCCGTCAGGTCGCCCCGCTCGTGCGGGCGGGGCTGATCGAGGTCGGCGTCGGCGACGACCGCCCAACGCAGGTTGCGCAGTCGTTCGGGGGGCGAGCAGACCGGCGAGTTGCTGGCCGCGTTGCGAACCCTCCTTCAGGTCACCGAGCAGAAGGGAGGTCGGCTTGAGACCAACCGCACCCGCGGTTGAGCTTCCGCTCAACCTCGAGTTCGGCCCCGACGGGCACGGTAGGCACCCCTACGTCGTCGTCGACGTCTTCACCGACAAAGCGCTCGAGGGCAATCAGCTCGGTGTCTTCACCGACGCACGGAGGTTCGATGCCGAGATGATGCAGCGGCTCGCCCGCGAGCTGAACTTCTCCGAGACGGTCTTCGTCCTGCCGCCGGCGCGGGACGGGGACCTGCGCATCCGCATCTTCACGCCGTGGAACGAGCTGCCGTTCGCCGGCCATCCGGTGGTCGGGGCGGCGTTCGTCGCCGGCTCGGCGCTGGGCGGTGACGTCGTGCGGCTCGAGACGGAGAGCGGAACCGTCGCGGTCGAGCTCGAGCGGGCGCAAGGACGGGTTGCCTTCGGGCGCTTCGCACGTCCCGCCCCGCCCTGGGAGCCCTACGACGCCGAGGCGGAGCTTCTCGCCGCCCTAGGTATCGAGGGCTCGCTGCTGCCTGTCGAGGCGTATCGGAACGGGCCGCTGCATGTCTATGTCGCACTTGACGACGAGGAGGCAGTGGCCGCCCTCCGTCCTGACCTGACCGCACTGAGCGAGCTGTCGAACGTCGGCGTGAACTGCTTCGCCGGATCGGGCAGGCGCTGGACGACGCGCATGTTCGCGCCAGGCATGGGAGTTCCCGAAGACGCAGCGACCGGATCGGCGGCCGGCCCGCTCGCGATCCATCTCACCCGCCACGGCTGGATCGAGGTCGGCGAGGAGATCGAGATCCGTCAGGGCGCCCAGATCGGTCGTCCCTCGGTGCTCTTCGCTCGCGCGCGAGGCGATTCCGCTTCCGTCGAGACGGTCGAGGTGGGCGGATCCGCGGTCATCGTCGCCCACGGCGAGTTCCGCCTCGGGCCTTGACCTGACGGAAGGCGCGACAGCCCGCCCGTTGCGCCAGCAAGGACCCGGTCGACATCGGAGGTGTAGCTGAGGCTGGTGGTGGCGGGGACAGGATTCGAACCTGTGTAGGCAATGCCGGCGATCTTACAGGTCGGATCGCCGTCTCCCGCGGGTCCCGTCCCATCGCCACCTCGTCCCGATCATCGCTACTGCCGAGGTGGTACCGGCGTCAGCCTGACCGAACCAGGCAGACCGAGAGGAGCGTGGTCTGCTCGACGTCGTGCCAGTCGTGCAGGGCGCCAGGGTGGAACACGTACAGCTCCGGCGCTTGGTAGGCGACCTCCGTCCCGTCCGGGAGGCCGAGCTTGCCTTGCCCCCGGACGACCTGGCAGAAGGCGACGTCGGAGCTGGCATGCATCGCGAAGTGGCCGCCGGCGGCGATCTCCACCAGCTGGATCTCGCCCAGGGGCAGCCGCTCGACCACCATCAGGCGCACGCCCTCCAGCGGTCTGCCGTCGTACTCGTCGAACGGCTCCCAGGCCGGCGACGGTGCGACGTGCACGCCGGTCCGGTTGGCTTCGTCGGTGAACGTGGTCACCCGCATGGTGGCTCCTCTCTGCTAGCGGTCCCGACGCCCGGCGAACAGTTCGCGTACCGCGGCGACGCCGGCTCTGGTCACGGCTTCCACGGTGGCGCCGCCGGCATGGGGGCTGGCGACGAAGTTGTCCAGCTCCAGCAGGGGCGAGCCTTCCGGCGGCTCGCGCTCAAAGGTGTCGAAGGCGGCGCCGCGGATCCGGCCGCTGGCGAGCGCCTCGGCCAGTGCCTGCTCGTCGACCAGCCCGCCGCGGGAGGTGTTGATCAGCAGGCTCTGCGGCCGCATGCGGCCGAGCTCGGCCGCGCCGATCATGCCCTGGGTGTCCTCGGCGAGCGGGGCGTGCAGGCTCACCGCGTCCGAGGTGGCGAGCAGTGTGTCGAGGTCGACCAGCGGCACGTCGGCTTCGCGGACGGACGGGTCGGTGGCGACCACGTCCATGCCGAGGGCCCTGGCGATAGCGGCGACCTGGCGGCCCACGGCGCCGTAGCCCACCACGCCAAGGCGGTGGCCGGCCAGCTCGATCCCGGTGTGGCGGGACCAGGAGCCCGACCGCACCTCCCGGTCGTGGAGGACCAGGTGCCGGGCGAGGGCCAGTAGC
>JASLBL010000173.1 GCA_030146615.1 Actinomycetes bacterium
CGCGGACCATCAGCGGGTAGGGGTGGGGGCCGACCACCGAGCCGATGGCGTAGTGGGTGGACTCCACCGTCTCGACCCAGTCCCGCAGGGCCTCGTTGATGGCGTCCTTGAGGGTGGCGGTGCCGGTGGCGACCGGCCGGACCTCGGTGCCGAGCAGGCGCATGCGCACCACGTTGAGGTGCTGGCGGCGGGTGTCCTCCTCGCCCATGTAGACGACGCATTCCTGGCCGAGGAGGGCGGCCGCGGTGGCGGTGGCGACGCCGTGCTGGCCGGCGCCGGTCTCGGCGATGACCCGCGGCTTGCCCATCCTGCGGGTGAGCAGGTGCTGGCCGAGGGAGTTGTTGAGTTTGTGGGCCCCGGTGTGGAGCAGGTCCTCGCGCTTGAGCCACAGCCGGACGCCCAGCTCCTCCGACAACCGCCTGGCCGGGAACAGCGGCGTCGGGCGGCCGGCGTAGTCGCGTCGCAGCGCCTCCAGCTCGGCTTCGAACTCCGGGTCGGCGATGGCCTCCTCGAAGGCGTCGTTGAGCTGGTCCAGGGCGGCCATCAGGACCTCCGGCACGAACCGTCCGCCGAACGCGCCGAAGTGCCCGAGCGGATCGGGCCGGTGGGCCACCCCGACCGCTCCCACCGCTTGGGGCCCGCCGGGCGCCGCCGGACCGTCCGCCCTGCCGGCTGGGCCGTCGTCAGCCGCTTGGGCTCCGCCGGGCGCCGCCGGACCGTCCGCCCTGCCGGCTGGGCCGTCGTCAGACATCGAGGAGGTTCCCTGACAGGTGGTCCTCGTAGGCCTTGAGGTCGAAGTGGCCGTGGCCGCAGAGGTTGAACACGATCGTCTCCGAACGCCCTTCCTCCTTGCAGCGCAGGGCCTCGTCGATCACGGCCCGGATCGCGTGGGCCGGCTCGGGAGCGGGGAGGATGCCCTCGGTCCGGGCGAACTGCACGGCCGCCTCGAAGATCTTGGACTGTGGGTAGGCGACGGCCTCGATGTGGTCCTCCTTGCGCAGCAGCGACACCAGCGGCGAGTCGCCGTGGTACCGCAGCCCGCCGGCGTGGATGGGGGCGGGGATGAAGTCGGCCCCGAGGGTGTACATGGGCATCAGCGGGGTCATGCCGGCCTGGTCGCCGAGGTCGTAGTCGAACCGGCCCTCGGTGAGGGTCGGGGCGGCGGTCGGCTCGACCGCGACCACCCGGGTGCTGCGGCGGCCGGCCAGCTTCTCGGCCAGCAGTGGGAAGGTGAAGCCGCCGAAGTTGGACCCGCCGCCGACGCAGGCGATCAGCACGTCGGGCTCGACCCCGGCCCGTTCGAGCTGCGTCTTCAGCTCGAGGCCGATGACGGTCTGGTGGAGCAGCACGTGGTTGAGCACGCTGCCGAGCGAGTAGTGGGTGTCCTCGCGGGTGGCGGCGTCCTCGACCGCCTCGGAGATGGCGATGCCCAGCGACCCGGGCGAGTCCGGGTCCTGGTCGAGCACGGCCCGGCCGGCGTGGGTCTCCGGCGACGGCGACGGGGTGACGCTCGCCCCCCAGGTCTCCATGATCGAGCGCCGGTACGGCTTGCCGTCGTAGGAGGCGCGGACCATGTAGACCTTGCACTCCATGCCGAAGCGGGCGCAGGCGAAGGCGAGGGCGCTGCCCCACTGGCCGGCCCCGGTCTCGGTGCTGAGCCGGGCGATGCCCTCGGCCTTGTTGTAGAACGCCTGGGGGACGGCGGTGTTGGGCTTGTGGGAGCCGGCCGGCGACCCGCCCTCGTACTTGTAGTAGATGCGGGCCGGGGTCTCGAGGGCCCGCTCCAGGTCGAGGGCGCGGATCAGCGGGGTCGGCCGCCACAGCTTGTAGACGTCCAGCACCGGTCCTGGGATGTCGACCCACTCGTCGGTGGAGACCTCCTGGCCGATCAGGGCCATCGGGAACAGCGGGGCGAGCACGTCCGGACCGACCGGCTCGCGGGTCTGCGGGTGGAGGTAGGGGTCGGGCTTGGTCGGCATCGAGGGGACGATGTTGAACCAGGCGCTCGGCAGCTCGTCCTCGCCGAGGAGGATCTTGCGGGGCTCAGCCATGGGTTCCTCCTGGATGCTTCGCAGGAAACGGCGTGGTGGCGGCGCGTGCGCTCTGCCGGTCCATCTCACTCCGACGATCCGACGGCCGCAGCAAGCGGCGGAGCGCCGTTGTCGGATCGTCGGCGCGGACGAGGGTCTCGCCGACCAGGACGGCGTCGGCGCCGGCGTCGGCGGCCGCCTGGACGTCAGCCCGGTCGCGGATGCCGCTCTCGGCGACCAGGACGGTGCCGGCGGGCAGGGCGTGGCGGGCGGCGGCGAAGCGGCCGGGGTCGACCTCGAGGGTGGCCAGGTCGCGGGCGTTCACCCCGACCAGGGTCGCCCCGGCGTCGGCGGCCACCGCCGCCTCGGCCACGGTGTGCACCTCGACCAGGGCGTCCAGGCCGGCCTGGGCGGCCTCGTCCAGCAGGGCACGGAGCGCGGGCGGGTCGAGGGCGGCGACGATCAGCAGGACCGCGTCGGCCCCCCAGGCGCGGGCCTCCCACACCTGGTAGCCGGTGGTCACGAAGTCCTTGCGGAGCACCGGCAGGTCGACCGCGGCCCGCACCGCCAGCAGGTCGTCGGGGCTGCCGGCGAAGTGGCGCGGCTCGGTGAGCACGCTGACCGCCGAGGCCCCACCGGCAGCATAGGCGGTGGCCAGGGCGGCCGGGTCGAGGTCGATCCGGATGTCCCCCTTGGAGGGCGAGCGGCGCTTCACCTCGGCGATCACCCGGGGCCCGTCGAGCCCGCGACGGACCGCCGCCCGCAGCCCCCTGGCCGGCGGCAACCCGGACGCGGCCGCCCGCAGCGCGTCCAGGGGCAGCGTTCCGGCCCGGCGCTCGGCGTCCGACCTGGCATCGGCCACCGCCCGGGCCAGGAACGAACCGGTCGAGGTCACAGCCGACGATTCTAAAGCCTGTCGAACCACCTCGTGAGGTAATCCGGCAGCACCCTGCTCGGGTGTCCTCAGCTCACGCCAGAACGGCGTAGGCGTCGGTTCCCCCTTCAACGGAGCCGGTTCCACCATCGCCGAGGCGATGGCCAGCGCCTTCCCCTCCAGGGGCGTTGATGACCCGGCCGCCCACTTGGCGGTCCGGGGCTCGGGCTGCCGCCATACTGGCGGCCTCGGCCCAGGCGGCGAGGTTGGCGGCAGCGTTGCGGTCCCTGTCGATGACCAGCCCACAGCCGCCACAGCAGAACACCCGCTCGGCTAACCCCATCTGTTGCTTGACCAGCCCGCACCCAGAGCAGGTCTTGGTTGATGGGAACCAGCGGTCACAGACGACCACCTCGGTCCCGAACCAGGCCGCCTTGTAGCCGAGCTGGCGGGCAAGCTCGGCCCAGGCAACGTCGCCGATGGCGCGGGCAAGGTGCTTGTTGCGGATGAGGTTGGCGACGGCGAGGTCTTCCAGGCAGAGCCGGTCGTGGGTCTTGACGAGCTGGCTGGAGACCGCATGGAGGAAGCTGCGGCGGGCGTCGGCGATCCGGGCGTGCTGGCGGGACAGCCGCCGGGTCGCCTTGGCCCGATTGCGTGAGCGGGGCTGGCGGCGAGAGGCGGCACGGGATTGTCGCCGCAGGCCCACGATGCCATGCTGCAGTGGCT
>JASLBL010000190.1 GCA_030146615.1 Actinomycetes bacterium
GCCGACGAGGCCGAGCCCTCGGCCAGGGTCGTCCCGGCCGTCATGGCCGCCGCGACGGCCGCCCCCGCCGCCGACCTCCCGGCCGCCCCGCCGACGCCGCCGAGCCGCCCGCCGGCCGAGCACTGGATCGACCTGACCGACGACGCCCCATCTCACCCGGCCGGAAACGGCAACGGCCACGGGGAGGCCGACTGGTCGGGCTGGTGGGACCCGTCGCCCAGCGACGCGGACGGGGAGCCGATCTCGCCGATCGCCGCCCGCCCGCCGCTGTCGGAGCGGGTCCAGGCGTCGTTGTCCGAGCCGGTCCAGGCGCCGCCGCCCGAGCGGGTCCAGGCGCCGCGCCCGGGCACGCCCGAGCCTCCCCCTTGGACGCCCGGTCCGGCGGGCACGACGGAGCCCCGCCACCCGTTGACGCCCAGGCCCCCAGGCACGACGCAGCCTCACCCCTGGATGCCCGGGCCCCCGGATCGGGAGGGTAGCCCGATGCCGGAGAGGGCGGCGCGGGTTGTCCACAGCCCTCCGGCCCACAGCCCTCCGGCCCACAGCCCTCCGGCCCACAGCCCCGGCACCCACAGCCCCGGCACCCATGACCCCCGGACCCACGAGCCGGCGTCGGCCGCCGCGGGCGATGGGAACGGGGCCGAGGGGTTGCTGCTGTCGCGGCGGGTGCCCCAGGCGCACCTGGCTCCCGAGCTGCGCCGTGGTGGCCAGGGTCCGGCGGCGTCGGCCCGGGGCGACGGGCCGGTGCCCGACGCCGCCCAGGCCAGGGCGGCCCTCTCCCGCTACCAGGCCAGCCGCCAGGCGGCCCGGGCCGTGGTCGACGAGAACGGGGCTCCGGCCGGCCGGGCCGACGAGGCCGGGTCCCAGCAGCCGCCGGCCCCCGGGGGGTGGTCGTGACCGCTGCCGGCACTATCGACGGGCGGCAGCTCGACTGGCTGCTGGTCGACTTCGTCCGCAGCACCGCCGGGGCCCGCCACGCCCTGGTCGTGTCCGCCGACGGCCTGCGCCTGGCCGCCTCCCAGGGCATCGACGAGGCCCTCGGCGACCAGCTGGCGGCGGTCACCTCCGGGCTGCTCAGCCTGGCCCAGGGGGTGGCCGCCTCCTTCAGCGCCGGGCCCGTCCGCCAGACCATCGTCGAGATGGCCGGCGGCTACCTGTTCGTGACCTCGATCAGCCAGGGCTCGATGCTGGCCGTGGTGGCCGAGCGGAGCTGCGACATGGGCATGATCGGCTACGAGATGACCCTGCTGGCGGCCCGGGTCGGGCACATGCTGACCCCAGGCCGGCGCCCCGCCCCGACGGGGCCGCCCGATCGGACCAGGCCATGACCCCGGACGACCGCCGGCACGTCGAGCGGGTAGTGCCGGTGTACGCGTTCACCCGGGGACGGACCCGCGCCGCCGGCCAGGAACTCCCGCTGGAGGCGGTGGTAACCGCCACCGGGCTGTCCCTCACCTCCGGCGCCTCCCTCCAGATGGAGTCGCGGGCCATCGTCGAGATGTGCGCCCGGCCCAAGTCCCTGGCCGAGGTCGGGGCCGCACTGCGGGTCCCGGTCGGAGTGGCCAGGGTGCTCGTCGGCGACCTGGCCAACGGCGGCTACCTAGAGGTCCACCTGCCAAGAACCGCCGACGGTCACGGCGGCCCCGGTCATGAGATCTTGGGAAGGCTGCTCGATGGACTCCGTTCGCGTTGATACCCGGCGGCGGCGGCCGCCGCCGCCCGCCGGCCGGGAGCTGATCCCGCTCAAGGTCCTGATCGCCGGCGGGTTCGGTGCCGGCAAGACCACCTTCGTGGGGGCGGTGTCGGAGATCCCGCCCCTGACCACCGAGCAGCACATGACCTCGCTGTCGGTCGGGATCGACGACACCGGCGCCGTGCCGGACAAGAAGACCACCACGGTGGCGATGGACTTCGGCCGCATCACCGTCGACGAGCAGCTGATCCTGTACCTGTTCGGCACCCCTGGCCAGGCCCGCTTCTGGTTCATGTGGGACGAGCTGGCCCGGGGCGCGGTCGGGGCGGTGATCCTGGTCGACCTGCGCCGGATCGACGACTGCTTCCCGGCGATCGACTACTTCGAGGACCGGGGGCTGCCGTTCGTGATCGCGGCCAACGCCTTCCCGGGCACCGACGTCGTTCCCGACCGGGCGGTGCGCGACGCCCTGGCCCTGGCCGACGGCTGCCCGCTGGTCCGCATGGACGCCCGCGAGCCCCGCTCGTGCATGGACGCGCTCGTCGCCCTGGTCGAGCACGCCCTGGCCCGCAGCATCGGCTAGGCCAATGGGTACCTGCGGGAACTTTGCCCGGACGATCGTTGCTGGGCACTTGGGCCGATGTTAGAGTCCGCGCACGCTCGCGGGCTTGCGGCGAAGGAGGTCGGAATGGCCAGCTACGCGGAGCAGGTCGGCGAACGGCTCCGCAACATCCGCCTGCAGAAGGGCCTCTCCCTCCACGACGTCGAGGAGCGATCCACCAAGGAGTTCAAGGCCAGCGTGCTCGGCGCCTACGAGCGGGGCGAGCGCAGCATCTCGGTACCGCGGCTGCAGCGGCTGGCCATCTTCTACGGCGTCCCGGTCGACCACCTGCTCCCCAAGCTCGGCCCGGAGGTCAGCGAGGCCACCGCCAGCGGCGGGGGCGGCGGCAACGACGAGGCGGTCTGCATCGACCTGGAGGCACTGGAGTCCAGGAGCGAGCCCGAGGCCCAGACCCTCAACCGCTACCTGGCCCTGATCCAGACCCAGCGGGGCGACTTCAACGGCAAGGTGCTCACCATCCGGCGTGACGACGTGCGGGTGCTAGCCGCTATCCTCGACCAGTCCCCAGGAGGCCTGATCGAGCGGCTGGACGACCTCGGCCTCCGCCGCCCGTCGTTCAGCTAGTGCAGCACCGGAGGTGACCGTGGCCCGACCCCTGACCGTGGCCGGGATCTTCGCCCATCCCGACGACGAGACCTGGGCCCTGGCCGGTTCGTTCGCGCTGCTCGTGCCCAAGGGGGTCAGGGGGGCGGTGTGGACGGCGACCCGCGGCCAGGCGGGTGAGATCGCCGAGGGGTCCGGCGCCACCCGTGAGACCCTCCCCGAGGTCCGCGAGGCCGAGGAGCGGGCGGCCATGGCCGAGGTCGGGGTGGACCGGGTCGAGTTCGGCGACTTCGTCGACGGCCAGGTCGAGGGGGCCGACCGGGACGCCCTGACCACCGGCATCCACCGGTTCCTGGAGCGCGAGCAGCCCGACGTGGTCGTGACCATGGAGCCGGCCGGGGTCACCGCCCACCCCGACCACATGGCCGTCTCGGCCGCCACCCAGGCCGCCTTCGGCGCGTATGCGGCCACTGGCCGCGAGCGCGAGCCGCGCTTCTACTACTGGGGCGTGCCCGTCTCCGACATGGCCAGCTGGCGCGAGCTGGGCCGGGCCAGCGGGTACGAGCTGCCGGGGGAGGACGACCCCTACGGCGGCCGCGGCACCCCCGACGACCAGTTCACCTGCACGGTCGACACCTCCACGGCGGCCGAGCAGGCCTACCGGGCCCTGTGCCGGCACCGGACCCAGGCCGGCGACGTCGCCTACCGGATGCTGGACCACCAGGAGGGCTGGCGGACGGTGTTCGCCCGCTCCCAGTACATCCGGGTCCACCCGGCGCCCCGCCCCGGCGACCCGCCCGAGACCTCCCTGGTGGAGGCGTTCGGCAATGGCTGACCCGGCAGCGCCCAAGGTCGCCTTCAAGACCCTCGGCTGCCGGCTCAACCAGGCCGAGAGCGAGCAGGCCCTGGAGGCGCTGGGGGCGCGCGGGTTCGACCTGGCCCACGCCGGCGAGGCCCCCGACGTGGTGGTGATCAACACCTGCACCGTGACCCGGGAGTCGACCGCCTCCTCGCGCCGCCTGATCCGCAAGACCGCCGAGGCCAACCCGCAGGCCACCGTGGTCGTCACCGGCTGCTACGCGGTCGCCGACCCCGAGGCTGTCCGGGCCATCCCCGGGGTCGACCTGGTGGTCGACAACGACGGCAAGGACCGGCTGGCCGAGCTGGTCACCGCCGTGCCCACGGTCCGGCGGCTGCCGCTCGTCATGCGGCCGGCCCCGGTCGAGCGGCTTCGCACCCGGGTGGCCATCAAGGCCCAGACCGGCTGCGACGAGTGGTGCACCTTCTGCATCATCCCCCGGACCCGGGGCCCGCTGCGCTCCTACCCGGAGGAGCAGATCGTCGACGACGTCCGCCGCCAGGTCGGCCGGGGCGTCCGCGAGGTCGTGCTCACCGGCGTCCACCTGGGCAAGTACGGCGACGACCGGGGCGAGCGGGACGCCCTGGCCCGGCTGGTCGACCGGCTGACGGCGATCGAGGGGCTGCTGCGCCTGCGACTGTCCAGCGTGCTCCCGGTCCAGGTGACCCCGCCGCTGGTGGCCAGGGTCCGCGACGACCCCAAGGTCTGCCGCCACCTGCACGTCCCCCTCCAGGCCGGCGACGACAAGGTGCTGGCGGCCATGCACCGCCCCTACCGGATCGCCGAGTTCCTCGACCGGGTCGAGCATGCCAAGGCCGAGATCGTCGGCCTGGGGCTGTCCACCGACGTGATCGTCGGCTTCCCGGGCGAGACCCGCGAGCAGTTCGCCGCCACCCTGGCCGTGGTCGAGCGGGTCGGCTTCTCCAAGCTGCACGTGTTCCGCTACTCCCAGCGGCCCGACACCCCGGCCGCGACCATGGCCGGCCAGGTCGACGACGCCGAGAAGAAGGCCAGGGCCCGCGAGCTGGCCGCCCTCGGCAACGAGCTGCGCCGCCGCTTCCACGAGGACCACGTCGGCCGGCCGATCTCGGTGCTGGTCGAGGCGGCCGGCGACGGCCTGGCCGAGGGAACCAGCGACAACTACATCAAGGTCCGCTTCCCGGGCGGCCCCGAGCTGGTGGACCGGGTGGTGACCGTGCGAGGCTTGCGCGCCGACGCCGAGGGGATGGAAGGCGAGATCCTTGAGGGGCGCGGGCGCTGATACAGAGGGGATGGAAGGAGAGGTCGCGTGACCGACGGGGACTGCCTGTTCTGCAAGATCGTCAGCAAGGACGTGCCGGCCCAGGTGGTGCTGGACCACGACGACGTGCTCGCCTTCCGCGACGTCAACCCCCAGGCCCCGACCCACGTCCTGGTCATCCCCAAGCAGCACGTGGCCAGCCTGGAGGCCGTGCCCGACGACGGCGGGCAGCTGCTGGCCAGCCTGGTCGCGGCCGTCAACGAGGTCGCCCGCGACGACGGCGTGGCCGGCGCCTACCGGCTGGTCACCAACGTCGGGCGGGGCGCCGGCCAGTCCGTCGACCACCTGCACCTGCACGTGCTGGGCGGCCGGGGCATGACCTGGCCGCCCGGCTAGCCAGGCCGTGCCCACCACCGCCCCCTACGGCTCCTGGAGCTCGCCGATCAGCGCCGAGCTGGTCGCCGCCGGTGGGGTGTCGCTGGACGAGGTCCGGGTCGACGGCCAGGCCGTGCACTGGGTCGAGGGACGGCCCCTGGAAGGGGGCCGCCAGGTCGTCTGCCGGGCCGAGCCGGGGTCGGGGAAGCCGCCCGAGGACGTCGTCGGGGCGGAGTTCAACGTCCGCACCCGGGTCCACGAGTACGGCGGTGGCGCCTACACCGTCCACGGCGAGACCCTGTTCTTCAGCAACTTCGCCGACCAGCGGGTCTACCGCCAGGACCCCGGTGCCGAACCGGTCCCGATCACCCCGGAGCCGCCGGCCCCGGCCGCCCACCGCTACGCCGACCTCTGCCTGGCCCCTGACGGCCGCCGGCTGGTCGGCGTGCGCGAGCGGCACCAGGACGGCGAGGTCCTCAACGAGCTGGTCGCCGTGCCGGCCGTCGGCGGCGGGGTGGGTGGCCAGCCGGTCGTGCTGGCGGCCGGGCGTGACTTCTACGCCAGCCCCCGGATCAGCCCCGACGGCCGCCGGCTGGCCTGGCTGGAGTGGGACCACCCGAGCATGCCCTGGGACGGGACCGAGCTGCGCCTGGCCGAGCTGGCTGGCGACGGCCTGGCCGGCGACCCGGTCACCGTGGCCGGCGGCCCCGAGGAGTCGGTCGTCCAGCCCGAGTGGAGCCCGGACGGGGCCCTCCACCTGACCAGCGACCGGACCGGCTGGTGGAACCTGTACCGGGTCGGCCCGGGGGGGTCCGGAGGACCGCAGAGTGGTCCCCCGGAGGGTCGGGGCGGGGCGCTGGAGGCACTGGCCCCGGCCTCCGAGGAGTTCGGCTTTCCCCAGTGGGTCTTCGGCATGGCGGCCTACGCGTTCCTGCCCGGCGGCCGCATCGCCTGCGTCCACGGCCGCGGCCCCATGCAGCGCCTGGGCATCCTGGAGCCGGACGGCACCGTGGCGGACCTGGACCTGCCGTTCACGTCCTACTTCCCGCCCCACCTGCGGGCGGTCGGCGGGCGGCTGGCCTGCATCGCCGGCAGCCCGACGGGCGCCCCGGCGGTGGTCGTGATCGACCGGGCCGCCGCCGCCGTCGTGGTGCTACGGTCCAGCGAGGACACCGAGCTGGACCCCGGCTACCTCACCATGCCCGAGCCGATCGAGTTCCCCACCGAGGGCGGCCGCACCGCCCACGCCCTCTACTACCCGCCGGCCAACCGCCGGTTCCAGGGCCCGGCGGGGGAGCGGCCGCCGCTGGTCGTGGCCAGCCACGGCGGCCCCACCGCCAGCGTGGTCAGCGACCTGCACGTCAGCTACCAGTACTTCACCAGCCGCGGGATCGCCGTCGTGGACGTCGACTACGGCGGCTCCACCGGCTACGGCCGCGCCTACCGCAAGCGCCTCGACGGCCAGTGGGGGATCGTCGACGTCGACGACTGCGTGGCCGCCGCCCAGTTCCTGGCCGGCCGGGGCGACGTCGACCCGGCCCGCCTGGCCATCCGCGGCGGCAGCGCCGGCGGCTACACCACCCTGTGCGCCCTCACCTTCCGCGCCGTCTTCGCCGCCGGGGCCAGCTACTACGGCGTGGCCGACGCGGCCGCCCTGGCCAACGACACCCACAAGTTCGAGTCGCGCTACCTCGACCGCCTGATCGGCCCATGGCCGCAGGCCGAGGCGCTGTACCGGGAGCGGTCGCCGATCCACTTCACCGACCGCCTGGCCTGCCCGGTGATCCTCCTCCAGGGCCTGGAGGACGAGGTCGTGCCCCCCTCCCAGGCCGAGCTGATGGCCGCCGCCCTCGACGCCAAGGCCATCCCCCACGCCTACCTGCCGTTCCCCGGCGAGCAGCACGGCTTCCGTCAGGCCGGCCACATCCGCCGCGCCCTGGAGGCCGAGCTCTACTTCTACAGCCGAGTGTTCGGCTTCGACCTGGCCGACCCGGTCGACCCGGTGCCCATCGCCCACCTCTAAGGTCGGGCCACCAGCCGGCTGTCCCGGGTCGTGGCCCCGGTGGCCCGGTAGAGGTCGCGGAGCAGGGCGATCTCGGCCCCGTGGTGCATGACCTCGCGGTTGATGTGGGCGATCAGCTCGGCCATAGGGTCCCCGGCATACGGGCCTCCCCTGGGTCCGAGCGGCCGGGCCAGGCCCTCGTCGTCCAGGCCGGCGATCCCGTCGTGCCAGCGCCGGTAGGACCGCTCCAGGAATGCGACCGCCTCGGTGGCGTCGCCCGGCAGGTCGGCCGGGAGGTGTCGGGGATCGAACATGTCGGCGTCGGTGGGCACGCTGCCGTCGCCGAAGAAGGTGCTGGCCCGGTTGAAGAAGCAGGTCGCGCCGACGTGGACCAGCCGCCAGGCGATGGTCGTCACCGGCGGCGGCACCGGCTCCGGGACCTTCTGGTCGAGCCGGTAGCTGCCGTCGGCGGCCCGGCGCAGGCTCCAGCAGCCCTCGACCAGCTCCCAGAAGTACTCCTCGTCGGTGAGGCCGTCCAGGCGCGGCCGCAGGTGGACGTCCCAGTAGAACTCCAGCTGCCCGACCAGCAGCCGACCCCAGTCGACCCCCACCGCCCGCTCCGATCTGCCGAGGACCACCGACGCCAGGATGCTATGCGGCCACCGCCACAACCGGCAGGCCCCTCCCGGCTCACCGCCCCACGGCTCGCTATACTCGGGAACCTGCCGGCCACCGATGGCCGGTTTCAGGACGACGTCCCCAGACGGAGGGGCAAACGGCAAGCGTGCGGCAACCAACACAGGTCCAGGTCAAGGTGCTGGTCCCCGGAAACCACTCGATGGTCAGCCTCCTTGGAACCCGGGACGAGCTGCTCAAGCTGATCGAGGCCGCGTTCGAGAGCACCGTCTTCGTCCGTGGCAACGAGATCACCATCACCGGCGAACAGGCCGATGCGGAACGGGTCGCCCGCCTCTTCGAGGAGCTCATCACCCTGCTCGAGCGGGGCGACGCCCTCACCGCCGACACCGTCGGCCACTCGATCGACATCATCCGCGGCGACGGCACGGCCCGCCCGTCGGTGGTCTTCGGCGACTCGGTCCTGACCAGCCGCGGCCGCTCCATCAAGCCCAAGACGATTGGCCAGAAGAAATACGTCGACGCCATCCGCAACAACACCGTGGTCTTCGGCATCGGCCCCGCCGGCACCGGCAAGACCTACCTGGCAATGGCCGTCGCCGTCCAGGCCCTCATCGAGAAGCAGGTCAACCGCCTGATCCTCACCCGCCCGGCCGTCGAAGCCGGCGAGAAGCTCGGCTTCCTCCCCGGCACCCTCTCGGAGAAGATCGACCCCTACCTGCGCCCCCTCTACGACGCCCTCTACGAGATGATCGACGCCGAGCAGATCGGCCGCATGATGGAACGCGGCACGATCGAAGTGGCCCCGTTGGCCTATATGCGGGGCCGCGCGCAACCGTACGACCGCCAGGTCCTGACCCCCGGCGGGTTCCGCCCGATCGGCAGCCTGGAGGTCGGCGACCTGGTGATCGGGTCCGACGGCCTGCCCACCCCGATCCTGGGCGTGTACCCGCAGGGCCGCAAGGAGGTCTTCCGGGTCCGAGCCCAGGACGGCGCCTCCACGCTGTGCTGCGCCGAGCATCTCTGGGCGGTCACCACCGCCGCCGACCGCCGCCGAGGCCGTCCCCGCCGCGTCCTCGAGACCCGCCAGATGCTCGGCCGCCTCCGAGCGGCCCACGCCCACCGGTTCGAGCTCCCCCTGCTCTCCCGTCCGGTCGAATTCAAGCCCCAGCCGGTCACCATCGACCCCTACGCCCTGGGCTTGCTGCTCGGCGACGGCTGCCTGACGACCTCCACCACCCCGTCGTTCACCACCGCCGACCCGGAGCTGGCCGTCGCCCTCGAGGGGGCACTCGACGGCATCGAACTGCGGCGCAAGACCGAGGTCGACTACGTGCTCCGCCACACGGCCGGGCACCGCGGCGGGGTGATCGTGTCCAACCCGGTGACGGTGACGCTCCGCGACCTCGGCCTCGCCGGGACGCGCTCGAACACGAAGTTCGTCCCCGCGGCCTACCTGCACAACTCCTCCGAGGTTCGTCTGGCCGTGCTGCAGGGCCTGCTGGACAGCGACGGGGGACCAGTGACCCAGCAGGGCCGGACCTGCCGCATCCAGTACGGGACGTCCTCGGAGCGCCTCCGCGACGACGTCGTGTTCCTGGTGCGGTCCCTGGGCGGGGTCGCCTATGGGCGGACCCGCCCGGCCGCCGGGCGTTCCCCCGGCAATGCCCGAGGCCGCGATGTCCATCACCGCTCGGACGCCCATATCCTGGACATCCGGCTGCCCGAGGGAATCGAGCCGTTCCGGCTCTCACGGAAGCGGGAGGCCTATGCACACACCGGTGGCGGCCGGCCCATGCGGTTCATCGAAAGCGTCGAGCCCGCGGGTGAGGCGGAGACCCTCTGCATCCAGGTCGCGGCGGCCGACTCGCTGTACGTGACCGACGACTTCTTGGTCACCCACAACACCCTTAATGACTCGTTCATCGTGCTCGACGAGGCGCAGAACACCACGCCGGAGCAGATGAAGATGTTTCTGACGCGGCTGGGGTTCAACTCCAAGGCGGTGGTGACCGGGGATATCACCCAGATCGACCTGCCGTCGGGGCAGCATTCCGGGTTGAACGTGGTGCGGGAGATCCTGACCGGGATCGACGACCTGTCGTTCGTGTACCTGTCCAGCAGGGACGTGGTGCGGCACCGGATCGTGCAGGACATCGTCGAGGCGTACCGGCGCTACGACGAGGCCAGGTCGTAGATGGGCCCCGAGCCCCCGCATCCGCGGGCTGCCTGCTATCTGCCGGGGGGCCGGGAATGAGTGTGTTCCTGGCCAACGAACAGGCCGATTACAGGGTGGACGAGCCGTCCCTGGCCCGGCTGGCCCGTCTGGTGATGGACGCCGAAGGGGTCGAGGAGTCGGAGATCTCATTGCTGCTGGTGGACCGGTCGGTGATGACCGACCTGAACGAGCGCTACATGGGCGAGGACCGGCCTACCGACGTGCTCGCGTTCCCGATCGACGGGCCGTCGCCGGCGTCGGGGCCGCCCGACGGGCCGTCGGGGCCGCGCGGGTTCGCCGCCGACCGCCTGGGCGAGGGCGACGAGGAGGACGACCTGGACGACGAGGAGGACGACGACGCGCCGTGGCTGCTCGGCGACATCGTGCTCTGCCCGGCGTACGCGGCCGACCAGGCTGTCCGCAACGGCCAGAGCCTGGCCGCCGAGCTGGAGCTGCTGACCGTGCACGGCATCCTCCACCTGTGCGGGTTCGACCACGCCGAGCCCGACGACGAGCGGGCCATGCAGGCCCGGACCAGCGAGCTGCTGGCGCGCTGGCGCGCCGGTGAGCGGCCGTGAACCGGCTGACCACCACCGACATCTGGAGCCTGCTGGCGGTGGCCGCCCTGACCGGGATCGCCGCCTTCCTGGCCGCGGCCGAGACCGGCCTGACCCGGATGAGCCGGGCCAGGGCCATGCACCTGCATGAGGAGCAGCGGCGGGGCTCGGCCCAGCTGCTGGCCCTGGTCGAGAGCCCGGCCCGCTTCCTCAACCTGGTCCTGCTGCTGGTGCTGGTGGTCCAGTTCTTCGCCACCGCCCTGTTCACCTCGGTGATGAACCGGGTCGTGGGCGGCGGGCTCGGGGTGGTGATCGCGGCCACCTTCATGACCGTCATCACCTTCATCGGGGCCGAAGTCGCGCCCAAGACCTACGCCGTCCAGCACACCGACCGGGCGGCGCTGTTGGTCGCCCCGGTCGTGCACTTCCTGACCCGCCTGCCCGGCCTCGGGCAGCTGACCCGGCTGCTGATCGCCATCGGCAACGTGGTCACCCCGGGCAAGGGCCTGAAGAGCGGACCGTTCGTCTCCGAGGACGAGATCAAGGCGATGGTCGACGAGGCCGAGCGCGACGACGTCATCGAAGAGGAAGAGCGGGAGATGATCCACTCGGTCTTCGAGTTCGGCGACACCATCCTGCGCGAGGTCATGGTGCCCCGGCCCGACATGGTCGCGGTCCCGCTCGACACCCCGCTGGAGCAGGTGCTGGAGCTGATCCTGCGCTCCGGCTACTCCCGCATCCCGGTCTACGACGGCACCATCGACGAGGTGGTCGGCCTCGCCTACGCCAAGGACGTGCTCCGGCGCCTCCACGACGGCCAGGCCGACAAGCCCCTGGCCGACATCCTGCGCCAGGCCCCGTTCATGCCCGAGTCGATGCGGGCCGCCGAGTGCCTGCGCGAGATGCGCAAGCTCAAGAGCCACATGGTGATCGTGATCGACGAGTACGGCGGCACCGCCGGGCTGGTCACCCTGGAGGACCTGCTGGAGGAGATCGTCGGGGAGATCGCCGACGAGTACGACCGGGAGGAGCCCAACGTCGAGCCGCTGCCCGACGGCGACTACCGGGTCAACGCCCGCCTCGGCATCGACGAGGTCAACGAGCTGCTCGACGTCGAGCTGCCGTCGACCGAGTGGGACTCGATCGGCGGCCTGCTGTTCAACCTGGTCGGCGGGGTGCCCCGGGAGGGCCAGGAGGTCGAGTTCCAGGGCCTGCGCCTGCGAGCCGAGCGGGTCCAGGGCCGGCGCATCGGCCGGGTCCGGATCCACCGGCTGCCACCGCCCGCGCAGGCCGAGGACGTTCCCGTCCAGGCTCGTCGGCCGTGAACCGGCCGTCCGCCGCCGAGCTGGTCGCCGCCGCCCGGGCCGCCCGCGAGCGCGCGTACGCCCCCTACTCCGGGTTCCGGGTCGGGGCGGCGCTGCTCACCTCCCAGGGCGACGTGGTCACGGCCGCCAACGTCGAGAACGCCAGCTACGGCCTGGCCATCTGCGCCGAGCGGTCGGCGGTGGTGGCGGCCGTGGCCGCCGGGTCGCGCAGCTTCCTGTCGATCGCCGTCGCCGGCAACGGCCCCGACCCGGTCACACCCTGCGGGGCCTGCCGCCAGGTCCTGCGCGAGTTCCCCAACGGCGCGGAGCTGGAGGTGCTGTGCGCCGGCGAGTCCGGCGACGCCCTGGTCACCACGACCCTGGGCTCGCTGCTCCCGGACAGCTTCGGGCCGGAGAACCTGTCGTGAAATCGGGGCTGGTGGCCCTGGTCGGGCGGCCCAACGTCGGCAAGTCGACCCTGCTCAACGCCGTGCTCGGCCAGAAGCTGGCGATCGTCTCGGACAAGCCCCAGACGACCCGCTCGGCGGTGCGGGGGGTGCTGCACCGGCCCGAGGGCCAGATCGTGCTGGTCGACACCCCCGGCCTCCACAAGCCGCGCACCCTGCTCGGCCAGCGGCTGAACGACCTGGTCAGAGGGACGCTCTCCGAGGTCGACCTGGTCCTCCAGCTGGTCGACGCGGCCGCCGGGGTCGGCGCCGGCGACCGCTTCCTGGCCGCCGAGCTGGCCAAGGTGCCCACACCCAAGCTGGGCGTGGTCAACAAGATGGACGCCGCCTCCCGAGCCAAGGTCGCCGCCGCCCTCCAGGCCACGGCCTCCCTCGGCGACTACGCCGAGATCGTGCCCGTCTCGGCCCGTGACGGCACCCAGCTCGACCTGCTGGTCGAGCTGATCTTGCGCCATCTCCCCGAGGGCCGGCCGCTGTACCCCGAGGGCCATACCAGCGACGAGCCCGAGCAGCACCTGGTGGCCGAGCTGATCCGCGAGAAGGCCCTGGCCGTGGTCCGCGATGAGCTGCCCCACTCGGTGGCGGTGCTGGTCGAGGAGATGGGCCCCGACCCCGAGCGGGAGGACCTGCTGGTGATACGGGCGTTCCTGTTCGTCGAGCGGGCCAGCCAGAAGCCGATCGTCCTCGGCAAGGGCGGGTCGGTGCTGCGCGACATCGGGACCAGGGCCCGGGCCGAGCTCGAGGCCCTGTTCGGCACCCAGGTCTACCTCGACCTGAGGGTGAAGGTTGCCAAGGAGTGGCAGCGCGACCCCCGGCAGCTGTCCCGCCTCGGGTTCTGACCGGAGAGGAGCGCGCGGATGCGGGTGATGGTGCTGGGCGGGAGCCGGTTCATCGGGGCCGCGGTGGTCGAGGAGCTGCACGCCAACGGCCATGAGCTGCTGGTCGTGCACCGGGGCGAGCACGAGCCGGCCGACCTGCCCGAGGTCGAGCACCTCCACGCCCAGCGTCAGGACCTGCCCCATCTGCGCGGCCCGGTGGAGGAGTTCGGCCCCGAGGCGGTGGTCGACAACACCGCCTTCTCGACCGCCGACGCCGAGACCGCCCTGGCCGCCATCGACGACGACGTGCGCCTGCTGGTGGTGTCCAGCATGGACGTGTACCGGGCCTTCGGGGCGGTGCTGGCCGGGATCGAGACCGACCCCGTGCCGGTGGACGAGACCTCCCCGGTCCGCCCCGAGCGCTACCCCTACCGGGGCCGGACCCTGGTCTCGACCGACGCCGACACCTACGAGAAGCTCGACGTGGAGGCCGCCTACCTGGCCCGTGAGGCGACCGTGTGCCGGCTGCCGATGGTCTACGGCGAAGGTGACCACCAGCGCCGCGAGGAGCCGATCCTGCGCCGGGTCCGAGCCGGCCGGAGCCGCATCCCGGCCGGCGCCGGGAGCTGGCTGTGGACCCGCGGCTATGTCCGCGACGTCGCCGCCGGCATCCGCCTGGCCCTCGAGTCCGACGCCGCCGTGGCCGAGGTCCTCAACCTCGGCGAGGCCCGCAGCTGGTCGATGGGCCTGTGGGCCCGCCACGTCCTGGAGGCCGCCGGCTCCGACGCCGAGCTGGTCCGGGTCCCCGACGTCCTCCTCCCCGACGACCTCAAGGCCCTCGGGACCATCCCCCAGCACCTCCTGGTCGACTCCAGCAAGGCCCGCGACCTCCTCGGCTGGACCGAGACCGACCCCCACCAGGCCCTCCACCGCTCGGTCGCCTGGCACCTGGCCAACCCGCCGGAGGACGCGGACGCCGACTTCACCGCCGACGACCGCGCCCTGGCGGCGGGTTAGCCGTCAGCCGGCCACCGGCTCCTCGATCTTCTGGACCCAGTCGGCGCGCCAGGCTGGGGGGTCGAAGGGCTCGGCGTAGTAGCGGGTCTCCTTGTAGATCCTGCCGTCGCGGAACTCGATGCGGGCGACGCCGTAGGCGGCCGTGCCGTCCCGGTACTGGATGAACGACTCGCCGAACCAGACGTCGCCGCTGCCGGTCAGGCGGCGCAGGGTGATCTTCGGCGCCCCGTCCGGGTAGCGCTCCTGGAGCCTGCGGAGGCCGTCACGGTCCATCCGCTCGCCCGACTGCGGGAACTCCACGGTGAAGTCCTCGTGGCGGACCTCGTACTCCTGCGCCGGGTCCATCGCCTCGAGCAGCCGGTCGATGAGCTCGCGAACCTCGTGCTCCTGCATCCTTCGTCCTCCTTGGTCGCTGGCAGGTGCTGATGCCACGATGGACCGGCCGGCTGACGTGACACTGTGGATCGGCTGCGGGCCGACGGGAGGGTGGGCGACGGCGGGGATGGAGTTCGGGATCTTGGGCCCGTTGGAGGTCCGCGACGGGTCGGGCCTGGTGCGGGTGCCGGGGGTCAAGGAGCGGGCCCTGCTGGCCGACCTGCTGGTGCACGCTGGGCGGGTGGTGGCGGCGGATCGGCTGGTCGAGGACCTGTGGGGCGACGACCCGCCCGGGAAGCCGGCCAATGCTTTGCAGGGTCGGGTGTCGGCGTTGCGTCGGGCGTTGGGGGCGGGTGGGTCGGGGCTGGTGGTGACCCGCCCGCCGGGCTATGTGCTGGTGGTCGATCCGGAGATGGTGGATGCGGGCCGGTTCGAGCAGCTGGTCACCGAGGCCCGGGCGGCCGCCGGCAGCGAGCCGTCACGGGCGGCGAAGCTACTCGAGGAGGCGCTGGCACTGTGGCGGGGACCCGCCCTGGCGGAGTTCGCCGACCGGCCGTGGGCCCAGGCGGAGGCGGCCCGGTTGGAGGAGCTGCGGCTGGCGGCGGTCGAGGCCCGGGTGGAGCTGGGGTTGGCCGCCGGCGGACATGCCGGGCTGGTCGGGGAGCTGGAGGGGTTGGTGGCGGCCCATCCGACTCGGGAGCGGCTGCGGGGGTTGCTGATGGTGGCCCTGTACCGGTCGGGCCGCCAGGCCGACGCCCTCGGGGTGTACCAGCGGACCCGGGCGGTGCTGGCCGAGGAGCTGGGGATCGATCCCTCGCCCGAGCTCCAGCGGCTGTACCAGGCGATCCTGGTCCAGGACCCGGCGCTGGAGGCCGCCGCCGACCAGGAGCAGGGGCGGCACAACCTGCCGGAGCGGCTGACGAGCCTGGTCGGCCGGGACCAGGAGCTGGGGGAGCTGGCCCGGCTGGTGGAGCGGCACCGGCTGGTCACGGTGACCGGGCCGGGTGGGGCGGGCAAGACCAGCGTGGCCGTGGAGCTGGCCCGGCGGGCGGTGGCCGGGTACCCGGATGGGGTGTGGCTGGTCGAGCTGGCCAACCTCCGGGACCCGGCCCTGCTCGCCGAGGTCGTGGTCGCGGCCCTGGGGCTCAGCCAGGAGGGCGGCGACCCAGGGGCCCCGTCCCCGACCCCGGCCAACCGGCTGGTCGAGTTCGTCCGTGACAAGGCGTTGCTGGTGGTTCTGGACAACTGTGAGCACCTGGTCGAGGCCTGCGCCGGGCTGGTCCAGCGGCTGGTGCAGGCCGG
>JASLBL010000196.1 GCA_030146615.1 Actinomycetes bacterium
CCCGTTCGCCATCACGCTGCGGCTGGACATCGTGGTCACGCTGAGCACGGCGCTGATGATGATCGTGGTCGCCCAGGGCTGGAACCTGCTCGGCGGGTACGGCGGCTACCTAAACTTCGGCATGGCCGTGTTCTTCGGCACCGGGGTCTACACGGCCGCCTGGCTCAACGCCAACCTGGGCTGGCCGATGCTGGCCACGATGCCGCTGGCCGCCCTGGCGGGCGCGGTGGCGTCGCTGCCGGTTGGGCTGGCCACGCTGCGCCTGCGCGGCAGCTACTTCGCGATCCTGACCCTGACCCTGACCTTCCTGGCCCAGATCATCGCGCTCAACACCGAGACCCTCGGCGGCGCCAACGGGATCTACACCACCGTCGAGGCGAGCACCCCGCGCCGGCTCGCGGCCGGGTTCTACTGGACCCTGCTCGCCCTGGCCGCGCTCGCCACCGCCGTCGCCTGGCTGGTCCAACGGGCCAACTTCGGGCACGCGCTGCGGGCCATCCGCGAGGACGAGGATGCCGCCGCCGTGCTCGGCGTGCGCACCAGCGACGTCAAGCTCAGGGCGCTGCTGCTCGGGGCCGGGCTGGCCGGCCTGGCCGGGAGCGTCTACGCCTTCCAGACCGGCTACATCGAGCCGACCGGCACGTTCGACTTCAGCCTGTCGCTGGACGCCGTGCTGATTTGTGTGATCGGCGGGCTGGGGACCTGGCAGGGGCCGCTGATCGGCGGGGTGATCGTGGTCCTGCTGGAGCAGTGGCTGCGCACCACCATCCCCAGCGTGGACCTGTTCGGGCTGAACATCCCGCCCGAGGCCAACCGGGTCGTGCTCGGGCTGCTGCTGGTGCTGTTCGCGCTGTACGCCAAGCGGGGCGTGGTCGGGCTGTTCCGCCAGCAGCGCGGGCGGCGGCTGAACGTCTGAGGCGGGAAACGGGTGTGATGGCGGACGGGATGCGGGCGGCGGTCTACCACGGCCGGCGGGACGTACGGGTGGAGACGGTGCCGAGACCCGAGCCGGGGCCGGGCGAGGTGCTGCTGCGGGTGCTGGCCGTCGGGATCTGCGGGACCGACGCGGGCGAGTGGGCCCACGGGCCGGCGCAGTTCCCCGTCCAGCGCCGCCACCCGGCCACCGGTCACCTCGGTCCCCTGGTCATCGGGCACGAGTTCGCCGGGCGGGTCGTGGCCGTCGGCGACGGCGTCGACCCCGGCTGGCTGGACCGGCTGGTCGCCTCGAGCGGCGCGGTCGCCTGCAGGCGCTGCTGGCAATGCCGGCGGGGCCGGACCAACCTGTGTGTGGACTACGCGGGCGTCGGGCTCCACCGTGACGGTGCCCTGGCGCAGTACGTGGCCACGCCGGTCGCCAACTGCGAGGCGGTCGACGACCTCGAGCTCCCCCCGGACGCCGCCGCGCTCGCCCAGCCGATGGCGATCGCCGTGCACGCCCGCAGCAGGGGCAGGGTCCAGCCGGGCGAGCGCGCCCTGGTGCTCGGCGCTGGCGGCATCGGCGCCATGCTCGTCTACGCGCTGGCCAGGCAGGGCGTGGACGTGACGGTGGCCGATCCCGACCCCTCACGGATCGAACTGGCCCGCCGGCTCGGCGCCCACCGGGTCGCCCCCACCGGCGGCCCGCCCGAGGGTGTGCTCGCGGCGATGGAGGGCCCGCCCCACGTCGCGTTCGAGGCGACCGGGATCGGCGCGGTGACCCTGCGGGCCTTGGAGGTGCTGCCCAAGGGCGGACGCCTGGTGCAGGTCGGCATGCAGCCCGAGCCGGTCCCCGTGGACCTGCGCCGGCTGGCCCTGACCGAGCTGGAGATCATCGGCACCAACGCCCTGGTCCACGAGACCGATTTGCCGGCGGCGGTGCGCCTGGTCGCCGAGCGCGCCGAGGGCTGGGCGGACGTCGCGCCCGTCGCCATCCCGCTCGATGCCCTGGTCAGCGAGGGCCTGGAGCCGCTCGCCGGCGGCCGGTCGGGCGCGATCAAGACCCTGGTCGACCCCTGGGCCACCGAGGCCAGGCCGACCCGTACAACCGTCAGACCCGGCGCGCCTGAGCGAGGAGAGCCATGGCCTTCCACGTGACCCGTCTCGACGAGCAGCGGTGGACTGATGACCAGAACCTGCCCGGCCTGCGCGTGGCCACCCTGGTCGGCACCCTCGAGGGCTCGGTCCACCTGGAGATCCGGCTCTGCGAGCTGCCAGCCGGCTCGGCGGTCCCCGCCCATCGCCACCCGTTCGAGGAGTCCTTCCACATCCTCGAGGGCGAGGCCCAGTTCGCCGTCGGCGACCTGGCCTACGAGCTGGGACCGGGCGACCACGGACTCGCCCCGGTCGCCGTCCCCCACGCCTGGCGCAACCAGTCGGGCGCGCGAGTGCGCTGGCTGGAGACGCGGGCGCCCCAGCCCCGCCGCGTCGGCGGCCGGGTCGGCGTCTACCCGGCCGAGGGGTTCGTCTGGCCGGGGCTGCTCGGGCACCCGGTCGAGACCGACCCGAGGCACCGCTGGGTCGGCCACTTCAGCGACGACGACATGGCGCCCTACGGGCCCATCTCGATGCCGGGCTACCACGGGCCCAACATCCGCAACATCTCGATCCGGATGGAGGTCGACCAGCTCCTGGGAGCCCAGCAGCACACGCTGTTCATGGTCGAGTTCGCGCCCAGCGCGACCGAGGGCAAGGCGGCCAGGGAGCACTACCACCCGTTCGAGGAGATCTACTACCTGCTCGGCGGAACGGCGCTCGGGACGCTGGACGGCACCAGGGTGCGGGTCGACACGGGCGACCTGGTCTGGGTGGGCGTGAACGGCACCCACGGGTTCGTCAACGACGGCGACCAGCCGGTCCGCTGGCTGGAGGTCCAGTCGCCCGTCCCGCCGTCCGAGAACGCGTTCTACTTCCCCGACGACTGGAAGCAGCTCGGGTAGCTGCCCCCGGGCCCCGCAGACGACCACAGGCGCACGAAGAGAGGGGACCCAGATGCCGGCAGACAGGTCCGCAAGAGGTGGCGCTCGGCGGGCCGTGACGATCCGTGACGTGGCGGTCGCCGCTGGCGTGCATCCCTCCACCGTCTCGCGCAGCCTCGACCCCGACCAGCGGACCAGGGTCAACGAGGTCACCAGGGAGCGCGTGCTCGAGGCCGCCAGGCTGCTGCGGTACGAGCCCGACCTAGTGGCCAAGAGCCTGCGCAACCAGCGGACGCACACGGTCGGCATCATCGTGCCCGACTTCGGCAACCCCGTGTACGCGGGCGTGGTCCGCGGGCTCAACGACGCGCTGGACCGGCGCGGCTACGCGTCGCTGATCAACGAGACGACCGACGACAGCGGGCGCCTGGACAGCACCCTCAACCTGTTCGCCAGGCGCCGCGTCGACGCGGTCATCACGGCCACCAGCCGCGAGCGTGACCGCAACGTGCTGCGCCAGTTCACCAGGCAGGGAATCCCGCTGGTGCTGGCCATCCGATGGATCAGGGGGGTGAACGTGCCCATCGTGGCCAACGACGACCGCATGGGTGGGGCGCTGGCCGCCCGGCACCTGCTGGAGCTGCACCATCGGCGCATCGTGCAGCTCCATGGCCCGATGGACATCGAGGCCTTCCGCGAGCGCGGCGTCGGCTTTCATGAGGCGGTCGTCAAGGAGGGTCTGGACGACCCTGACGTTGCCATGGGCGAGGCGACCGTGGCCGAGGGGCGGCGGTTGATGGCGAGGCTGCTGAGCAGCGGTGAACGGCCGACGGCGGTCTTCGCCCACAACGACCTCATGGCCATCGGCGCCATCGAGGCGGTGCAGCAGGCCGGGCTCCGCTGCCCCAAGGACGTCTCGATCGTCGGCTACAACGACATCCCGCTGATCGAGCACCTCAACCCGCCGCTGTCTACCGTCGCCATGCCGGTCACCGAGGTTGGCCGGGTCGCCGCCGAAACCGCCCTCGCCCTGGTCGAGGGCAGACCGACCGCACCCGGAGCGCCGGTGACCATCAGCCTCCAGCCGACCCTGGTCGTGCGGGCCTCGACCGCCGCTCCGCGCAGGGCCCTGGCCGGCCCGCGGCGGGCCCGCTGAGCCGACGGCTCATCGTGCCTGAAGCGGCGGGGGCGACGGGGCATCATGGCGGCCATGATCACCCCGCGGCCGACGATGGGGTGATCGGATGGGGCTAGCCGGCATGCTCGGCGGTCATCTCGGCCCACAGGAACCCGGCGAGTTCGCGGTCGAACGGTTGTCAAAGCAGAGTTATGCGCTCTCACACCGCTGTGCAGCCAAGCACACACGAATCCGGCCCAGCGGGAAACGGCTGTTCAGCCGCGTTGTTGCGGGTCAGAAAGCAACCGGTTCAAGACCTCATCCGTAACACGGATGCGTCCACACACCACATTGGAGAATGAGGAGGAAGCGTTTCGGCTGGTCAACGCCTATGTGGTGGGCCTGCCAGGACTTGAACCTGGGACCTCATCCTTATCAGGGTTCAGCCCCCGGGCTCGTTGCCCAGGATGGTACCTGCGACCTGGGCGAACGATGTACCGGTGGAGACCGCTGGAGACCGTTAGGAACCGCTCGGCTCCGATGGCATGTGGACCAAACGTGGACCAGGGCCGCCCCGCTCGCGGGGGCAGCGGCGCTCCGCATCGCGGACCTTGGCTGGCAAGGAGACCCCCGCCGACTGCCCCCGACAAGCGAGCCCCGCCTGGCAATCGCCTTGTTAGGGGGAGCCCTGGCGGGGTCTGGGCCAGGGACATCCCCCTATATAGACGGGCTGTCCCTGGTCACCGGCATGGTGGTACCCAAGCGGCCCTCCTCTTGAAACCGGCCGCTTGCTCTAGCGTCGTGGGCTGGATGCTCGGCGTCTGGGGAGGTGGGATTCGAACCCGCCGTCTTCTCGCTCCACGTTCCGTGGTCGTCGCCGTGAATGCGCTGTGATTTGGGATTCTTGCATACCGGCCGTGACTGCTCGTGCCCGCCGAGGACCAGCGGTTCCTGATGCCACGCGGACCCAGCGCGGACCAGGCGCCAACGAGGCGAGGGGCGCTCAGGCCCCTCGCCTCACGGGATCGGCGATGCCGCTACGGGCAGCTCAGCCGTTCCTTCTCGAACGGACGGTGATGGTGCCGTCCGGGGGCCGGGGCCGCTTGCGCGCTGCATCCCGCTGAAGGAGCGGTTGGAAGGGCCCTACGTGCCCGCCCCTCGTGTCTCCTGCTGGACTTGAAGTGTCAGCGCGAATGCAACATTCTGTCCCGGTTCGCGTGCAGTCATGATGCTCGCACCGGTCGCTCCCCCTGGCCTACCTAAGGCCTTCGACCAGGCGCCGGGCTACGAGAAGGGATGTGTGCCATGGGAGGACGCCTGCTCGCGCCGAAGGGCAGCCGCATTGTCCGGGCGCTGGCGGTCGTGGTCGTGGTCACGCTGGCGTTCACCGGCGGGTCAGCGGCCGGACTGCTCGGTGGCTCCTCGGCCTGGGCAGCGGCGGGCGACAACCTGGTCCTGCAGTGGAATCAGGCCGCCCTGGACTCGATCATCGACCCCAACGTCGCACAGGTCCGGCGGACCCCGCCGGTGGCCGCACGCTCCCTGGCGATCGCCCATACCGCCATCTACGACGCCTGGGCCGCCTACGACAACACCTCCAAGCCAACCAACGGAGCCAGGGCCTCCGGCAGCGCCGACGACCAGCAGTTGGCCATCAGCCACGCCGCCTACCAGACCCTCACCGCCCTGTTCGGCACCCGGGGGCAGTTCGACGCGATGCTGGCCGGGCACGAGCAGGAGCTGCAACCCCTTAACCGGGCCGCCGCCACGCAGGTCGGCCAGAAGGCCGCCGCCGACGTCCTGGCGCAGCGCGCCAACGACGGCGCCAACCATCCCGGCTACGCCGACCCCACCGACTGGAACACCAGCCCCGCCAACGTCAACAAGACCACCCCCACCCCGGTCGTGGTCACCCCCGAACAGCCGCACATGCAGCCGGTCGACCCCAACAAGTGGCAGCCGCTGATCAACCCGGACGGCACCGTGCAGTCGTTCCTGCTGCCGCACTGGGCCCTGGTGCGCCCCTGGGCGCTCAGCTCAGGCTCGACGGCGCGGCCGGCCGGGCCGGCGCTGCGGCTGACCGGCAGCGGCGGCGGCCAAAAGGGCGGCAACGGCCTGGTCGTCCAGGAAGTCAACCAGGCCCTGAACTACTCGGCCGGGCTGAACAACCAGACCAAGGCCCAGGCCTGGTACTGGTCCGACGGCCCGATGACCGTCACCCCGCCAGGGCACTGGAACCTGATCGCCCAGGAGGTCTCGCGCCGGAAGGGCCACAGCCTGGGCCAGGACGCCAAGCTGTTCTTCGCCCTCAACACCGCCCTGCTGGACGCCGGCATTGTCGCCTGGGACGCCAAACGGGCCTACAACTCGATGCGGCCCATCACCGCGGTGCGCTGGCTCAATGACGGCAAGACGATCCGGGCCTGGAAGCCCAACCAAGGCACGGTGCTGATGAACGGCACCGAGTGGCGGCCCTTCCTGCCCACCCCACCCTTCGCCGAGTACACCAGCGGGCATTCCACCTTCTCGAACGCGGCCGCCGAGGTGCTGCGCGCCTTCACCGGCTCCGACAGCTTCAGCTTCTCGGCCACCGTCGCCGCTGGCTCCATCCCGTCCTCGATCGAGAGCGGGGTGCCAACCACCTCGGTCACCCTGTCCTGGTCGAGCTTCACCGACCTGGCCGAATCGGCCAGCCTCAGCCGCCAGATCGGCGGCATCCACTTCAACGACGGCGACCTGCACGCCCGCGCCACCGGCACCGACTGCGGCAAGGCCGCCTACAGCAAGGCCAAGGGCTACTTCAAGAAAACCGCGTAACCACGCCTCCAGGAACCCAGGACGGCTCACCTAGGAGTCGGATCCGCTCCTGCATCTGCATACCTCACTCGAGGAGGCACTCCCCATCCTCGCCGGCCAGGTGGAGGCCAACTGGTCAGGAGTGGGTGCCTGGTGGCGGGTTCGTCTGTAAGCCGTGCGGGATTGCTCTCGCATTCGCCGACGCTGGCCCAAATGGCGTGTCCCGCCGCCAAGGTCAACGTATGGCGCTGGCGTGCTGTGTGCAGAGATTGCGCACCGCACTCTCCTGACGAAGGCCCTGGCTTCGGTGGCCGTCGGCGTGCCTCCGACCGAACAAGCCTCTGAACGACTCGGCGGAAGCCCAGGTCCTCGATGCCAGGCCGTCGCACACGACCCTCCCGAGCCGCAACAGATCCCCATTGGAGGCCGCGGCGAGGTCTTTGTTGCCGAAGGTCATCGCCCTAGCTTCGGCAACAAAGGCTGTCGGACCTGCCGTGGTGACGGACGAAGCAGTGGTAGTGACATCCGCCAGCTTCTTGTCGCCTTCGGCGCTGCAGCCCGCGCCCGACAGCGTCAGGAGGCCCAGCAGGACGCCGCGCATCATCAGCCATCGGACTACTGCTCGCAGTGTTTCGCCCCCCTGACTCGCTCGTTTCTTAGAGCGTCAATGAACCCAGCATGATTACAGAGATGCGCCACCAGATTTCACAGGTGAGTGGAGGGCGCTACCCGTGGGAATTGCCGATTATTAAATGAATTGTCGGTTATCGGGTGGCCAACCGACCCCTCGCTCCGAAAGCCAGCCGGTCCGAGGTACAGGCACCCCCGCCCTGGGACCGTTCAGCCGGTGGTGGTTGGGGGTCCGCCCTTCCCGTGCCCGCCAGGGCCGGCACCTGGGGGTGGGCCGCTGCTCGGGGGCGAGACCGGGGTCGACGGTGGCGACCTGCTCCGCGGCGAGCCTTGTCCCTGCCCGTGGGCGCCTGCGCTGCCGGCCGTGCCGTCGGCGCAGTAGCCGGCGACCTTGCCGGCCCCGCCAGCCGCGGCGGCCAGAGCCTGGAACGCCACCGAGTCCATCCGGGCACCGTTGTCGGCTTCCTTGCCCGCCTGCGCTGATCGGCGTACTGGCGGATGAGCATCCCTTCTCGCATGTCGGCCATCGCTGGCCTGGTGCGGAGGGGAGGCCGGTTCCCAGGTGACCGGCGGGTCGCTGCCGGGCCGGAGGGCGCCCGCAGGGCCGGCCTTGAGGTGTAGAGGAAGTTCTCCCTGCGATGATGCGGCTGGGTGCCCTCGGTGGCTGGTCTGACTCGAAGTCTCACCGGCTTGGTGCCTTGAAGTTGATCTGTCGACCAGTTGCCGGGGGTGTCCAGAGGCA
>JASLBL010000254.1 GCA_030146615.1 Actinomycetes bacterium
ATGCTGAGAATATGCAACATCTGGCAGAACTATCCATTCTCGCAGCAGGCTTGCTGTTGCGGGCGACGCATCGATATGCAAGGCTCGACCCGGACAGATGCGTCAGCGCGGCGGCAGCCTTCCCGGCGGTCGCCCGATTGGCGCGTTCGTTCCTCGTTCTTTCTCCAGCACCGTTGTCGAGGCCTGCTGTCATGACCCAGCCACCAGCCGTCCCCCACCCCGCGCCCAACGGCGCCGCCCCGGCCGGCGACGGCCCGCCGGCCCGCCGGGCCCCCTGGCCGCCCGACCCCATTCGCTACCTCGACGGACGCCTCTGCGTGAGCGGCCTGCCCCTGGACGAGGTGGTCGCCGAGACCGGCACGCCCGCCTACGTCTACGACCTGGACGCGGTCGCCGCCGCCTACCGGCGGGTGGCGGCCGCGTTCGAGCCGATCGGCGCCCAGGTCCTGTACGCGGTCAAGGCCAACGCCAACCTGGCCCTGCTGGCCACTTTGGCCGAGTCCGGGGCCGGCTTTGACGTGGTCAGCGGGGGTGAGCTGGTCAGGGTCCTGCGGGCCGGCGGCAACCCGGAGGACTGCGTCTTCGCCGGCGTCGGCAAGACCGCCGAGGAGCTGGCCCTGGCCGTCGGCCACGGCGTCACCGTCCACGTCGAGTCGGCCGACGAGCTGGACGCCCTGGGCGAGGTGGCGGCCAGGCTGGAGCGGCCGGCCCGGTTCGCCGTCCGGGTCAACCCCGACGTCGAGGTCGACACCCACGTCAACATCCAGACCGGCCACGACGAGGCCAAGTTCGGGGTCCCGGTCGCCGTGGCCCACGAGCTGCTGGCCAGGGCGGCCCGGGGCGAGCTGGCCGGGCTGACCCCGGTCGGGGTCCACGTCCACGTCGGCTCCCAGCTACCCGGCCCCGACGGCGTGGCCGCCGGAGCCCGGGTCGGCCTCGAGGTGCTGGAGGCGGGCCGGGCGGCCGGCCTGGAAATGGACTGGCTGGACGTCGGCGGCGGCCTGCCGGTCGACTACGGCGGCGGGTCGGCCATCGGCCCGGAGGTGTTCGCGGCCGCGCTCGAGCCGGTGGTCGCCGGCCGCAACGTGCGCCTGGGCGTCGAGCCGGGCCGGGCCCTGGTGGCCAGGGCCGGCGCCCTGGTCGCCAAGGTCCTGTACCGCAAGCACCGCAGCGCCGGCCGCATGCTGGTGGTCGACACCGGCATGCACCACCTGCTGCGGCCCGCCCTGTACCAGGCGGCGCACCGGGTGCGGCCGCTGCGGGCGGCCCCGCTGGCCGGCCCGACCGAGGTCGTCGGCCCCATCTGCGAATCCACCGACGTGCTCGCCACCGAGGCCGACCTGCCCGACCTGGCCCCTGGCGACCTGGTCGCCTTCCTGGACGCGGGCGCCTACGGCATGACCATGGCCAGCAACTACAACGGCCAGCCGCGGCCGGCCGAGATCGTGGTCGCCGACGGCGTGGCCCGGGTCGCCCGCCGCCGCGAGACCTGGGAGGAGCTGCTGGTTTCCGAGACCGGGACCGGCGCGCCGGTGGCCGCCATCCAGGGAGAGCCCGGCCCGCTCGGCTGGTAGCACAGCGGCCCATCCCGATCGTCCGGTGGAAGCGGTGGACTACCATGGACCAGGCACAGGTCTGGTGGTGGTTTCGCGGCATGGCCGACGTCCTGCTCGATGATGTCTCCCGGGTGTTCCCAGACGGCTCCGCGGCCGTCTCGCACCTGAGCCTGCACGTCCGCAACGCCGAGCTGATGGTGGTCGTCGGCCCCAGCGGCTGCGGCAAGAGCACCGTCCTGCGGTTGATCGCCGGCCTGGACCCGCTGGGTGGCGGGACCATCAGCATCGGCGGCCGAGTGGTCAACCACCTGACCCCAGGTGAGCGCAACGTGGCCATGGTGTTCGAGGCCGCCGCCCTCTACCCCCACCTCACCGCCGCCCAGAACCTCCGCTTCGGGCTGGCCCTGCGCAAGCTGCCCGCCGACGAGATCCAGCAGCGGGTCGAGGCCGAGACCCGGGTGCTGCGGCTAGGCAGGCTCCTGGACCGCAAGCCCAAGACACTGTCGGCCGGGCAGCGCCAGCGGGTGGCCGTCGGCCGGGCCACCGTCCGGGTCCCCGACGTGTTCCTGCTCGACGAGCCGCTCACCCACATGGACGCCGGCGAGCGGATTCGGCTCCGCTCCGAGCTGGCCCAGCTCCAGCACGGGCTCGGCGTCACCGCCATCTACGTGACCCACGACCAGTCCCAGGCCATGGCCATCGGCGACCGGGTGACGGTCATGCGGGGCGGGCGGGTCGAGCAGATCGACGAGCCCCGGACGCTGTATCAGCGGCCGGCCAACACCTTCGTGGCCAGCTTCATGGGCGAGCCGGCCATGAACCTTGTCGCCGGGTTCATCGAGCATGACGCCGGCCGCACCTTCGTGGTCCTGGGCGGTCAGCGCCTGCCCTTCCCCGGCACCCCGTCGGGGCTGCTGCGGGGCCGCTCGGGCCCGGTGACCATCGGCATCCGGCCCGAGCACGTGACCGACGCCGGCTCCGAGCCGGGACTGCCGGTGCTGTTCTCCTCCGCTTTCCGGATCGAGCACCTCGGCGCCGAGCTCCTGGTCAGCTGCCCGCTCAACACCAACTCGGTCACCGTCAGCGACACCCCGGGGATCGAGAAGCTCCCCGGCGGCCAGGCCCACCTGATCGCCCGCTTCCCCCGCGGCCACCCGGTCCGCCGCGGCGACCGGGTCGAGCTGGCCGTCGACGTCAGCGAGCTGTCGCTGTTCGACCCCGACACGGGCCAGGCCCTCTGGAACCCGGCCTAACGCCGGCTCAGGCGACCCGGTCGACCCGCATCAGCATCGGGGCCCGAGGGCGGAGGGTGACGGCCGCCTCGACCTCGGCCGGTCGGGCCGGGAGCAGGCTGAGCCGGTAGCGCTGGGCCACCATGGCCACCACCAGGGGGAGCTGGAGCAGGGCGAAGCCCTCGCCGATG
>JASLBL010000258.1 GCA_030146615.1 Actinomycetes bacterium
GGAGGCCGGCTTCCTCACTGTCAACGAGATCCGAGAGCTCGAGGATCGGCCGCCGCTGCCGCCGGACGAGCTCGGAGGGGTGGCCTAGATGCTGGATCGCTACTACCCGCAGTCGGGCCTGCAGCTGCGCGCCGACGGCGACGGCCGCACCCTCGAGGGCCCCATGCTCCCGTGGGGCGTCGACGCGCGGATCTTGTTCCGGAACCGGATCGTGAAGGAGAGCTTCGAGCGCGGCGCCTTGGCCGGGACTGATCCCTCGCGCGTGCCGTTGACGGCCACTCACCCGCGGGACAACCAGACGCTCCCGATCGGCGTGACGGTAGAGCTCGAGGAACGCGAGGACGCCGCTTGGGGCGCCTGGCGCGTGTCCAAGACCGCACTCGGAGACGAGGTCCTCGAGCTGGCCAGAGACGGTGTCCCGCTTGGCTTGAGCATCGGCTTCGCGGAAGTCACCGGTGGAAGTCGGTGGTCGCCGAATCGAACCAGGGTGACGAGGACGAGAGCTCTGCTTGACCACGTCGCGGTGGTCCGCGTTCCGGCCTACGCCGGCGCCGGTGTGGTCGGTGTCCGCGGCCACCTGAGCCAGCTGCTCCCGGCCTTTGACGGCGCGCCGCTGCTCAACTCGGCCAGGCTGCACCGTGGGTAAGGCTCAACCGTTCCTGTTCGTCGGCCGTCCCGGCGGCAACTGCGTTAGCTGCCAAACCAAGTTCGTCGGGCCTGGTGATCGCTGTCCGAAGTGCCGAGACAAGCTCCGCCAACGCCGGCGACGCAAGCCGAGATGACCAAGACTTTGCTCCGTGCCTGTCTCGGTTGTGGCAAGCCGGTACGTGGCCGGCCTCGGTGCACTGACTGCAAGCGAGAGCATGATCGGCCGAAGGAGCAGGCCAAGCGCGCACGTCGGCCAGAGCTCAACCGCAACCAAGAGATCGTGCGTCGCCGGAAGGCCGTGGCCGAGTGGCGAGCGACCATGGGCGATTGGTGTCCCGGTGTCCCCGAGCTCGGCCGCGGCGCGCACCCGGCCGCCAACCTGAGCGCGGACCACGTCGTAGAAGTCGCCGCCGACGGCCGGGAGGATGGGCCGTTGGTGGTCCGGTGCGTCCCATGCAACAGCGCGAGATCGGCCAACGTGGTCCGCCGAGCAACCGCGCAACTGGTCGATTCCCCCCATAGGGCACCAACCACGACCCCGTTGCTAGGCGAACACGCGATTACAGTCGGCGACCGACAGGACCTTGGCCGGGCGGGCCCGGTGGTCGCGTGAAGGCCGGACCCAAGGCGGCCGTCGATGGCTCTCCGCTGCCGTTGAAGGCCTCCCGCCGGCGGGAGCTCGCCGTCGCACGGTTCGCGGGTACCTATGTGCGCGTCCCGCGTGGGCATGGTGTCCGGCAACCGCTCCGGTTGCGACCTTGGCAGCGGTCCCTGATCGCCGCTACATGGGATCGCCGGCCGCCGGCCCGGCTGGCCGGTTGGATGCTGCCTCGAGGCCAAGGCAAGACCTCGTTGACGGCCGTCCTGGCGCTCTATGAGCTCCTCTGCGGCGTCGACGGCGCGCAGGTAGTTGTGGTGGCCACCGATGAGCGGCAAGCCGGCCTGTGCTTCCGGGCCGCGGCCAGGATGGTGGAACTCCACCCTGACCTCGAGCGGCGAGTCCAGGCCTACGCCGATCAGCTGGTGGTCCCGGTTCGGGGATCGGCCTTTACCGTTCTGCCGGCGGTCCCGAAACGGCTCGAGGGACTCGACTTCACGCTGGCGATCTTGGATGAGGCCGGCCGGATCGACCGGGACGTCTTTGAGGTTGTCTCCCTGGCCACCGGCAAGCAGAAGCGCTCCACCGTCCTGGCCATCGGGACGCCGGGCCCCGAGCTCGCCGAGACGGTGCTCGGAGGCCTCCGCCAGTACGCGGCCGACCATCCCGACGATCCTCTGGTTGCCTGGCGGGAACACTCGGCCGCCGGCTTCGAGGACCATCCCGCAGAATGCCGTCATTGCTGGTCGCTGGCCAATCCGGCGCTTGGCGACTTCCTGGACGTGGAAGGCCTCGAGGTCTGCCTCCCGCCCAAGATGCGAGAGGCCTCATTCCGGCGAGCTCGGCTCTGCCAGTTCGTGGACACGCTCGAGGAGGCCTGGCTGCCGCCAGGCGCGTGGTCGGCCTGCACCGACGTCCGCGGCATCCCTGACGGGTCGCCGGTGGTCCTGGCCTTCGATGGCTCCTTCAATGCCGACACCAGCGTCCTGGTCGCCGTGTCGGTGGAGCAACGGCCTCACGTCGACCTAGTCGAGCTCTGGGAACCAGGCGACGGCCAAGTGCCGATTGTCGACGTCGAAGCGGCCATCCGACAGGCCTGCCGCCGCTGGCGCGTGCAGGAGATCGCCGCCGACCCATTCCGGTGGGCCCGGAGCCTGCAGCTGCTTGACGGCGAAGGCCTGCCGGTCCTCGAGTACCCACAGTCACCGGCCCGCATGACGCCGGCGACGGCCCGCTTCTACGAAGCCGTCGTCAACGGCCAGCTGACCCACTCCGGTGACAGCCGGCTGGCCCGCCACGTCGGCAACGCGATCTTGCGAGAGGACGCTCGAGGCGCCCGGCTGGCCAAGGAGCGGAAGGACTCACCACGAAGGATCGACGCCGCGGTGGCCGCCGTCATGGCGCACGATCGCGCGGCCAGCCTCGCCGGCGTCGACCGGATCGACATCTATATCTAGAAGCAGGACAGCCTTGGGCGGCGCAAGGACGGACGGGGGCTGTGGCCGTCCTAACCGCTGTCCCCGTGGCCGCAGCCACAACGGTAGTCACCGCCCAAGGCTGCCACCCACTCTCTCATCACCAATCTGGCGGCGAACCAGCATGGGGTGAATCTTCACGGAATCTTAAAACGGCCCCCGCCTGGTGGCGGGGGCCGCTGGCATCGGCGTTGGCTAGTCGGGCACCACGTCGTCAAGCAGGTGGGCCCAGAGGATCAAGGCGTCGTGGCCTTCCCGGACGCCCGGCTCGACCGGCAGGTTCAAGGCGCGGGCGGTGCGGATGGCCAGGCCGACGCCGGTGGCCAGGTCACGCACCTGGGCTACCAGCAGCCGGCGCGCGGCGATAGGGTCTTGCTTGGGCATGAGGCGCACTCCTCGTGTCCCATGGGGCCGGCGCGGTGGAGTCGCGTGCGGCCCCACTCAAATGGGCCGGGGATCGCGGAGCGAGGCGGCGCCCTAGGGCGCGGATAGGGCGCGGATAGGGCGCCGCGGCGGTAGAAGTGCCACGCGCTAGGGGAAGGTAGCGAGAGGTAGCAGGGGAGTGGACTCGAGCAGCTCAGAGGCCAGATTCGACCATCTGCCCTGATCAGGCTCGCGAACCTAGACGGAACCCATAGGGGAGTTCGAGTCTCCCCACCTCCACCACTAGGCCAGGTCATTGACCTGGCCTTTTGCGTAGCTGGACGACGTCGGGGCCACGGCCGAGGCCCTCAAGGCCCGCTGGCGGGAGCGGCACAGGAACAAGCGCGACATCGCCGTGCTCGGCGACCGGGCCAAGTTCCAGCCCATCACCATCGCCCCCGACGAGGCCCAGTTCATCGCCACCCAGAAGTTCTGCGTGGCCACCATCTGCCGCTTCTACGGGGTGCCGCCCGAGATGATGGCCGGCGAGACGGCCGGCCATGAGGCCTACACGAGCCCGGAGATGCGCGGCGTCGACTTCCTCACTTCACTCTGCGTCCCTGGCTGGCCCGCGTCGAGCGGGCCGTCTCCGGGCTGCTGCCGTCGACCCAGACCGCCAAGTTCAACGCCGGCGGGTTCGTCCGGACCACCCTGCGGGACCGCTACGAAGCCCACCGCATCGCCATCGAGGCCGAGCTCCAGGTCCGCGACGACGGCGACGGCCGAACCCTGTTCGGCCCGCTCGTGCCGTGGAACGTCGAGGCCCGCGTGCTCGACCGCGGCCGTCTGGTCATCGAGGTGTTCGAGCGTGGCGCCCTGGCCGGCACCGACCCGGCCAAGGTGCCGCTCACCGCGAAGCATCCCCGGGACAACCAGGAGCTGCCCATCGGGGTCGGGGTCGAGTTGGAGGAACGCGACGACGCCGCCTGGGGAGCGTGGAAGGTCAGCAGGACCGCGCTCGGCGACGAGGTCCTGGCCTTGGCTGCCGATGGCGTTCCGTAGCCGTCGACCCGAGCCCGGGCGGCCGCCGACAGCGGGTTCTATGACGCCGTGGGTCGACGGGTCGCTGGCCCGCTGGGCCACGCCACCCGGGCGCACCTGCACAACCGCGAACCGAGCATCTACCTCTGAGCGTGCTACGACCCCGGGCAGGGGTGCCCCCGGGGTCGTAGCCCGGACCGGGCCGGGCGCTGGTCCAGCCGGTCTCCGGGGCCGATGGGCATCCCCGGGGTGCGCCGGCGAGGACGCGCACCCGGCCACCGACCTACTGAGGAACGCCAGCGACGATGCCGGCGTTACGGACGCGCAAACAAACACCCCGGCCGCGGGGGGACCGGTCGGCCGGGGTGTTTGCGTCATGTCCTGCGCATGCCCGTGCGCAGCAGTAGAAAGAGCGCGTATGGGCCGCTGGCGTTACATACGGTCCCCGGACCCGCCGATGCGAGTTGGAGTTGCTGGTCGCCGGCGTCCGGATCAACTAGGGTCCTGCCGGCTTCGCGAATGTGGGGGGGACCGTGAAGCGTGCCGGTACACGTTCGGCCCCACGCCGGCGTGGATCGCGTGCCTCGTAGCCGCAGTATGGGTTGTCAACGGCCTGGAAGGGCCCGGAAACGCTCCATCAGGGTCGAGCAGCACATCCTCGACCGCAGCGCCGACCACCGTCGCGACCGTGGAATCGCCTACCTGGACCACGGCTCCGGACATCATCGGCCACTCGGCCGAGCCGAACCTTGCGGACCGTGGCGCCGAGCGACTACGCCCGTCACTATCGCATTGGCGCCCGTTGCCGCGACGGCTGGCGCAGCGACGCCACGGGAGCGGGGCCTGTTCCTGGCATAGAGGGGTGGCGGAGTGGCTGTACGCCGACGACCGCATAGTCCACGACACCAAGACCGGCCGCGAGATTGGCAGTGTGAAGTGGATTGGCGCCTTTGTGGGCCGAGAACTGCAGCTTCAGGCTAAGAGGTTGTTTCATAACGGTGATTGACGCTGGTCTTTGAGTGCTCACCCGAACAGCGTGAGGGGACGCTGGGTCTGGATCAGCGACTGCTCGGCAGGCCGGCGCCGCTAGGCCTGCCAGGGCGAGACGGTGCTGTTGGGCTGCCGAGTACATCGAGGAGTTCCCCGATGTTGTGAGTGCGCTCGATGGGGTGACGCAGGGGCAGCTCAGGATGTACCACGTAGCGGTTGCGCCGCCCGACGCGCGTGCGCGACAGGTAGCCGGCGCCGACTAGGTCGGCGACGATCCGGTGGGCCGCCCGCTCGGTGATGCCGACCCGCCCGGCCAGCTCGCGGACACGGATGTCCGGGTCCCGGCTGATCAGGAGCAGGACGTGGCCGTGGTTGGTGAGGAAGGTCCATCCCCCGGTGCCCTCGCCCATGCGCTCTCCCGGTTGACACCTGCTATGCAATTCAGTATTTTAACTTCACCGGAGGGGAGTATCCCCGCGGCGCCACCGTCACTTCGGCCACCAGGCCCGGTGCGCCGGCCCACCCTAGTCCAGGGCGGAGAGACCTTCGGCTCGTACCCGAGTTCGAGCAGGAGGTCTTGGAGTGAACGTGCCCCTGTGGGCCTGGACGGCATTCGTCGCCTTCATCCTTGTTCTGCTGGCAGTCGACCTGCTTGCGCACCGCCGCGCCCACGTGGTGTCGGTACGCGAGGCGGCAGCCTGGTCGGCGGTCTGGGTGGCGCTCGGCCTGGGCTTCGCCGGCGTCCTCTGGGTCTGGCAGGGCGCCACCGCCGCCGGCCAGTACCTGGCCGGGTTCCTGATCGAGAAGAGCCTGGCCGTCGACAACATCTTCGTTTTCGCCCTGCTGTTCGGCTACTTCGCCGTCCCCCGCGAGTACCGGCACCGGGTGCTGTTCTACGGCGTGCTCGGCGCGCTGGTGTTCCGCGCCGCCTTCATCGCCGCCGGCGCCAGCCTGCTGGAGACCTTCCATGTGACCATCTACGTCTTCGGCGCCTTCCTGGTGCTCACGGGCATCAAGATGGCCCGTTCCCGGGACCACGAGGTCCACCCCGAGCGCAACCCAGTCCTGCGCCTGCTCCGCCGCGCCGTCTCCATGACTGACCGGTACCACGGCCAGCGGTTCTGGGTGCGCCAGGGCGGCCGGTGGGTGGCCACCCCGCTGTTCGCGGTCCTGGTCGCGGTGGAGACCACCGACGTCATCTTCGCCGTGGACTCCATCCCGGCCATCTTCGCCGTCACCAGCGAGCCGTTCCTGGTCTTCACCTCCAATGCGTTCGCCATCCTCGGCCTGCGGGCCCTGTACTTCCTGCTCGAAGGCATGATCCACCGCTTCACCTACCTCAAGCTGGGCCTGTCGGCGGTGCTCGTCTTCGTCGGCGCCAAGATGCTCGTCAGCGACCTCTACAAGGTGAACACCTGGATCTCGCTTGGCGTCATCGCCATCATCATCGGGATCAGCGTCTGGGCCTCGCTGCGGCGCAAGGACGACCGTGCAGTGGCAGAGGACCCGACAGGAGCTCTGGGGGCGACGCTCAGCCCAGGGACCCGGGAAGACGGCTACGCCCCGACCCCTGACGACCACCTGAGCACTGCCAGCGCATCACCGCCACCGTCGCGCCCAACGCCACCCAGCGAGCCATGAGGCTCAAGCCACTAAGAGGTCGTTTCACAATCAGCTTGAGCCTGCGGTCATAGAGCGTCTCCTCACAGCTCGTGCTCGTTGCCGGTGATCGATGTGCAGCGCTTGGCCTGTGGGAGCTTGTTCCGGATCGACCAGCCTGGTCAGGGTCCTTTATGCTCGACCGGTGCTGACCGAGACTGATCTTGAGCTGGGCGACGGCCGCACGCTGCATGTCTACGACGCCTTGGCCGATGGCGCCCAGGCCGGCCTCACGGTGTTCTGGCACCACGGCACCCCCAACCTTGGCCCGCCGCCCGAACCGCTGTTCCCGGCCGCGGCCCGGCTTGGCATCCGCTGGGTGTCCTATGACCGGCCTGGCTACGGCCGATCCACCCCGCATCCGGATCGGGACCTGGCCGCAGCGGCCGATGAGGTGGCCAGCGTCGCCGATGCCTTGGGCGTCGGGCGGTTTGGGGTCATGGGCCATTCCGGTGGGAGCGTGTTCGCCCTGGCCTGCGGCGCGCTGGTGCCCGAGCGGGCCCTGGGCGTGGTCTGCGTGGCCGGGCTGGCGCCCTTTGGCGCCGAGGGGCTGGACTGGTTCGCGGGCATGGCCGCCGGCGCGGCCAGGCTGCGGGCCGCTACCCAGGGCCGGGCGGCGCTGGAGGCCTTCCTGGCCTCCAGCGAGTTCGACCCGGAAGAGTTCACCCCGGCCGATCATGCCGCCCTGGGGGGTGACTGGTCGTGGCTGGGCGAGGTCGCCGGGCAGGCCCTGGAGGGCGGTCTAGGCGGGATGGTGGACGACGAGCTGGCCTACGTCGGCCCGTGGGGGTTTGCTCCTGGGCAGGTCCGCGCGCCGGTGCTGTTGGTGCACGGCGGCCAGGACCGGATCGCGCCCAGCGCCCACGCCCGGTGGCTGGCAAGCCGAATCCCCTCGGCAGAGCTGTGGCTGCGGCCAGGTGACGGGCACATCTCGGTCCTGAGCTCCGCCGAGGCGGCCTTGGGCTGGCTCTGGGAGCACGCCAGCCAGGGCTGACCTGGCGAGACGGTCAAGCCAGGCTCGACAACGGTTGGAGCTTGCGGGCGCAGATCAACGCACAGGCCAGATGGAGGAACGCGGTCAGGACATCGGCGCGGCGCTCATAGCGGACCGTCAGGCGCCGGCAGCTCAGCAGCCAGGCCAGCGACCGCTCCACCTTCCAACGATGACGGCCCAGCCGGGTGCTGGACTCCACCCCACGGCCGGCGACCCGCGGGGTGATGTTCCTGCGCCGCAGCGCCCGCCGGCAGGTCGGGTAGTCGTAGCCCTTATCGCCATGGAGCTTGGCCGGTCGCCGCCGTGGCCGCCCGGGGCGTCCCCGTGGCCCGATCACCGCCGGCACGGCATCGACCATCTGCTCCAGCAGCAGCGAGTCGTGCGTGTTGGCCGCCGACAGCCCCACCGCCAGCGGAATTCCACCGGCGTCAACCAGCAGGTGGTACTTGGAGCCAGCCTTGCCCCGGTCGACCGGATTGGCGCCCGTCAGCTCCCCCCACGCCGCGCCCGGACACTGGCCGAGTCGATCGAGGCCCGGGACCAGTCGACCTGGCTGTCGTCTCCCAGCCAGTCCAGCAGCCGATGATGCAAGGCCTCCCACACCCCGGCTTGTTGCCAGTCCCGCAGCCGCCGCCAGCAGGTCACGCCGCTGCCACAGCCCAGCTCCCGGGCGGGCAGCAGCCGCCAGGGCACCCCGGCCCGCAGCACGTAGATGATGCCGCCCAGCACCGCCCGGTCCTCGATCCAGGGGCGGCCGCCCTTGGGACGGGAAGGCTTCGGAGGCACCAGCGGCTGGATGGCATCCCAGACCTCATCGGGGACGAGCTGCTCGGCCATGGTTGATGTCGTCATGGCCGCGCATCATCGCGAACCAGCCAACACGTTGTGAAACCTCCTCTTAGCTTGTGATTTAACCCGGCAGGGCTGTTTGCGCTGGTCAGGTTGCCTGTGACCGGTGTGGCTGGCAGGCTGCGCGGCCATGCCGACGCCAACCTTCCCCCTCGCGCGGCTCGGCGCGTTCCGAGCCGAGCTGCACGCCTGCTTCACCCGCCGCGCCGATGCACTGTTCGAACTCGGCGACGCGCTGCTGTGCGCCCAGGCGATCCCGTCGCTGCCACACCTGAGCCTGGAGCCAGTCTGCCGGCGCGGCTGGGGCAGTATCTACGCCGCCTTGGCGCGTGGGCGCATCGACACCGAGCGGCTGCGCGACCTGCTCGTCAGCTCTTTGCCGGCCGCCGACCCGCTGGTGTTCGCGGTGGACGTAACCACCTGGCCGCGTTGCGATGCCGAGTGCTCGCCCCAGCGTGGCTTCTACTACCACCCCTCGCGCCACTCGGCCGGCCAGCCGATTGTCGCCGGCTGGGCGTTCCAGTGGATCGCACAGCTAGGCTTCGAGCGCGACTCCTGGACAGCCCCGGTGGATGCCCGCCGGCTGCACCCTTTGGACGACACCGACCAGCAAGCCGCTCGCCAGATCCGCTTCCTGCTTGAGCGGCTGCCTGCCGGTGGACCGGTGCCGTGGTTTGTCTTCGACGCCGGCTACGACTCCGCGCAGCTCACCCTCGACCTCGCCGACGCTCCGGCAGCGGTGTTGGTGCGGCTGCGCGCCGACCGCTGCTTCTACCATGACCCGCCACCCCGGCCTCCTGGCAGCACGGGCCGCCCCCGCCGCCACGGCGCCAAGTTCAACTGCGCCGACCCGACCACCTGGCCGGCCCCAACCGCCACCCTTCACACTGGCGACGACCAATACGGCGCCGTGACCGTGGATGCCTGGAGCGGACTGCATCCCAAGCAGCAGCGCCACCCCGGCCACGGCTCTGGCGGGCCGCGGCCGATCGTGCGCGGCACCATCATCCGCGTCCAAGTCGAGCGGGTCCCCGCCAAGACGCGCCCACCGAGGGTGCTGTGGCTGTGGTGGGCCGGCCCGGAGGGTTGCGAGCTGGATCTGGACCTTGCCTGGCGGGCGTACGTCCGCCGGTTCGACCTGGAGCACACCGTCCGGTTCTGCAAGCAGACCCTCGGCTGGACCACTCCGCGCCCGCGCCACCCCGAGCAGGCGGAGCGGTGGACCTGGCTGGTGCTGGCCGGCTACGCCCAGCTGCACCTGGCCCGCCAGGTCGCCAGCGACCAGCGGCTGCCGTGGGAGCGGCCCCGGCCGCAGCTGCGGCTGTCACCGGTCCGGGTCCGCCGCGGGTTTCCGCGACTTCTGGTCCGGCTGGGCTCGCCGGCGGATGCGCCGAAACCCGCAGGATGCCCGCCCGGCCGGCCCAAGGGTCGCTGCTCGGGGCCCGCGGCGCGATACCCGGCGATCAAGAAGCCCGCCAAGAAGGCCCACAAGAGGCAGACCACGACCGCGAAGGCTGCCTGACCGGCCCAGCCCGTCCCTACGCCCGCCGGCCTCGGTCGACGGCCAGCCCGGCACGCCCAAGGGTTAAATCACAAGCTAAGAGGACATTCCGGTATGACCGTGCGGCCGAGCGGGTCCTGACTTGAGCCGGCCCGGCAGGCTCCCGATCATGTTCCGCTATGGCCAAATTATCGGTGGATCGCCTGGTCCCTGACGAACTCTGGGCGCTGGTAGCGC
>JASLBL010000078.1 GCA_030146615.1 Actinomycetes bacterium
CCGACGCACTGACCTACTGTGATCTGACCACCGGCCCCACCGGACTACCGATGACGTTCGAGGACCGGGTCGCTGAAGTCGAACAACGATACGGAGACGGCGAGATCGTAGATGCGCTGCGACAGGCCACGCCATACCTCATGGGTGCCGTCGAACGGACAAAGGACCGGCTGCGGCAATACAGGTTGCAGACTGGGTCAGGCGATGACCGCCTGAGGGCGGCGCTCGAGATGGTGCCTGATCCGGAGGCGGATTGACTCGTGCATGTCCAGGGTGTCGATCTCTCCTGGGGCGAAGAAGGCCACTTCGGAAGATTCCTCGCTGGTTCTGACCTGGCCACCGACGATCTTGCAGACGAAGCAGACAGAGAACTGCTGACGGACCTCGCCGTCGTCGTAGGCAAAGACGTGGCCGGGGTCTGAGTAGACCCCGACGATGGACTCAGGTTCGACCTCCAGACCGGTCTCCTCCCGCACCTCGCGCGTGACGGTCTGCGCGATGCTTTCTCCGATATCCATGACGCCGCCGGGCAGTGCCCAGCGGGCATTGTCGCTGCGCCGGTGCAGAAGAATCCTGCCCTGATCGTCAACCACGATGGCGGACGCCCCGGGCACTAGGGAGTTAGCGCGCGGGGCGTTGGGGTCATGGTAATAGTCCACTCGTCCCATCTATGCCTCCGGCTGGTTGGCCAACGACACCGGGTTCTCCGCCGGAGCTGCTGTGGACCAGATGGTCTCGAACTGATCGGCGAAGCTGGCAAAGACGCCATACGGGCCCAGCCGGCGTAGCCGGAACGCCGGATGCTGGAAGCCATGGGCGCGATACAGGTAGGGCGTAACGATCATCTCGTCGTCGAAGCGATAGATGGCGTTGTAGAGGTGCACGTTGTGGAACCTGAGCTCAACGCCAGGAATCGTCAGGACGTCGCGAAGGTGGCCGAGTGTCGTGCGGATCCGGGCCGGAAGGGTTCCGTCGAGCTGCTCCAAGGCGTCGCGCTCTTGGGTTTGCGCACCGTCCGGGTCAGCAAGCGCGATGCGAACCTTGCAGCCGTTGGCGCACTTGTGTTCGATGCTGAGCGCAAGGTCCACGAACTGCTCGGGGAGAAACAGGAAGGCGTAGCCGAGCAGGTCGATCTGCCGTCGCGCGGTCGCCATCAGGTCTCCCCACTTCGTGTTTGGGATATCCGTGCGGTGGCCGTAGGCGGCGACGACCTCTGAGGTTGCTTCAGCTCCAGGAGAAAGATCCGGCCGGGCGGCGGGCCAGAGGTAACCCTCGTCTTCTCCGAGCAGGTTGGCGATCGCCCAACGATGACGTGGATGGGGGATCCGTCCGGTCAGCCACCGCTGCACCGTCTTCGGGTCGACCCCAGTCGCTTGGGTTATGGCCTCGACGTCGGCTTGCGCCTTGGCCATGGCGCTGCGAAGCCGCTCGTTCGCCATTGCCCTCCTCATGGAAGCCAGGTCCTACTCCCAAGTACGTCCCTTGAGAGTCTAGGACGATTTGGGATCAGGGGGACGTCCCTAAAGATCCCGCGGGGAGGTTCCGCCGTCCTGCCCAGGTTCGCTGCAATGCGATGGCAAGAGGACAGGGGAGATCGCCATCCAGACGTCTAGATGGTAAGTTGTCGCCGCAGGAAGGGGGGCGAGTGACTGGATCGCAGGGCCGTCCGGGAGTGTCTGAGCTCCCAGCCCTACTCAGCGTCGAACAGGCCTGCGAGCTGCTTGGCCTGAGCCGCAGCGCTGGATACCGTGCTGCGGCGGCTGGGCACATTCCAACGATTCGCTGGGGCCACCGGCTCTACGTCCCGACCACGCGGCTGCTCGAGCTGCTCGGCGTGGCCTCGGAGGGCTGACGATGCCGAGCGGCTGGACTCGCAAGCGCGGCAGCACCTGGACCTGGTACATCGAGGACGTCCCGGACCCGAGCACCGGCCGGCCCCACCAGGTCTCCAAGGGTGGCTTTCGGACCCGGAAGGAAGCCCGGGATGCCCTCCTGGAGGCGCAGGCGGCCCTGCGGTCAGGGACGTTCGTGGAGCCGTCCAAGCGGACGGTTGGCAGCTATCTGCTGGAGGAGTGGCTCCCAGAGAACCAGCCGCCTCGGCTGCGGCCCTCCTCGTTCGCCAACTACACCATCTACACCAAGACTCATGTCGTGCCCCGACTGGGGGACATCGAGTTGCAGCGGCTGACCCCGTCTAACCTCAGCGGCTTCTATCGGGCGCTCCTCACCGACGCCCGGCGGGACGGCCAGGGCCTGGCCCCCAAGACCGTGCGCAACATTCACGCGATGGTGCACCGGGCTCTGAAGGACGCTGTCCGCCTCGGCTACCTGGTCCGCAACGTGGCCGACGCCGTCACCCCGCCGCGCAGCGTCTCCCCCGAGATGCAGGTCTGGGACCCACAGCAGCTGCATGCCTTCCTGACGCATGTCCGCCAGGATCGCCTGTACGGCCTGTGGCTGCTCGTGGCCACAACTGGGATGCGGCGTGCCGAGCTCGCCGGACTGCGCTGGGTCGACGTCGACTTGGACGCCGCCCGGCTTTCCCCCCGGCGACCCCGGGTGGTGGTCAACTACGTGGTGCACGAGTCCGAGCCCAAGACCCGGATGGGTAAGCGCTCGCTGGCGCTGGACCCAGCCACGCTGGCCGCCCTACAGGAGCACAAGGCCCGGCAGGAGCAGGAACGCGCCGAGGTCGGCTCGGCCTGGACCGACTCGGGGCTGGTCTTCACCCGACCGGACGGCTCCCCCATCCATCCCGACCTGATCACCGACTGGTTCCGCCGGCTGGCCCGCGCCGCCGGCCTGCCGCCGATCCGGCTGCATGATGTCCGCCACAGCTACGCCACCGCGGCGCTGGCCGCCGGCATCCCGGCCAAGGTCATCAGCGAGCGCCTCGGCCACGCCACCATCGCCATCACCCTGGACGTCTACAGCCACGTCATTCCCGGCATGGACGCCCAGGCGGCGAACGCCGTGGCCAGCCTGATTCTCGACGGTTCCAGCCCAAGCGAAAGGCCCGGACCGAAGCCCGGGCCCTCCACTGACAAATGACTGACAACAACCCGTCCGGCTGTCCTATTGCGAAGGAGGTGAAGCGCCGAACGTGCTGGTCAGGCTTGGTGGCGGGGGAGGGATTTGAACCCTCGACCTCTGGGTTATGAGCACCTTAACGCTCGTGCCGGTCGGTGCCGCTTGGTCCCCTTGTA
>JASLBL010000346.1 GCA_030146615.1 Actinomycetes bacterium
CCGGTCCAGTTGACTGCGTAGTCGGCGGGGGTAAGGCCGCCAAGGGCGGAGTGGGGTCGGTAGGTGTTGTACTCGATCCGCCAGGCCTCGACCACGACTTGGGCCATGGTCAGGCTGGTGAATTCCTCACTGTTGAGCAGCTCGTCGCGGACCCGGCCATTGAACGACTCGACATAGGGCTCTCCCACGGCGCGCCCGGCTCAATGTAGGCCGTGCGGGTGCCTGCGAGGCGGCACCAGTCCCGCAAGGCCCAGGCGAGCAGTTCCGGGCCGTTGTCCATGCGCAGGTGCTCGGGTGCGCCGCGGACAGCGACCAACCCGGCCAGGACCTCGACGAGTTCATCGGCGGTGCAGGTGTGGCCCACGCGCATGGCGAGAGCTTCGCGGGTGTGCTCCTCGACGATGTTGGCTAGCTTCAGCCTGCGCCCGTCGGCGGTCTCATCGAACTGAAAGTCGATCGCCCAGACCTGATTGGGCCGCTCGGCTCGCAGCCGCTCGGCCTGCTCGGGCGCGACCCGGCGGCGTTTGCGGGTCCGGACCGGGCGGCGCATGCCCTCCTCGCGCCATAACCGCCGGATGCGCTTGTGGTTGATGCCCTGCCATGGCCCGCCCCGCTCTCGGGCGTCGACCTGGCCACCGTCCGCGAGTTGGCCGCCAAGGTCGAGCCGTATCTCCGCGCCGACGGCACCCACATCTGGAGCCTCATGCAGCTTGAGCGCTAGCTCCGACCCGAGGCGTATGGCCGGCGCCGGGGCGGCTACCTCGAGCGCCGACAGACTCCGGCCGTCGATGCATAGCCAATCCGGGAGTGCGGGTTGGAATGACCCACGATCCCCCATCGAAACGGCTATACGCGGCAGAAGGATGCCGACTGGGCATGGAGCGGTGGCTGAGCTCGTAAACCGTCTGGTTCGTTGCGATAGGTTGAGATCAGCCGCGAGCCTTCAGGAAACTGACAAGACGAACCACCGAGGAGTACAACCCGAGCAGGATGGAAGGCAGGGACGACCAGGTGAGCGAGGAGCTTGTATTCACGGTCGCGGGTGCCACAGCCTTACCTGCTCAACCAGTGAGCCTTGAGGAGGCGGGCTACGGGAACGCAGCCACCTCCAGGAGTGGGTGATTGCACATCCGAAGATCCTCGGCCCGGACGTCTGCATCATCGCCTTCGAGTTCGGCTAGTGGATCGGCCTCAGTGGCTCCAAAGAGCGAGACCGGCTGGACGTGCTCGGCCTGGATGCTCTTGGTCAGCTGGTAATTGCCGAGCTCAAGCGCGGTATGGCGCCGGATACCGTGGAAAATGCAAGGGCTGAAGTACGCGGCGATGGCGAGCCGGTTCACCCTTGAGAAGCTCGCTGCCCTCCACGCCCGGTTCCTGTCAGACCATCGCGGCAGCGCCGTCACGCCAGAGGAGGCGCTGGCCGAGCTCCAGGCATGGGCGCCGCTGGTTGATGACTCCACACTGCGGCAGCCGCGGGTCGTGCTGCTGGCGACTGACTTCTCCAAGGTGGTCACCTCGACCGTGGTGTTTCTCCGCGAGATCGGACTAGACATGCGGCTGGTCCGCTTCCAGGCCTACCGCACCGAAGCAGGGCTCATCATCACCGTCTCCCAGCACTATCCCGTGCCCGAGGTTGAGGAGTTCACCCTCGTGCCAGAGTTGGTCGAGCAACGCGAGCAGCGGGCCAATCGGCAGCAGCGGCAACGGGAGACCAGCGCGGTACGCCGACTAATCGCAGCCAACGCTGTACTGCCGGGTAGCCGCTTTTTGCTCCGCCCGGGGTGGGGGCCTGGGGAGGAGGCCGGCGCCGCCGTGGAGCAGTGGGCCGCGGCCGACCCCCGTCGAGCTCAGGTGACCTGGCAGGAGAGCACGACCGCACCGCTGGTCTGGGACTACGACGGCGAAAGCTACTCCACCACCGGGCTGGCGCACCACATTCTGCGAGAAGCAACCGCCGAGGACACCCATCTTCAAGGCACCCTTTGGTGGGTTGATGAGCACGGCCGAGACCTTGTGACCCTCGCCGCCGATCTCCCCACCGACACCCCAACCGTCGAGGACATCACGGCCGTCGCCGAGGCCAACGGCATCGGCGAACCATTCCGAGCGCTCTTGGATGTCGGACGGCGCCACGGCCTGCCGCTTCGACCCTATCGAGTCAAGGTCATGATGACACCGCCAATGAGCCGCAACCGCATGTTCTACACCCTAGACGCCCAGTCCCGAGATGGACGCCTCCACCTCTACATCTCCCCAGACGCCTTCGCTGAAGCTGCCGGATTGCCACGGGAGGAAGCTGCCAAGCTCCTGGGAGAGGATGAGGAGCGCTGGCTGACCCCAGCTGAGGCTCAGCAGCTCGAAGCGAGCCTCGACGAACTGCTGAGCCGCTGAGCCGCTAAGTCCCTGAGGCGAGTCCTTCACCGGCCCACCGGAGCGCTCCTGGTGCTCCCAGTGTCAGTCGTGTCTCGAGATGGGCCCCCGGTCTTCAAACTCTGTTTCCGCAGTTCAGGGCCGTTCGTAGGCGTCTGCGACCTGGGCGCCCTCGGCGCAGCAGCTCGCCGTAGACCACATCGATCCGCCCGTGTTGCTGTCGCTGCTGCTGTCGGCCATGAACCCGGTCTACGCAAGAGACGGGCGGTGCCAGGTCGGCACCGCCCGTCCGCCGGCTCGGCTGATCAGCCCTGCTCTTCGACCGCGATGGTCCGGTCGCACTCCAGGGCGGTGTCGACGCCGGAGGCGCCGATGCACCGATCGTTCTCTGAGGGCTCCGCCGGCACCGGAGGCGGCGGCGAATCCGGCGGCAGCTCCCCGGCCAGGAAGTCGTCGCCTGGGCCGCCGTTGATCAGGTCGTCGTCGAACCCACCAGCCAGAAAGTCGTCCCCGGGTCCGCCGAGCACCACGTCTTGGCCGAACCCGCCGATGATCGCATCCGATCCCTGGCCGCCCTGGCCAACATCGTCCCCCACGGCCAGCGCGAGGAAGTCGTCGCCACTGCCACCGTTGACGGTGTCATCGCCAGGACCCGGCAGAACCTCGTCATCGCCGGCGCCGGCGAAGATGGTGTCATCGCCGCCGGGCGCCTGAAGGTTGCCGAAGAAGGTGGTGGTGTCGCCCAGGATGAGGTCGTTCCCACCCAAGCCGTAGATCACGTCATCGCCGAGCAGGGCGCAGATGAAGTCCGGCCCCTCGGTGCCAACCAGGGTCTCGGAGGCGTTGGTCCCGATGATCACGTTGTACTGGCTCAGGTCGATGAACGGCGGCACCGCGCAGTCCTCTGGCAGCTCCTGTGCCCCGGCCGTCGGCGCGGCAATCAGCAGCGCCGCCACCAGCGACACCATCACCACAATGGCACGTTTCATCACAGCTCCCCCTCCATCGGCAGACACCGAGCTAGCAGGCCCTGAGCCATCGCATACCTTACTCACCCGTCGACCACGATCACCTCGTACTGGTCGGCGGTGGGCGGGATGCCGGTGTCGAACTTGGCGTTGACCACCGCCAGGCGACTACCAAAGCGGGCCACGGTGGTCGGCACCTGGAACAGCTCGCTGGTGATCACCTCCTCCACCACCCCAGAGCTGAGGTCGGGACGCAGCCGGATCCTGCTCACCTGGTTGCTGAAGTTCTGCACCGCCCACAGCCGCCCCGCCTCCAGCAGGATCCCGTCAACGTTGGGCACCCTTACCCCAGCGATGGTCGCGCTGGCCCCACTAGCCGGATCGACCGTGTACAGCTGGGCGTTGGCCGAGTGGGCCACGATCAGGGTCTTGCCGTTGGCCGTAGCCTGGATGCCGTTGAGGTTGACCTCCCCGCCGGTGTCGGCCGCCGGACCGCTGACTGCCAACGTGCGGAACGTTGACCCCGGCACTCCAGCCCGGCTGACCGGGACGAAGTACAGCCTGGCCTGGAACGAGTCGGTGAACCAGGCGCCGTCCTTGGTCAGGGCCACGTCATTAACCAGCGTGGCGGGCGGAGCGCCGAACTGGTAGGTGGCCACCGTGGCCCCGGTACGGGTGTCATAGATGTAGGCCTGGCCAGTGAAGCCACCGGCCACAAACAGCAGGTCGTGGGCGACATCGGCGGCCATGCCCACGGCCATGCGGCCCTCGGGGGCGTCGATGAACAACTCGGCGGTGCCGCGCTGGAGGTTGCCGCGGAAGATGTCACCGGCGAACAGGTCGCCGGCGTAGAAGGTGGCCCCACGACCGGCGGCGATGCCCTCGGCCGAGCTGGCCCCGGGCAGGACGATGACCTGGGCTGGTCGGGCCGCTGCCGCCGGCGCGGCCAACGCGGCCAGGAGCACCAGCAGCAGCAGCGGCACCGCCGCCCGGGAGAGGGGCATGGAAAGCCACCTTGGACAACGCACCGCGATCCTCCCCCTCTGGCGCGAAGCCCGTAGTTCGCGCATCGGGCCAATCTGCGCCGCTCCACCAGGCTGGTCAATGGCCTAGTCAGCGCAGTCGACCTACGTTGTGGGCACGGGCAGGCTGCCCTGATCGCCGTACTGCTCATGGTTCATCTCGCTACGCCAGTTGGCACCCGGCACGCGACCACGGAACGATCGCTGACGCCTTGCATGCCATATACGGGCACACTGACTCGATCACGGCAATAGGGGTGTTCAGCTGCGGTTCTGCTTGTCCGCTGTATACCGTTGTTGACCGTTGCTGACCGCCTTGTCGCGGCCCCGGTGCGGCCCCACGGTGGGATAGACGTCGGCAGAACCAAGCGCGGCTGCGGCTGGGAGCGGCCATCTCCTTGCCTTGGCTCTAACCCTACCGGGCCTCGACCGCGCCGACCCGTTCCCATTCGGCTCCTGGTCATGGTCCGAGCGCGCCGCAGTCAGCAAGAGCCCGGTCGGGCTCTCCCAGGTCGAGGTGGCCGGGATCCCCGACCGACTGGGGCGGACGTTCAGCGCAGCCGCCCCAACTGGGGCGGACGTTCAGCGCAGCCGCCCCAGCCGGGGTGGAAGTGGGTCTTATCCCAGCCGGCGGAAGAAGGCGCTGGAGGGGTCGGTCCCGTGCGGCTGGGAGAACAACGAGGCGAAGGCGGTCCCGATGTTGTCAAGGCCTTCGTAGTCACCGGTGAAGAACCCCACGGCGAAGGGCGCCTGGCGCATGTTGAACGAGCTGGTCGTCACCCGCACCTCATCACCCCAGTTGGCCGCGCTGGCGCAGGCGGTCGGGGTGGTCGGGTGGCAGTGGACCAGGAAGTGGTCGGTCTCCAACGTAGCCGGAGCCGGGGTGTTGTTGCGGAAGTCGTAGTAGCTGACCCCGACGGTGCCGTTCGCGCTGACATGCACCGAGGCGGTGAAGGCCTGCTGGTTGCCGGCCGGCAGACTGGTCGGCGTCTGGTTGACCTTGACCGGCGCCGACCAGCTGACCCCGCCGTCCAGGGACTGGGAGAAGGCGATGCTGTCGAACTGCCCGTCGCCGAAGCGGGCGTCCTGCCAGACCGCATACAGCCGGCCGCTGGCCGGGTCGACCGCCACGTCCGGGATGATGTCCCCGGTTCGGATGTCGTCGCCGGTGTCGGGGTCGGTGACCCCGATCGTCTGCAGCCGGTCGACCAGAATCGGGCCCGACCAGCTGACCCCCTTGTCGGTCGAGCGCAGCACCCGCACCGTCCAGCCGCGGAGCTTGTTGGTGTTCTCGTTGTTGAACTCGGCGAACAGGTTCACCAGGGTCCCGTCGGGCAGGACCGCGATCTGGTTGCCGATCGTCTGGTCGTTCTGTCCCGGGTCATAGAGCTGGCGGGCCGGCTCCCAGCTCACCCCCCCGTTGGTGCTGCGGGCGAACCAGATCGGCCCCCGGAACGCCGAGGTGCGGAAGCTGGCCCGGACGCTGGCGGCCTCGCTGGAGGGGAAAACCAGCCGGTCCCACACGCCATAGACCAGGTTGGCGGCGGTGGGGTCGGCGGTGATCGTCTGCTTGTCGTTGAAGACGTTGGCGTCGGTGTCCCGCCGCACCACCACCGGGTCGCTCCAGGTCAGTCCGCCGTCGGTGGAGCGGCTGGCCAACAGGGCGTGGTCGAAGTCGGCGGGCAGGAACGGCGGGGCGATGTCGTTGAAGGACAGAGCCAGCTGATACAGGGTCCCGTTGGGGCCGAAGCTGACCCACGGGTCGGTCGAGCGCTGGTAGTCGCCGCCCGAGCACAGCGTGATCCCCGGGATCGGGACCTGCTGCCAGCTGGCGCCGCCGTTTGTGCTGACCCCGGCCACCAGCCCCCGCGCCCCGCCGTTGGACCAGCGGTCCTGCTGCCAGATCCCAACCACGTTGGCGGGGTTGGTGGGG
>JASLBL010000347.1 GCA_030146615.1 Actinomycetes bacterium
CCCGGCACCCCGTCGGGGCTGCTGCGGGGCCGCTCGGGCCCGGTGACCATCGGCATCCGGCCCGAGCACGTGACCGACGCCGGCTCCGAGCCGGGACTGCCGGTGCTGTTCTCCTCCGCCTTCCGGATCGAGCACCTCGGCGCCGAGCTCCTCGTCAGCTGCCCGCTCAACACCAACTCGGTCACCGTGAGCGACACCCCGGGGATTGAGAAGCTCCCCGGCGGTCAGGCCCACCTGATCGCCCGCTTCCCCCGCGGCCACCCGGTCCGCCGGGGCGACCGGGTCGAGCTGGCCGTCGACGTCAGCGAGCTGTCGCTGTTCGACCCCGATACCGGCCAGGCCCTCTGGAACCCGGCGGCCTGACGCCGGCTCAGGTGACCCGGTCGACCCGCATCAGCATCGGGGCCCGGGGCCGGAGGGTGACGGCCGCCTCGACCTCGGCCGGGCGGGCCGGGAGCAGGCTGAGCCGGTAGCGCTGGGCCACCATGGCCACCACCAGGTGGAGCTGGAGTAGAGCGAACCCCTCGCCGATGCAGCGTCGGGGACCGCCCGAGAACGGGAAGAAGGCCATGCGGTGCCGGGCCCGGGCCGCCTCGGGCGCGAACCGCTCCGGCTCGAAGCCCTCCGGGTTGTCCCAGAACTCGGGGTGGCGGTGGGTCACGTACGGGCAGAGGGCGATGTTGGCCCCGGCCGGGATGCGGTATCCGCCGACCTCGTCGTCGGCCGTGGCCCGGCGGATCACGAGGTAGATCGGCGGGTACAGCCGCATCGCCTCCTGCACCACCATGGCGGTGTAGGCCAGGCGGGGCAGGTCGGCCACCTCCGGCGGCCGGTCGCCGAGGACCTCGGCCACCTCGGCCCGCAGTCGCCGCCAGACCGCCGGATGGGTCGAGAGCAGGTACCAGGTCCAGGTCAGGGCCGAGGCGATGGTGGCGTGGCCGGCGATGAAGAAGCTGATCGTCTCGTCGCGCACCTGCTTGTCGGTCAGGCCGTCGCCGGTCTCCTCGTCGACCACCTCGATCAGCATGCTGACCAGGTCCTCGCCCCCAGGCGAGCGCCGGCGCTCGGCGATCAGCGGGTACAGGACCGAGTCGAGCAGCCCCAGCCGGCGCTCGAAGCGGCGGGTCGAGGGCAGCGGCAGCCGGGCGGTGTCGACCACCGAGGTCAGAGCCGAGTTGGCGAAAGCCAGGATGTCGCCGACGGCCGGGCCGACCCGGCCGATGTCGCGCCGCCAGTCGGCCTGGAACAGGGACGCGGCCAGGTTGGCCAGGCTCACCCTGACCATCTCCGACTCGACCTCCAGCGGCCGGCCGGTGTCGGCGTTGGCCGCCCAGGAGTCGAGCACCTCGCCGGTGGCCTCGACGAACTGGCGCCCGTAGCCCTCCAGGGAGTGGCGCCGGAAGGCCGGCTGGGCCATGCGCCGGGAGCGGACCCAGCCGGCGCCCTCGGCCCCGACCAGGCCGCCGCCGACGATCGCCTGGAGCCGGTCGCGGACGAACGGCGGCCGCGGGTAGTTGGCCGCGTTGTCCTGGAGCACCTGCTTGACCGCGTCCGGGTGGGCCAGGAGGTAGAGGGTCAGCGGGCCACGGAAGCGGACGGTGTCGCCGTATCGGCGCCAGGCCTCGAGGAAGGCGTGGACGTTGTCCCGGCGGATCTCGGGGATGTTCCCGAGAAGCAGCTTGCCCCTCGGCCCCGGGGGCAGGCGCCCGTCCGGCGTCGCGACCAGCTCGCCCTCCGTCTGCTCGTTCCCGCGAATCGACGCTCCCGGGAGCTACGGCCTGTTTACCACTTCCCTCCCGTTCCGTGAACCGCCCAGTGGGTTCTCCCGTTGACCAGCACCGCCGGCGGCCGTCGCCGCTGGCGTGGACGTACGGCTCGGTCACGGGTCCACGATACGATCTGGCCATGCGCCTCGTGATCGCCCGCTGCAGCGTCGACTACACGGGCCGCCTCAGCGCCCACCTCCCTCTCGCGACCCGCCTGCTGCTGGTCAAGGCGGACGGCTCGGTGCTGGTCCACTCCGACGGCGGGGCCTACAAGCCGCTCAACTGGATGTCGGCACCGTGCACGCTCGTCCAGGAGCCGGGCGTCTGGAAGGTCACGAACCGCACCGGCGAGTCGATGACCATCCAGATCGAGGAGATCCTCCACGACTCCTCCCACGACCTCGGGGTCGATCCCGGCCTGGTCAAGGATGGCGTCGAGCGCCACCTCCAGGAGCTGCTGGCCGACCGCTGTACCGTCCTCGGCGACGGCTGGTCCCTGGTCCGGCGTGAGTACCCCACCGACATCGGCCCCGTCGACCTCCTCTGCCGCGACGACCAGGGCGAGTACGTGGCCGTCGAGATCAAGCGCCGCGGCGAGATCGACGGCCTGGAGCAGCTCGCCCGCTACCTGGAACGCCTCCGCCCCGCCCTCGGCAGCGTCCGCGGCGTCCTGGCCGCTCAGGCCTTCACCCAGCAGGCCCGCACCCTGGCCGCCGCCCGCGGCATCAACTGCGTCCCCCTCGACTACGACGCCCTCCGCGGCATGGAGCCGAACACCCCGACGCTGTTCTAGGTGGGCCGG
>JASLBL010000350.1 GCA_030146615.1 Actinomycetes bacterium
TGGGGCGTGCTGCATGACGCCGGCGGCCCCCTCGGCCCCGGCCAGGGGTGTGACCCCGACCCGGTGTACGGCCACAGCGCCGAGCCCTCGGCCGACGGCAAGACGGTGTTTGTCGCCTACTGGGACAGCGGCTTTGTCGCCTTGGACGTGACCGACCCCGCCAACCCGGTCTTGCTGGGGGATACCGACTATGCTCCCGATGAGGACGGCGATGCCCATTCCTCCAGCTACGACGACGCCCGCCGGTTGCTGTTCACCGCCGATGAGGACTTCTGCAAGAACTCCGGCCCAGACATCGAGCGGGGCTATGGGTACCTGCGGGTCTATGACTTCTCGGATCCGGCCGACCCGGTCCAGATCGGCGAGTACCGGACCCCCAACTCACTCGGCACCGGCGCGGTCGGGGCCGGCGACTACTCGATCCACAACCCGCTGGTCGTCGGGGACCGGCTGTATGTCTCCTGGTATTCGGACGGGGTCCGGGTCCTGGATGTCAGCGACCCGACCAGCCCCACCGAGCTCGCCTACTTCGTGCCGCCGGCCGGCCACAACCCGGTCAAGCCACCCCAGCGGGGCGTGCTGTCCCAGATGCCACAGGTATGGGGGGTGTACTACGATGCCGAACGGAACCTGGTGCTGGCCAGCGACATGAACACCGGCCTCTGGATCCTCCGAGTCACCGCCTAATGCGCCTGCTGGACCAAGACACGGTGAGCGCGGCCGAGCACATGGACCGCGACCTGCCTAGATCGCGGCACACATCAGCGCCACCCAACCCAACCTGAGTCGCCAGGAGCTGAACGGGTCCAGCACGGCCAGCCCGTGGCAGACAGGCTCCGCGGTGCTGTCTCAGTGTCAACTCGGTTCTGTGCTGCCCCAACCGGCTGTGATCCGTTCTTCGGTCGATGGCAGGCCGCCCGAACAGCCGGAGCCGAGGCGGGCAACCGGGTGGCATGTGCGCCTCACGCAGTTGCCTGGCAAGAACCTGTCAGGCGTCAAGACACCTCGGAGACGGACCACTAGATGGTTGTGTGCTGAAACGACCACAGCGGACTATGACGGGATGCTTGGTCTGATCTCGATAATCGTCCTGTTCGTCTGGCACCAGGCCCGGCACCGAAGAACCGTCGGTGCCGCGGGCCTGAGTGTGGGCGGGATTGGGGCTCAAGGCATCGACATGCAGCGGAGCAAGGCCGCTGTCGCCAGGGTCAGGATGCCCTGGTCGAAGCTGGCCTCCAGCCGGCCGGCGTCCAGGTTGTCCCCGAGGAACAGCTGCCGACCGAAGGTGCCCTGGGGGGTCTCATCGACCAGCACCTCGTCGCCCTCCCGCCACAGCGGGCGCCGTTCGGCCCGGACCGAGACCACGTTGCGCTCGACCGTGAGCTGGACGTCGTCGGGGTTGACCCCGGGCAGGTCCAGGTGGATGAAGAACTGGTCGCCGCGCCGGTAGGCCTCCATCGGCATCGAGCGCGGCCCCCGGCCGCTGCCCAGCATCTGCCGGCTCAGCCGGTCGAACTCCTGGAACGGATCGAAACGAAGCACGGTCATGGCACGACCTCCTCGTGGGGTTGGCGGGTTGTCCGGTTGCGGTGTCAGGCTGCCGGCCTGCCAATCACCTCCTCGGCCCAGCGGACCAGCGCAGGCGGTGGCAGCGCCCCGACCTGTCGGGCGACCTCCCGGCCCTGGCGCAGGATCAGCAGGGTCGGAATACCCCGCACGCCAAAGCGTTCGGCGACCCCAGGGGCCTCGTCCACATTGACCTTGACCGCCTTGAGCCGCCCGGCGAGCTCCTGCGCCGCCTGCTCGACCCCGGGGGCCACCACGCGGCAGGGCCCGCACCACGGCGCCCATAGGTCCAGCAGCACCGGCAGGCTGGCGGCGGTCACCACCTCGTCGAAGTCTTCGTCGCCGGCGGAGGTCAGCCAGGGCAGGGCGGTATGGCAGACCCCGCAGCGGGCCACGCCCCTGGCCGCGGCGGGCAGGCGGTTGTGCTTGCCGCAGTTGGAGCAGGTGACGATCTCGGCCATGTTCAGGCCGCCTCCTGGGTCTCTGGGGCCTTGTAACTGACGATCAGCTGGTTGCCCGTGGCGTCCACCCGCATGGTGACGCCGTCGCCGCCACCGGCGCCAGGGCCCCGGCTCGGCCGTGGACCTCCTCGGGTGGAGGCTGTCCTGCTCGGGCTTGACGCGGCTACGACGGCACGCCAGAGCAAGGGAAGGTCCCCCGCCGACACGCCCCGCGTCCCACTCGCGTAGGCTGCGATCGGCCGAACGGAGCTGCTTGCCTTCCTACCCCACCCCCCTCCGGGGCCCTCTTGGCGACAAGGCCAAACAGTTCCTATATCTCGGTGGCGCGCGGAGGCGAAACGCAACTTTGGCCACACCCAGAACGCTCAGGGAGTGGGCGCAGCTCTCCCAGGAGGCGCTTGCTCGCTTCATCCAGACCGAAGGTGCTGCGGTCTGGCCCGAGGTCGAAGCAAAGCTGAGCGAGACCAGCTGGGTTCACGATCACCTAGACCCCTCAGTTCCACCGCACATCGGCCCCCAGCCCCACCACCTCTCAACGGCCAAACGCGCCTTGCAGCACGCCGGAGTGATCGCCGAACAGACGGTCCTGCTCAATGGGCGCCAAGTGACTGCCTGGGTCGACGCCACCGCCGCCCAGCATCGACGCAGCACCGAGGTGACCCAGCAAGCGGCCCGGAAGCGGCGCCTGTACCGTCGATTCCTCGGCTGGACCGCCAACAGTCGGCTGTGCGGCACCATAGCCGAGCAGGTGGTTGATGCCGGCCTCCAGGAGCTGAAAGGCTCGCGGCTATGGGTCCCACCTGGATCTCGGCCCGGACAGATCGCCGACCTGTTGGGCCGTCCCATTCAGGTCGGCGGTCCTCTTGATGCGACTGGCGCCTGGTTCATGGACCCATATGACCTTCGTGCGGGATTTATCCCATTCGCCATCGAGATAAAGAACGTCCGATCCTGGATTTATCCATGGGACCATGAGCCCTGGGATCTCTTAAGTAAGGTTGCAGACTTTCCAGATGTCCTACCCGTCCTTGTCGCTCGAAAAATACACCAAGTGACCTTCAACTGCTTCAAGGACATAGGGGCCCTGGGCTGCGAGATGGGCCATCAATGGTTTGCGGCCCACGGCACTACCAAGGATTCGCTCACACCAGCCGTTTTCGAGCAGACTGTCCACGCCCTTGGATTCAACGACGCCAAGCGTGCAAGCGACCCGCCATCGGCAGATCCCAGGATACGCCGTTGGTTCGAGAGGGCCCCTACTTTCGCAGATCATACCCTCCTGGCCAGCCAGATGGATCGTTGGCAGCGGGCCGCTCCGATCGTGCAGCAGTATCAAGACCTGAGAAGTGAATCAGATCACCGAAGCCGAAGCGCCATGTGGGCCGAGTTTGCGCGCGAGATAAGAGCAGCCGGTCTTTACGAACGGGCCGGATGGGCACCTTTTGACTTCGAGGACGTCGAATACGATGAAGTCGACGACTTCGACTACATGACAGACTTCGACATGTGACCTAGTACTCCAACCGGAGATCGTGATCTTCATGGCTGCTGGGCGGCTTGCCGGCGGTAGTGGCAGGCACGAGCGCGGGCCTGCTGGCGGCGTCGCCACCACGACCAGCGCAACCGGTGGCCTGGATCCGCTACGGGTACGGCGACCAGGGCGGCGAACAGGTGCTGGATCTCGTTGCAGGTCAGCTGGATCGCCCCTGGGGGCGCTGGATGCTGGGCGTGTTCGGTGACCGCGGTCACCACCAGGAAGGCGTAGGCCAGCATGGCCAGGGTCACCCACCGATCCAGGAGCGCCAGCGGCGGACCTGGTGCTGGTCCAGGCCGCACAGGCCCTTGCCGGCCTGGAACGCCTCCTCCACCCGCCAGCGGCGCCCGGCGACCCGGACCAGGGCGACCAGCGGCAGACTGGCCGGGCCGGCGCACACGTAGAAGGCCAGCTCCCCGGTGCGCAGGCTGCGGCGGACCAGCAGCCACCGCCCCCACCCGGTGGGCGCGCCGGCGCTGGCCAGCGGCAGGCGGCTCCACCCATACCAGCGGCGGCCCTTGGCGCCCTGGCCGGCGCTCATCCGCAGCCAGCACTCGGGTGGGATCTGCTCGGCCAGCCGCGCCGCCGACCTCGACGGTCCACGCGGCGATGGCAGCGGCTCGGTGGCCTTGACCGCCAGCACGTACGGCAGCTGGCGGGCTTCCAGCCAGCCGCGCAGGGCCGGGCTGTTGCCGTAGACCTCATCGGCGGTCACCCAGCCGGCCGGCACCCCAGCGTCCAGTGCGCGCTCGAGCATCCTGCGGGCCAGCTCGGGCTTGGTGGCGAAGCCGACCTGGTCGGGGACGCCGGCGGCCTTCAAGCGCGCAGGATCGTCAAGCCAGCCTTGGGGCAGGTAGAGCTCGCGGTCGATCACCCCATGCCCAGCCGTGGTGGCATAGGCCAGGTAGACGGCGACCTGGGCGTTGTCGACCTTGCCGGCGGTGCCGGTGGACTGCCGCTGCACCCCGACGGTCCGGCTGCCCTTCTTGAGATCCCCCGTCTCGTCGACCACCAGCACCGCGCCCGGGTCAGCCAGGAACTCGACCAGGTAGTCGCGGATGTCGTCGCGGACCTTGTCGTGGTCCCAGACCGCTCCGGCCAGCAGGTGCTGCAGGCCGTCGGGGCTGGCCTGGCCGGCGTGCTCGGCGATCGTCCAGCAGTTCTTGCGGGGCAGATCCGCCAGCAGCCCGAGCACGAACGCCCGGGCGTGCCGTCGGGGCTCCACCCGACCGAACCGGCCAGCGACTCGGCCCAGCAGCTCCTCCAGCCTCGCCTGCCACCTGGCAGGGGTTACGCTGTGGCCTGCGGCCACCGTGTGATCTTCGGTTGTCCACATACCACCGGATCATCACCGGTGGCCGCCCTGGTCTGCCGGCCGGCTCAAGCCGCCCTCGAGCCGCCCCTGACCAGCAAGATCACGATCTCCGGTTGGAGTACTAAGGCCTATGATGATGCCTGGCCACGTCAGCCGGAAGCTCTTGAGTATGAAGTGCTGTTACTCAGCGGAGTTGCCAACGATTTCCGAGGCCAGCTCGGGATCCTCGAGCAACTCGGCTAGCTGAGCCTCGTCTAATCTTCCGTGCTCGAATGCTTGCGCCGCAAGGACCAAGTACTGTTGAGGCCAGCTCGTGCGATCGCGGGCCACGCGCTCCTGCCTAGCCTGCTCGGTCAGGCCAAGGCGGCTTGCCAACCGTAGCGGTGTCTTGATGTCCGTGATGCGCTGCCGTTCGGACTCGCTGATGCCGACGGTGTTCTTGAGATGCCAGCTCAGGCTCTGGAGGCTGAGACCGTATTCGATGGCTAGCGCAACCACCTCCTCAGGGTTGAGTGGATTGAACGTCCCTTCCCGGATCCGTTCGCGGATCATCCTGGCTGGCAGGATGAGGTGTACGGCGAAGGCGTTGGCACGAGTCTCGGCCGGATTGTCACCACTGAAGAGATCGTCGTCGAGGTGCACCGGGTCACTGTGACGGTCGAATAGGTAGTGCGCCAGCTCATGTGCGGCCGTAAACCGCTGGCGGGCCAAGAGGTTCTCGTGACTGTTGACCACGATCAGCCAGCGCTTGCCGGCCCGGAGCAGAGCACCGTCGGGTCCATCCGGCATAGGGCGGACTGCCACGAGCAGTTGTGGATGGTTGCGCTCGATGAAGCCGAACAGGTCGCGGATTGGTGCGTGGCCGAGTCCGTGCTCGAACCGGACGGCATCGGCCTTTTCTCGTCCTTCCTGGACCGGTCGGGGCTCAGACACGATTGAGTTCCTCGAGACGCGCCAGCCGGTCGAGGAAGTCCTTGACCCAGCTCAGGGCATCCGCGGCTGCTGGGCTGCGGTCGCGCAGACGGAGGGCAAGCAGCTCGAAATCATCGGCGGAACCAGGCCGAGCACCGCGGGCCTCTGCAGCAGCGAGCAGCTCGCTCAGGTCGACGCTAAGGGCTCGGGCAATGGATAGCAGCTCGATCGACTCGATCCTGCGGTGTCCTGACTCGATGCGGGAGATGACCGTCTGGCCCAGCCCGGTGAGGTCGCCGAGCTGCTCTTGGGTCAGCCCTGCTTCGGTCCGGGCCGCAGTGATCGCAGCCCCTAGGTGCTGACGTTCCATAGACCGGTTCATGCCAAAACCGCATGGGATCGTTGCACCAGGCGCGCCTCCGGATGCTATGCTGACATCGCATGGTGGCCGGCGTGAGCCGGCCTTTGTGATGCAGGGTCAGCATATCCCGCTAATCGCCCGGTCGGAAGGACCGCCGTCACCTTGGCCGTCCTTGAGGAGGAGCTGCCGGCCGCCCACCGTTGGGCGGCCCGGCACGCCTGGATCCTCGAGGTTGACCTCGACACCCTGCAGCTCACCGCCAGCATCCACCACCCGATCGGCCGCGTCGAGCTGTGCCTGATCGGCGAGTTCCCCGGCTACCGGGCCATCCCGCCGGCGTGGCGGTTCATCGACCGGGCCACCAGCCAACCGTCCCCCCGAGCCTTCCCCGCCCCCGGTCCATCCCCGTCCGGGTCCATTTTCCATCCCTCTCTGCTCATGCTATGCGCGCCGTGGAACCGGCTCGCCTACGCTGAGGAGGGCGGCCCCCATGGCGACTGGGGATCGGCCTTGGGCTGGCTCAACACTCAGAACTACACCCAAGCGCAAACCGTCGCCGACATGCTGGCGACCGTCGAGTCCCATCTGCGGTCCAGCCCTGGACCGGTGGGATGAGCGTATACCGGCAGACTCG
>JASLBL010000357.1 GCA_030146615.1 Actinomycetes bacterium
CCCCGCCCTCGCCGGCCGCCGGCGGCACGCCAGGGCCGGCCGGTGCGGCCGGCTCGGCCTCGATGACCAGCAGCTCGGGGAGGAACACGAGCGCCGTCACCCCGCCGTAGGGCGAGCGGCGCAGCTGCACCCTGACGTGGTGGCGCCGGGCCAGGCGCCCGGCCACCCAGGTGCCGAGCTGCTGCTCCAGGTTGTCCCCGGCCGCCGGGTCGCCGGCCAGACGCCGATTGACCGTCTCCAGCTCCCCGTCGGTCATGCCAAGCCCGCGGTCCTCGACCTCCAGCACGTACCCGGACCCGACCTCCTGCCCGCCGACCCTGACCCTGGTCTCGGGGGCGGAGAAGGCGGTGGCGTTGTCCACCAGCTCGGCCAGCAGGTTGGCCAGGTCCTCGGCCGCCGGCCCCGGCACCAGCAGGTCGCCGGCCACGTCCAGGTCGACCCGGGAGGCGTCGGGGTTGTCCCGCACGGCGAGGGCCGCCACCTCGGCCAGCGGCGCCGGCCCGTCCCAGTGTCGGGCCGGCTCGCCACCCGCCAGCACGATCAGGTTGTGGGCGTAGCGCCGCGCCCTGACCGCCAGCCGGTCCATCTGGAGCAGCCGCCCGGGCAGCTTCGGATCAGCCTGGTCACGGCTGGCCTGGTCCAACAGCTCGAGCTGCTGGTCGACCAGGTCCTGACTACGCCGAGCCAGGTCCGCGAGCCCCGGCCCGGCCGCGACCACTGGGCCGGCAGGGTGCGCGGGGTCGCCCAGGGGGCTGTGGACAGCCGGAACACCACCCTTCGCCGTTCGGCTACGCTCCCCCTCCGGGGGGCTCGGCAGCGAGCGCCGAGGCTCCGGCGCGCCCGGGTAGGCCGTGGCCACGGCGGGCGTGCCGGCGGCCGCGCTCCCCTGCATTCGCTCCTCGGTCGCCTCGCGGGCTCGGCCGGGGGCCAGGACCAGGAGCACGACCAGGGCGCTGGCGGCCAGGAGGAAGGCGGCGGCGTAGGCCAGGGCGCGGCGGTCGGCGGCGCGGTCGGTGAGGGCGGCCAGGCGGGCAACCTCGGCGGTCAGAGCGAGCTCGACCCCCCGCATCCGCTCGACTCTGGCCGTGGTCGCCTGGGACCAGGCGGTCAGGTCGGGGGTGGGGCCCTGGGCCGGGGCACCCTCGAGGGCCGCCCGGCGCAGGTTGGTTGACCGTTCGACCTCGGCGTCGGGGAAGGCGGCGGTGTAGCGGGCCAGCTGTTCCCGGGTGGCCAGGGCGGCGAACTGGTCGAGGAGCGCGTCCTGGCGGCCGCCGAGCAGGGCCAGGCGGGTGCGCTCGGCCGGGTTGAGGCGGCGGCCGGCCGCCGCCTGGGCGGCCGCCTCCCGCTCGCGGTCGGCCAGCTCCTTGGACCGCGAGAAAGCGGTGGCACCGGTCACGGCCCGCAGCAGCCCGGTGTCCTGGCCAGCCTCGTGCAGGCCGATCTCGCCGCCCACGGCGAGCAGGCCGCCGGTGATCTGGGTGTAGCGCCGGAACACCGCGTCCGAGGCCGCCGGCCCGGCCCCGCCACCCGCCGACGCCGCGGCCCGGGCGGCGTCGTCCACCGAGGCCCGCAGGGCGGTCAGCCCGGCCAGCTGGGCCAGGCCGGTGTCGAGACGCTGGTGGAGCCGGCGGTCCCGGTCCGAGATCTCGACCCGGACGGCGGCGTCGCGGTAGTCGGCCGCGGCCCGGTCGACCGTCAGGCGGGCCCCCTCGAGGGCCGGCTCGAGGGACGACCCGGCCGACGCCTCGGCGGAGAGGCTCCGCTCCCGCTGGAGCTCGTGCACCAGGGTGGTCAAGGCGCCGGTGAAGGGCGCCAGCCCGCGCACCCGCTCGGCCCGGGCGCCGGCCCGGAGACTGCCGGCCGCGCCGAGCCCGGCCAGGACCAGGACCGCCAGCAGTGGGACGGCGAGCACGATCAGGCGCGCCGACCGGCGCGCGGTAGTCTGGGCGGGCTGCGCCATGTCCTCCCCGGTCCGCGTCACAGACCGGGTATGAAACAGGTTCGAGGGGTTTGCCTCAACTACCGGTCAAGCGTCACGTACGTCACCCTGGGCGGTGGCCGTGCGGGCCAGGTCGGTCCCGATCGCCCGCAGCCGCCAGAAAGCCAAGGCCAGGACCACCGCCGTGACGGCCAGGCCGCCCCAGCCAGTAGGTGAGCTGGTCGGCCAGGAACCCGCCGGCGGTGGCGCAGGCCGCGGCCGCCGGCCAGGCCACCCTCCTGAGAGCCCCTCCAGCCCAGCCGACGATCGCCGAGGGGCTCACGGCATGGCGTGGCGGCCGCGCAGCAGGCGGCTGGTGAAGGCGGCCCGGCGGGCCGGCGGCACCCGGCTGCCGATCCGGGCCACGAACAGGTTGGCCGCGTGGTAGGCGACCTCGGGCTCGTCGGTGCGGAGGGTCTCGAACCCGGCGGCCTCGAACAGCCTGGCCAGGACTCGCCGGTAGGCGACGGCCGACAGGCCGCTCTGCTCCAGGTCCCAGTGCCAGGCCAGGCCGGAGGCGATCAGGATCAGGTCCTCGAACGGGTCGGGCTCGACGGCGAAGCGGAGCAGGGCGCTG
>JASLBL010000360.1 GCA_030146615.1 Actinomycetes bacterium
GCCGAACCTTAGCAAGAACGCAGGTCGGGGCGAAGAGGCACAGTTCGGCCGTGTCGTCGTTACCGCGCGGTTAGCCCTTCCCGTCATCGTTCGTCCCGGCTCCAGGCGGACCCTCGCGATCGGGACCACCTACCCCCGCCGGAGCCGCGCCGATGACGACGACCGCTTCCCCTGGCAGGCCGACCCGACGCCGGGTCGCCGCCACGCCGAGGACCTCTGTCCTCCACCTCGGCACCAGGTCGTCAGGGTCGCTACCCGGACCGGCCGCCCCGGTACCCACCAGGGCGTGTGGAGCGACCCCCGAGTCCAACCCCGGCCCCCTGCCCCCCATCCCCCAGGGGCCGGGGTTGGCGCTCGGCGCACCGGTAACGGTGAAGCTTCGCCGTTGAGCTTGCTCGCGTAGTCCTCGGTTCATTTAAGGGGGAGTCCTCCCCCCCAAATGACCCCAAGAGCCCGGCCGCCCGCGCAGCTTGGGGTGAGGAGCCGATTTCTCAGCGGGGCCTTGCCGCGATCAACGCGGCGAGGGAGGCCACGATCATGGCCGCGCCGGCGAGCTGGCCGGGGGGACCGAAGCTGAGGGCGCTGCCGTAGATGACCAGGAACAGGCCGAGGAGGAGGCCGAGGCTGGCCAGGCTGCCGATGCCGGAGCGGCGGCGGGCGCGGGCGAAGTCGGTGCGGCCGCGGCGGCCGAGGAAGGCGTCGAGGACGGCCTCGGGGTGGTCCTCCTCGGGCAGGTAGAGCCAGGTCTCGCCGGGGCCCTCGTCGACCAGGAGGAGCCAGCCGGCCCGGGGCGGGCGCTCGGTGACGGCCTCGATCCTGGTGGCGCGCTCCCCAACGGCCGGGACGCGCATGGCCCGGTCCCTGGCCGGGGTGGCCGCCACCACCACCCGGACCGGCAGCAGCCCGTCCGGGTCGACCGCGACCCTCGCGGCCAGCCGGTCGAACACCGGCCCGTGCTCGGCCATGCGCCGCCAGACGGCCACGCCCTCCCGCCGGACCAGCCCCTCCTGGGTCATCGGGGGGCCGAGCACGACCGCCTCGATCCCGAACGGCCGGAACGCCCGCGGCGACAGCGCCCGCCCCTCGACCCGGTCCGGCCGGGACCACGGCCGGGGCGCCCGCTCAGCCACGCTCCTGGTTCCTGTCCCAGATGATCCGGAGACCGTGGAGGGTGAGCCAGGGCTCGTGGCGCTGGACGGTCTCGCAGGCCTCGAGCACGGCCCCGGCCAGGCCCCCGGTGGCGACCACGGTCGCGGTGCCGCCCAGCTCGGCCACCATGCGCCGGACGATCCCGTCGACCTGCCCGGCGAAGCCCCAGATGGCCCCGGCCTGGAGGCTCTCCACGGTGTTCTTGCCGATCACCGACCGGGGGGCCACCAGCTCGACCCGGCGCAGCTGGGCGGTCCGCTCGACCAGGGCGTTCATCGAGATCTGGATGCCGGGGGCGATGGCCGCGCCCAGGTGCTCGCCCCGCTCGGAGACGGCGTCGAAGGTGGTGGCGGTGCCGAAGTCGACCACCACCACCGGCCCGCCGAAGGCGGCGTAGGCGGCGATCGCGTTGACCACCCGGTCGGCCCCGACCTCGCGCGGGTTGTCGGTCAGGATGGGCAGCCCGGTGCGGATCCCCGGCTCGATCACCAGCGGCTCCTCCCGGCAGTAGCGCCGGACCATCTCCCGCAGGGCCTGGGTCAGCCGCGGCACCACCGAGGAGATCACCACCCCGGTGGCGTCGTCCAGCCCCAGCCCCTCCTGGCCGAGGAACCCGCCCAGCAGCAGGGCGTGCTCGTCGGCGGTGCGCTCGGCGACGGTGGCGGCCCGCCAGTGCTGGGCCAGCTCGTCGCCCTGGAACACCCCGATGGTGATCTCGGTGTTGCCGACGTCCACGGCGAGCAGCACCGCTAGCTCTCCCAGTCCAGGGCGATGTCCAGTGAAGGCGCCGAGTGGGTGAGCGCCCCGACGGCCAGGAAGTCGACCCCGGTCTCGGCGATCGCCCTCGCCCGGTCGAGGGTGACACCGCCCGACGCCTCCGTGCGGGCCCGCTTGCCGCAGACCTTCACCGCCTCGGCCATTGCCTCCAGCTCCATGTTGTCGAGCAGCAGCAGGTCGCAGCCCAGGTCGAGGGCGTCGGCGACCTGGTCCAGGGTCTCGACCTCGACCTCGAGGGGCAGTCCGGGGCCGGCCGCCCGGGCCGCCTCGACCGCCCGGCGCAGGCTTCCGGCGGCCCGGATGTGGTTGTCCTTGACCAGCAGGGCGTCGTACAGCCCCATGCGGTGGTTGGCCCCACCGCCGCAGCGGACGGCGTACTTCTCCAGGTAGCGGAGGCCGGGAGTGGTCTTGCGGGTGTCGCGGATGACGGCGCCGGTGCCGGCCACCGCCTCGACGAAGGCCGCGGTCAGGGTGGCCACCCCGGAGAGATGGCCGAGGAAGTTGAGCATGGTCCGCTCGGCGGCCAGCAGCACCCTGGCCGGCCCGGCGAACCGGCCCAGCACCGCCCCGGCCTCCACTGGGGCGGCTTCGGCCACGTCGGGCCGGAACGCGGCCGGCCCCAGCCGCAGGCGCTCCCTGACCTCGGCCAGCACCACGTCGACGGCCGGCAGCCCGGCCACCACCCCGGGCCCCCGGGCGACCAGCAGCGCCTCGGCCCGAGCCCCGAGCAGCCGGCTGGTCGGGTCCCCCTCGGCCCCCAGGTCCTCGTCCAGCGCCGTCCGCACCGCCAGCGTCAACGCCCCCGCAGGCAACGTGATGGTCACCGGCCACCCTCCTGGCTCGCGGCACGGACGGGAGGGGCGACGGTCACCGGTGCGCCTCCTCGGCGGTGGGGACGGCGAGCAGGCCGGTGCCCAGGCCGCCGTCGGGTGCTCGGGTCAGGGTCTGGCGGACCCGCCAGGCCTCGACCGGGGCCGGGTGGTCGGACCGCCAGTGCCCGCCCCTCGACTCCTCCCGCCGGGCCGCCAGCTCGGTCACGGCCAGCCCCAGCTGGAGCAGGTTGGCCGTCTCGAACCCCGCCGGCCCCGGGTCCCTCAGATCCACCGCGAGCCGTTCCAGCACCGCCCTGGCCCCGGCCAGCCCCGCCCCCGACCGCACCACCCCGACCCGGTCGGTCATCACCCGCCGCACCCGATCCCGCACCTCCAGTGGGTCCCCCGCCGTCAGCGGCTCCCCCGCCCGGGGACGCGCCGCATCCGGACCCGCCGTTGCCGGGTCCCCCGGTGGGGGAGCGTAGCCCACCCCGGGGTGGAGCTGCGCCGGATTGTCCACAACCTCCGCCCCGCCGGACCACGGCGCCTCAACCTTGGGATCCTCGGCGAGCGCGTTGCCGATGCGGGCGGCGAAGACCACGCCCTCCAGGAGGGAGTTGGAGGCGAGGCGGTTGGCGCCGTGGACGCCGGTGCAGGCGGCCTCGCCGACGGCGAACAGGCCGGCCAGGCTGGTGCGGCCGTCGAGGTCGGCGACCACGCCGCCCATCAGATAGTGGGCGGCCGGCGAGACCGGGATCGGCTGGCGGGAGGGGTCGATGCCGGCGGCGCGGCAGCAGGCCAGGATGGTCGGGAAGCGGCGCTCCAGGTGCTCGGCCGGGATGGAGGTGGCGTCCAGCCACAGGTGCCGGGCCCCGGTGGCGGCCATGCGGGCGGCCACGGCCCGGGTGACGACGTCGCGGGGGGCGAGGTCGCCGAGGGGGTGGACGCCGGCCATGACCGGTGTCCCGTCGCCGTCGCGGAGCACCGCGCCCTCGCCCCGCATCGCTTCGGAGATGAGTGGGCGGGGGGGCTCCGGCTGGAGGGGTCCGGGGAACCCCGAAAGGGGTGCCCCGGTGGATTGGGAAGCTCTACCGGGGTGGTCCCCCGGTCGATCGGGGCCGCCGTCGACGTGCAGGGCCGTCGGGTGGAACTGGACGAATTCCAGGTCGGCCAGGACCGCCCCGGCTCGCAGGGCGGCCGCGATCCCGTCGCCGGTGGACAGGGGCGGGTTGGTGGTGTCGGCGAACAGCTGGCCGGCGCCGCCGCTGGCCAGCACGACCGCGTCGGCCCGGACCAGGCGGGGGCCGCCGTCAGCCCACAGCAGCGCCCCGGTGACCCGCCCGTCGGTGGTCAGGAGGTCGACCAGGAAGGCGTGCTCGGCGGCCCGGACCGACGGGCTGGCCCGCACCGCCTCGGTCAGGGCCCGCTCCAGCTCGGCGCCGGTGGCGTCGCCGCCGGCGTGGACGACCCGCGACCGAGAGTGCCCGCCCTCCCGGGTCCGGGCCAGCTCCCCGGGCCCCGAGGGCTCCGTGTCGAAGCCGACCCCGAGCTCGCGGAGGTCGGCGATGGCCTTGGCGCCCTCCTCGACCAGCGTCCGGACGGCCACCGGGTCGCACAGCCCGGCCCCGGCGGCCAGGGTGTCGGCCACGTGCTCGGCCACCGAGTCGCCGACCCATCCCACCGGGGCACCCCCTCGGGGTTCCCCGGGCCCCTCCCGATCCACCGGGGCACCCCCACGGGGTTCCCCGGACCCCTCCGGGTCGAGCACGGCCGCGATCCCGCCCTGGGCGTAGCGGGTGGCCGAGTGGCCGAGGCGGTGCTTGGTGGCCAGCAGCACCGTCCGGCTCACCGGTACGGCCAGGGCGGCCGACAGCCCGGCCACCCCGGAGCCGACGACCAGCACGTCGGCCTCCTCCACCGGCATCCGGGAGGGGTCGGCGGCCACCAGGCCGCGCGGGATCAGCATGCGGTTCCTCACTGCTCGGTCCAGGCCCGGCACGGGTCCCGGCGCGATCGGCCCTCCTGCGTGTTACAGGATGACATTGTCGATCAGGCGGGTGTGGCCGACCCGGGCGGCGACGGCCAGGACCTGACCGGCCTCGGCGTGCTTGGCCGGCTCGAAGGTGACCGGGTCGACCAGGGCGACGTAGTCGGGGGCGACCCCGGGCTGGCCCTCCAGCAGGTCGCGGGCGGCCGCCTCCACGGCACCCGGGTCGCGCTGGCCGGCCAGGAAGGCGGCCCGGCCGGCCGTCAGCGCCCGGTACAGGACCGTGGCCCGCTCCCGCTCGGCGGCTGACAGGTAGCGGTTGCGGGAGGAGACGGCCAGCCCGTCCGGCTCCCGCACGGTCGGGCAGGCGACGATCTGGTTCGGGAAGGCCAGGTCCTCGACCATGCGCCGGACCATGGCGAGCTGCTGGGCGTCCTTCTGGCCGAAGTAGGCCCGCGACGGCCCGGCCAGATGGAGCAGCTTGGCCACCACCGTGGCCACTCCGTCCAGGTGACCGGGCCGGACGAGACCCTCCAGCCGGTCAGCCAGGCCGCCGACCCGGAGCCGGACCTCCGGCGGGGTCGGCCACATCTCGCCCTCGGACGGCACGAACGCCAGGTCGGTGCCCTCTTCGGCCAGGATGGCCAGGTCGGCCTCGCGGTCGCGGGGGTAGCTGGCCAGGTCCTCGGCCGGCCCGAACTGGAGCGGGTTGACGAACACCGAGGCGACCACGAAGCCGTTCTCGGCCCGCGCCCTG
>JASLBL010000370.1 GCA_030146615.1 Actinomycetes bacterium
GCCGCCTGGGTCGCCTCCGGCGGGTCGAGCGCTGGCTCGAGATCGGCCTGGGTCATGGTCGAGGATCGTACCCGGAGTGTGGGCACCCGAGCGTCCGTGGCAATGTTCCTGGGCATGGACAGGCTCCGAAGTCCACTCCTCGACCCGCCGTGACGCCCGACCAGCTGGTGGTGGAGAGCCTGACCGTCCAGTCGCTCCCCCGCCAGCTCCAGGCGGCGGCCATCGCCCGGGTCCGGGAGCTGGTCGCCCCCGGTGGGACCCTGCTGGTCATCGCCGCCGTCAAGGGCACCACCGACGACCCGCCCGACGGCCCCTGGCCGCTCACCCGGGCCGAGGTCGAGTCGTTCGCCGCCGGCGACCTGAAGCTGATCCGCCTCGAGGACTTCCGCGATCCCGACGCCCACCGCTGAGCCGGGCAGCCTCAACACCGGGCGTACGCAGCCCGATGGATGACAAGCGGCGGGCGACGGATGACACTGCCGGCATGGAGCGGACCGTGCGAGCACCGATCTGGGCGGGACGTCCGGCATGGGCCGGCGACGCGCTCCTGGCCGCCGGGCTGGCCGCCTTCGGGGTCGTCGGCACCCTGGGCGCGGTCGAGAACCAGCCGACCAGCCGCCCGCCGGGTGTGCTGGGCTGGAGCCTGCTGCTGGCCGCCTCGGCGGCGGTGGTGTTCCGGCGCCGCCACCCGCTCGGCGTGCTGGCCGTGACGGCCGCGGTGACGGCCGCCTGGCTGGCCGCCCGCTATCCCTACGGGCCGGTCTTCCTGCCGCTGTGCGTTGCCGTCTACACGGCGGCGGCCTCGTCGACCCGGAGGCGGTTCCCGGCGCTGGCCGCCGCGGCCGGCGGGCTGCTGGTGGTGCTGGTCGCGATCGGGGTGGCCGACGGCCGGGAGCGGCTCTATGACGAGGTGCCCAACCAGCTCCCCCGGGTCCTGCTGGCGTGGGCGACGCTGCTCGGGGTGCCGCTGTGGGTCGGGTGGGCGGCCAGGGTCGGGCGCGAGCAGGCCGCCGCCCAGCGCCGCCGCCAGGCCGACGAGGAGCGGCTGCGGGTGGCCAGGGAGCTGCACGACGTGGTCTCGCACTCGATCGCCATGATCAACTTCCGCGCCGGGGTGGCCCTGCACGTCATCGACCGGCGACCCGAGGAGGCCAAGGCGGCGCTGGAGGCGATCCGCCAGGGCAGCGGCGGGGCGATGCAGGAGCTGCGGGCGGCCCTCGGGGTGCTGCGCGACCCCGGGGGGTCCCCGAGGGCACCGGGCCCCGGCCTGGCCCAGCTCGGCGAGCTGGTCGCCGGGGTCGCGGCCGCCGGCCGGGCCGTCGACGTGGAGGTCGACGGCGACCCGGCCGAGCTCCCCCCGGCGGTCGACCTGGCCGCCTACCGGGTCGTCCAGGAGTCGCTGACCAACGTGGTCCGCCACGCCGGCCCCGCCGCGGCCACCGTCCGAGTCGCCTACCAGCCCGGCCAGGTGGTCGTCGAGGTCAGCGACGACGGTCCCGGCCCGCCCGCGGCCGTCGAGCCCGGCAGCGGCATCACCGGGATGCGCGAGCGGGTGACCGCCGCCGGAGGCCACCTGGACGCCGGCCCCCAGCCCGGCGGCGGCTTCCGCGTCACCGCCAGGCTCCCTCGATGACCCCAGTGATCCGGGTCGTGGTGGCGGACGACCAGGCGCTGTTCAGGGCGGGGTTCCGGGTGCTGCTGGAGGCGGAGCAGGACCTGGAGCTGGCCGGTGAGGCGGGCGACGGGCGGGCGGCGGTCGAGGTGGCCCGGCGAGTCCGGCCCGACGTGGTCCTGATGGACGTCCGCATGCCGGTCATGGACGGCATCGAGGCGACCCGGGCGATCGCCGCCGACCCGGACCTGGCCGGGGTCCGGGTGGTGATCCTGACCACCTGGGAGCTGGACGAGTACGTGTTCGACGGGCTGCGCGCCGGGGCCAGCGGGTTCCTGGTCAAGGACGCCGAACCGGCCGAGCTGCTGCGGGCGATCCGGGTGGTGGCGGCCGGCGAGGCGCTGCTCTCGCCGGGCGCGACCCGGCGGCTGATCGCCGACCTGGTCGCCCGTCCCGATCACCGGGCCGCGGCCACGCCCGACCTGGCCCACCTGACGGACCGGGAGCGGGAGGTGGTCGGCCTGGTCGCCCTCGGCCTGGCCAACGACGAGATCGCCGGGCGCCTGGTTGTCAGCCCGGCGACCGTCCGCACCCACGTCAGCCGGGCCATGACCAAGCTGCACGCCCGGGACCGCGCCCAGCTGGTCGTCTTCGCCTACCAGGCCGGCCTGGTCGGTCAGACCCGCTCCAGGCCGACGTAGTTCTCGGCCAGGCTGCGGGCGGCCGCCTCCGAGGAGGCCAGGTAGTCGAGGCGGGCCTGCTGGACACGGTGCTGGAAGGCGTCGTCGCCGGGGGCACGGTGGAGCAGCCCGGTCATCCAGGTGGAGAAGTCCTGGGCCCGCCAGACCCGCCGCAGGCAGGTGTTCGACCAGGCCTCCAGGGGGCCGGTGGCCCCGGTCCGGTACCAGGCGGCCAGTGCCTCGGCGAGCACCTTGACGTCGGCCACGGCCAGGTTCATGCCCTTGGCGCCGGTCGGGGGGACGATGTGGGCGGCGTCCCCGGCCAGGAACAGGCGGCCGTAGCGCATCGGCTCGATCACGAAGCTGCGCATCCCGGTGATGCTCTTGTCGAGGATCGGCCCCTCGTCCAGGGTCCAGCCGTCGTCGGTGGCCAGGCGGGCCTGGAGCTCCTCCCAGATCCGTGGGTCCGGCCAGCGCTCGATCGGCTCGTCGGGGTCGACCTGGAGGTACAGGCGGGTCAGCTCCGGCGAGCGCATGCTGTGCAGGGCGAAGCCCCGGTCCGAGGCCGCATACACGATCTCCTCGGAGGAGGGGGCGACCGCGGCCAGCACCCCCAGCCACGCGAACGGGTACGCCCGCTCGAACACCTCCCGCGCCCCCACCGGCACAGCCTCACGGCACACCCCGTGAAACCCGTCACACCCGGCGACCACATCACCGACCAGCTCCTGCTCCCCCCCGGCGGTGCGGAACCGGATCGTCGGGCGGTCGCCGTCGAGGCCATCCAGGCGGACGTCCTCGACCTCGAACAGGATCTGGCCACCCGCCTCCAGACGGGCCTGGATGAGGTCCTTGACCACCTCCTGCTGGCCGTAGATGGTGATCGACCGGCCGGTGAGGTCGGTCAGCGGGACCCGGTGGCGGCGGCCGCCGGAGCGCAGCTCGATGCCGTGGTGGACCATGCCCTCGCGCTGGAGGCGGCCCGCGACCCCGGCCGCCTCCAGCAGCTCGACCGTGCCCTGCTCCAGCACCCCGGCCCGGACCCGCTGCTCGACGTAGGCGCGGCTGCGCGCCTCCAGCACCACCGACTCCACGCCCTCCAGGTGCAGCAGGTGCGACAGCAGCAGCCCGGCCGGCCCCGCTCCGACGATCCCCACCTGGGTGCGCATGCCCGCTCCTTGGTCGCGACGGCCCAAGGAGGATGCTATGCCAGCGCATCGGTCACGCCACCGGCCGGACCAGGGCCGGGCGCGACCGGACCGTGGGGAAGACCGCGGCCACGTTGGCCTTCATGGTGGCGAACCGGCGCACCTGGTAGGCGAGGTGCAGCGCCAGGACCGTCGTCCCGAAGGCCATCCCGGCCAGCACCGTCAGCGGCAGCGGCGTCCCGACCGCGGTCACCAGCGCCAGCGCGACCGTGACCCCGGCGAGCAGGGCGTTGATCACGGCGACGGCGCTCGGCATGGTGAACAGGAACTGGATCCAGTTGTCCCGGATGCACATGTTGGCCAGGGCGCCGCGGAAGTCGTCCCGCCCCGACAGCAGGAAGTAGTGGGCCTGGGTGGGGTCGATCTCGGTGTAGTAGTGCCGGATCCGGTTGATCGCCCGGGCGTAGAGGATGTCCTCGATCGAGCTCTGCAGCACCCGGACGTAGGTGACCAGGCCGAGGAAGAGTACGGCCGGGAGCACGGTCAGGGCGACCGCGTAGAAGACCTCGCCCAGCGGGGACCGCTGGGCGACCAGGGCGAGGGCGACCAGGGTGCTGGACAGCGCCCCGATGTACAGGGCGGTGCGGCCGTTGCCCTCGTTGACCGCGACCGCCCGGGCCGTCTGGAGGGTGAAGTGCTCGGTGGTGAGCGCCAGCATGAACGCCTGCGGCTGTTCCGCCTGGCTGGCCGGGCCGATCCGCTCGATGGACATGTGTTCACCTTCTGCTCGTGACGAACGCTTCCCCTTGACGCTAGCTCTCGGGCGACCTTCAAACTTGGAGACGGCGTGGAGGAGATCTGGAGAGGTGGCGGATGATCTACCGGTTCGGCGACTGCGAGCTCGACGACCGGCGCTACGAGCTCCGCCGCCGCGGCGTCCCCTGCCACCTGGAGCCCCAGGTGTTCGAGGTCCTCGCCTACCTGGTCCGCAACCGCGACCGGGTGGTGCCACGTGCGGAGCTGCTGGACGAGATCTGGGGGAGCCGGTTCGTGAGCGACTCGGCCCTGGCCAGCCGGGTCAAGGCGGCCCGCCGGGCGGTGGGCGACAGCGGGCGCGAGCAGGGGCTGATCCGCACCGTCCACGGCCGCGGCTACCAGTTTCTCGCCCCCGTGCGGGAGCAGGCCCCGTCCCACGAGCAGGCCCGGCCGGTGGGCATCCTCGCCCCGGCTCCCCCGGCCGGGGCAGCGCCGATCGGGCGGGAGGCGGAGCTGGGACGGCTCGGCCGGCTGTATGACCTGGCCGAAGAGGGGCGGCGGCAGGTCGTGTTCGTGACCGGTGAGCCCGGGATCGGGAAGTCGACGCTGGTCGAGGCGTTCAGCGGCGAGGTCGAGCGGGGGCGGGCGGGGCGGGTCGCCCGTGGCCAGTGCCTGGAGCAGCGGGGCGCGCCCGAGCCGTACCTGCCGATCTTCGACGCCCTGGACCAGCTGTGCCGTGACGACGGCGAGGCGCTGGGCCTGCTCTCCCGCGTGGCCCCGACCTGGCTGGTCCAGATGCCGGCGCTGGTCGACCCGGGCGACCGCGCCGACCTGGAGCGCCGGGCGCTGGGCGGGACGACCGAGCGGATGCTGCGGGAGGCGGCGGAGGCGCTGGAGGCCGTCGCCTCGGACCGCCCGCTGGTGCTGGTCCTGGAGGACCTGCACTGGGCCGACCCCTCGACCGTCGACCTGCTGGTCTGGCTGTCCAGGCGCGACACGCCGGCCCGGCTGCTGGTGGTCGGCACCTACCGGCCGGCCGACGCCCTGGCCGGCGCCGCCCCGATCGGCGACGCCGGCGCCGAGCTCCGGCTGCGGGGACTGGCCACCGAGCTCCGGCTGGGCGAGCTCGGCCCCGAGGCGGTGGCCGCGGTGCTGGGTCGCGGGCTTCCCGGGGCCGACGTCCCCGAGGAGCTGGCCCGGCTGGTCCACCGGCGCACCGACGGCGTGCCGCTGTTCGTCGTCCAGCTCGCCCAGGCCTGGACCGACGCCGGTGTCCTGCGGCCGTCGGCCGGGACCTGGGAGCTGGCGCCGGGCCCCGACGGCGAGGGGTACGAGGTCCCTGACGACCTGCGCCGCCTGCTCGAGCTCCAGCTGGAGCGGCTGGACGCCGCCGACCTGGCCATGCTGGAGACGGCCGCCGTCGGCGGGGTCGAGTTCGCCGCCGCGACGGCCGCGAGCGGCGGGGCCGGGACCGCCGACGCCGTCGAGGAGCGCTGCGCGGCGCTGGCCCGCCACGGCCGCTTCCTGCGGCCCGCCGACCCGGTGGCCTGGCCGGACGGGACAGTGTCGGCCGGGTTCCGGTTCGCCCACGACCTGCACCGGACCGTGCTCTACGACCGCATCCCGGCCGGCCGGCGGGCCCGGCTGCACGCCGCCGTGGCGAACCGGCTGGAACAGGCCTACGGGGCGGCCGCCGCCGACCACGCGGCCGAGCTGGCCGCCCACCTCCTGGCCGGCCACGACCACGCCCGGGCCGTGCCCTACCTCCAGGCGGCCGCCATGCAGGCGATGGGGCGGAGCGCTCCCCGTGAGGCCATCCAGCACCTGGAGGCCCTGCTGGACGCCCTGCCCCACCTTCCCGAGGGTGCCGAGCGGGAGCAGGCCGAGCTGGCCGCGCAGATGACGCTGGGCCCGGCGCTGGTCGCCACCCGCGGGTTCGCCTCGCCAGAGCTCGAGGCCGCCTTCACCCGGGCGCACGAGCTCTGCCTCGCCCTCGAACTTCCCTATGAGCAGACCCTGGCCCTGCACGGCCTGGCCGCCGTCAACGAGTTCCGCGGCCGCTACCACCGCTCCGAGGCGCTGCTGACCCAGATCCTCCACCTCGGCGTCTCCGAGCTGGCCGTCGAGGCCCTCGAGCTGCTGGCCTGCTCCACCTTCCACCAGGGGGCGGCGGCCAGGGCGGTCGGGTACGCCGAGCGCGGGCTGGCCCTGTACGACGACGCGGGCGTCGACCCAACCTACCTGGCGCCGTTCGGGGAGCACCCGGCCGTCTCCTGCCACGACTGGGCCGCCCTGGCCCTGTGGTTCCTCGGCCGCCCGGACAGCGCCCTGGACCATGCCGAGCAGGCCAGGGCCCTGGCCGTGGCCCACCCGTACAGCCTGGCCAGCGCCGAGGTACAGCTCACCTACCTGCACCAGTACCGGGGCGAGGGGTCCGAGACGCTGCGCTGGGCCCAGCAGGCCATGGCGACGGCCAGCGAGCACGGCTTCCCGATCCGAGCCGCCCAGGCGGCCATCCTCGGCGGCTGGGCCCTGGCCGTGACCGACGCCGACAGCTCCGGCGTCGAGCAGCTCCGGGCCGGGCTGGCCGGCTACCTGGCCACTGGCGCCGAGCTCGACCACCCCTACTATCTCGGGCTGCTCGGCGAGGCCCTGGCCGCGACCGCCGGCCCGCCGGAGGGGCTGGTGGTGGTCGAGGAGGCGATCCGGATGGTCGGGACCGAGCGGCCCTTCTACTACCTCCCCGAGCTCCACCGCATCCGCGGCGACCTGCTGGCCCAGGTCGGCCGCAGCGACCAGGCGGCCGCGGCGTACGCCCGCGCCATGGAGCTCGCCGCCGACCACGGCACCAGGTCGGCCGAGCTCCGAGCGACCCTCCACCGTTGCCGCCTGCACGACCCCTCCCCACCCGAAACGGACCGCGCCCGCCTTCGGCATCTCTACGACCAGTTCGAGGAGGGCTTCAGCACCCCGGACCTGCAGGCCACCAAGGCCCTGCTCGACGCCGGGTAGCCGGCCGACCCCCTAGCTCGGTTCGACGGTGCCGGGGTGCTGGCCGGCGTCGGGATGGGGAACCAGGACCCAGGTGACGGTGACGGCGGCCCAGATGGTGGTTTCGCCGGGTTCGGTGGTGGGGGGCGTGGGGGCGGCTTCGGCGGCCAGAAGGCGCATGGGGCGGGCGTCTGGGGGCGGCGGGGGTGACTCCTTGATCTGGCGGACGGGGCCGAGGGTCCACCCGGCCAGGGAGGCGTACTGCTCGGCTCGGGCGAGGGCGTCGCGCCAGGCGGCGTCTCGGGCGGCGGCGGCCACCGGGGCCGGATCGCCGACGACCAGGTCGAGGCTGTGGACTCGGGCGCCGGCTCCGCCGACCGCCACCGCGGCCGCGGCCACCTGCCCGGCCCGGGCCGGGTGGTCGAGGCGGACGGTGAGCCGGGCCCCGGCCAGGTAAGCGACCGGGCCCCGCCCGGGCTGGCGGGTCTCCCAGTCCTCGTGCAGCTCCAGGCCGCTGGTGGTGCGGCGGGCCGGCTCGACCCCCTCGGCGTCGAGGGCGGCCAGGATCTGGTCGAGGGCCAGCCCGCAGGCGTCCAGGGCCTCCGCCGGGGTCGACCCGCGAGTCTCGACCCCGAGCTGGAGCAGGGCGGTGTCGGGGACGGCGGTGGCCGCCCCGGCACCGGCCACGGTGACGGTCGCCCGGCCGTTCGGGGCGGGTCCGGGATCGGGCATGTCGGCTCCTCTCACAGCAGGCCGGTGGTGGTGGCGCCGTCGATCTGGAGAAGGGTGGCCGCGGCCGCCTCGTTCAGCGCCGCCTCGTCGCGGGCGCACAGCACCACCCTGGCCCCCTCCTGGCTGAGGGCCAGCGCGCTCCCCAACCCCAGCCCCTTCGACGACGCCGTCACCAGCGCCACCTTCCCGGCAAGCCCCAGGTCCACCGCCAGCCCTCCTCCACCGTCCCGGCCTCGGCGACCATTCAACCGCGCCACGCCAACCCGGGCCGAACCGGCCGGAGCCGCGGCGTCGCGGGGCGTTGCCGGCGGACCCACGGCGGCCTACGGTGAGCCGATGGGAGCGTGGCGCCGTGCCGGCTCGAGGGGCCGCCTGGCCTGGATCGCCCTCGCCCTGGCGCTGGTCGCGGCCCTGGCGGGGATGGCCGCGCTGGCCGGGCCCGGCGACCGGGGCGCATCCGGACAGGCCGCCCCGACGACCGTGGCCGACCCGTCCGCCGACGGCCAGGGCGCCGCGACCGCCGCGCC
>JASLBL010000386.1 GCA_030146615.1 Actinomycetes bacterium
GTCATGCCCTTCCAGAAGCTGCCGGCGCCAACGGCACCTGGCATCTGGTCGGAGCCGTCGAACCGGAACACGGTCGATGCGTAGGCGAGCTCGGCGATCGTCTTGGTCGTCTCGTCCGGGTACTGGCTGGTGTCGAAGGTCTTGTGCGGCGAGATCCAGCTCGACGCGGCCAGGTCGGCGAACTTGAAGTCGGGACCGGTGATGTGCTCCATCACCTTCTTGGTGTCGGCGTCGTTGCTGAAGGCGCCCGCGAGGTCGCCGCCGCCGAGGACCGGCTTGCTGGCCGCGTCCGTCCCGGGCAGCTGGAACACGCCGACCTCTTCGTCAAGGTTCTGGCGAACCTTCTCCGGGAAGAAGCCCTTCTGGGTGATGAAGTTGCCCTGGCGGTGCAGGAAGCACTTGGGCGGGTCCTCGAACATCGGGTTGGCCGCGGTGGCGAAGGCGTTGCTCACGACCGCCTTGCGGCCGCCGAAGGCGTTGCCGTCGGCCAGAGCGAGCTTCTCGAACTCCTGGGCCGCCTGGACGACCACCGGGTCGTTGAAGGGGATCTCGTGCTTGACCCACTGGTCGTACTTCTCGGGGCCGCCGTAGCGGAGCACGAAGTCCTCGATCCAGTCGGTGGCCGGCCAGCCGGTCGCGGCCGCGGACTCGATGCCCACGCACCACGGCGGCGTGCCGTCGGCCTTGATCTGGTTGGTGAGCGCCTCGAGCTCGGCGATGGTGGTCGGGGCCTTGTAGCCCTTGGCCTCGAAGGCCTTCTTTGGGTAGAAGACCAGGCTCTTGACGTTCATGCTCATGGGCGCGCCGTACAGCTTGCCGTCGGCCGCGGTGCCCGCGGCGAGCTCGCCGGGGACCAGGGTCGACTCGAGCTTGGCCTTGTCGAGCATGGTGCCCAGGTCCTGCATCTTGCCGCTGTTGGCGATGTCCATCATCACGCCGGGCTGCGGGAACAGGGCGATGTCGGGGAGGTTGTTGCCCTGGACCCGGGTGCGGATGATGGTGTCGAAGGACTGCGAGGCCTCGGAGAACTTGATCGTGACCCCGTTGGCCTGGGCCCACTCGTTCAACCCGTCCTGGAAGCCCTTGGACTGGTCGCCGCCGAAGCCGAACAGGATCTCGACCTGGCCGTCGCCCTCGCTTGCCTCGCCGCCACCGCCGCCGCCACCGCCGCCTTCCTCGAGACACGCCGTGGCGAACAGCATGGCCACCGCCGCCACCGCGATCCCCTGGAACAACCTACGCCATCGCATCCTGTCTCCCTTTCGTTGACGCCGCAGCACCATCGGTAGACGGCCTTCCCATTCAGGCCTGCCCTCCGGGTTTCCAACCGCACTACCTGGTGTGCTGGCCCACCAGCTTCATCAACGAGACGTCCACGGCCCCTTTCGTGAGGGCGACCGCGACGCTGCGCTCGCGAGGCGAAGTGGCCAACCGGTCTCGATCATGCATGGGGCAGCATATGAAGTCCACCGGCCGGTGGCGACCGGCAGGGGCCCCGTCGCTGCGCAGAGCAGGTCATCGCTCTGCGTCTGCCCAGGTGGCAGTCGTTTGAAACAGGCAGTCGCGTGCCACGGCCCAGCGTGGCGGCCCCTTGTCCCCCCACCTGGAAGCGATTAGATTAGGGCCGATAATCATTCCGCCGGTAGTCTCCCATGGAACAAGCACGTGTCAAGGGCGGGTGGCGAGCATGCAGAGGCCGACGCCGACGTCACTGATGCTGCGGCGGATGACCGCGTCCGCCGTGCTCGACGCCCTGCGGGCCGGCGGGCCCATGACGGGCAGCGACCTGATCGGCGCCACCGGGCTGGCCCGGCCGACCGTGCACGTGGTCTGCAACGACCTGATCCGGCTGGGCTGGATCCGGGAGATGGACAGCCGCCCCTCCACCGGCGTGGGCCGGCGCGGCCGCCCGGCCCGCTGCTACGAGTTCCAGAGCCGGGCCGGCTTCGTGCTCGGCATCGACGCCACCGACCGGGTGACAGTCCGGCTGGCCGACCTCCGCGGCGACCCGGTGGCCGAGGTCGGCGAGCCGCTCGACCACGTCTCGGTCCCGGCCGACGAGCGGGTGGCCGCCGTGCGCCGGGCGGCCGACGCGGCGCTGTTGTCGGCCGCCGTCGACCCGGGCAGGGTCCTGGCCGTCACCGTCGGGGTGCCGACCCCGGTGGACGCCGACGGGCGGCCGGGCGGCCGGGAGGCCTACCTGCCCGGCCTGCCCGGCCGCGACCTCGGGCCGGAGATCGGCGGCCACCACGGCTGGCCGGTCCTGCTGGAGAACGACGCCAACCTGGCCGCCTGGGGGGAGCGCTGGCGCGGGGTCGCGGCCGGGGTCGACGACCTGGTGGTGATGGTGGCCGACGAGCGGCTCGGGTCCGGCCTGTTCCTCGGCGGACGGCCGGTCCGCGGCCACGCCGGCGGCGCCGGCGAGCTCCGCTTCCTCGAGCTGATCGAGCGGGTCGGCAGCACCTACGGGATGACCTATCTGGTCCGGACCCTGGGCGCGGAGGCCGTGGCCGGGCGCCGCGGCCAGCGGAGACCGCCGCGGCGGGGCCGGCTGCTGTGGGCCATGGCCGGCGGCGACCCGGCCCGGGTCGAGACGGCCACGGTCCTGGAGGCGGCCCGGGCCGGAGACGAGGTCGCCCTCAAGATCGTCGACGAGGTGGCCGACCGGATGGCCCATGCCGTGGCCGCCCTGGCCGGGCTGCTCAACCCCGAGCTGGTGGTCATCTCCGGGGCCGTGGCCGACGATGGCGACCTGTTCCTCGACCGCATCCGAGCCCGGCTGCTGCCTGACCTGATCGACACCCCACCCCGGCTGGCCATGTCCACCCTCGGCGACCAGGCCGTGGTCACCGGCGCCGTCCGCCTGGCCCTCGACCACGTCGAGGCAAGCATCCTGGGCGGCCCTGGCGCCTCTCCCTGGCCCGAGGCCCGGGCCCTGGCCGCCGCCCCGGTTCAGAGCTAGCACAAACCTCGCATCTTGGCATCAAGGGTGAGAGGGTCTCGACTTTCCCAGGAGGTCCATCGTTGGACTAACAGGGAGGAACGAGCATGCGTCGCCCTGGCCCTCGTCCCACCGTCGCCATCGCCCTCGTCGCCGCCCTCGTGCTGGCCGTACTGGCCGGGTCGGCGATGCTGCCGGCCGCCGGCCAGCCCGCCAAGCCCGAGACCAACCGCTTCGCCCCTCGGGGGTGGTCGGCGTGGATTCCGACGCCGCCGGCCGAGCCAGCGCCCAGGCGGCCACCGCCGACGCCGCCGGAGGTGGCTCGGTGCCGGCGCCGTCGGTCTCCGGCACCAGCGGCTGCAACGACGTCGACGGCGGCAACGTCAGGGTCAACCAGGAGTGCACCAATCAGAGCGACGCCGCGTTCCTCGGCCGCGGCCAGGGCCAGAACGAGACGGCGATCGCGGTCAACCCCAGGAACCCCCGGCACCTGCTGGCCGGCCAGAACGACTACCGCCGCGGTGACGGCGCCTGCGGGGCCGACTGGAGCGTCGACGGCGGCCGCCACTGGGGCAGCGAGTTGGCCCCGCTCAGCTTCACCGCCCCCGGGTTCACCGGCGCCCGCCACTACTGGAACGCCTCCGGTGACCCGTCGGTGGCCTTCGACTCCTCGGGCGAGGCCTACCTGTTCTGCCTGGCCTTCGACCGGGCCCCGCCGACCAGCGACTTCGACAGCGCGGCGAGCGGGCTGTTCCTGTTCCGCTCGGGCAACGGCGGGGCGTCGTGGAACTTCCCGGCCAGTGCGGTCAAGCTGAGCCCGGGCGACGGCAGCGACGGCATCGGCCTGCTCGACAAGCCCTACATGGCCGCCGACACCTCCAAGCGGAGCCGCTTCCGCGACCGTCTCTATGTCGCCTGGGCCGAGTACAACGTCGACTTCTCCGCCGACCCGATCGGGTTCGCTTGGTCCGACGACCACGGGGCGAGCTGGAACCTGGTTCCCGGGATCAGCGGCACCTCGCCCGAGCTGTGCCCGGTCAACTTCAGCGGCGCCCCGGCCGGGACGTGTGACGCCAACCAGTTCCCGCTGCCCTTCACCGCCCCCAACGGCGACCTCTACGTGGTCTTCCAGAACTTCAACAACGCCGTGTCCGGCGACGACAACCGAAGCCAGATCCTGATCGTGAAGTCGACCGACGGCGGAGCCAGCTTCGGCCCGCCGGTCAAGGTCAGCGACTTCAACGACCTCCCCGACTGCCTCACCTACACCGGGCACGACGCCGGCCGCTCGTGCGTGCCGACCGCGCCGCTGAGCGACCGCAGCATCTTCCGGGCCACCAACTACCCCTCGGCCGTCGCCATCAGTGACCGCCGGATCGTGGTCACGCTGGCCAGTTACCTCAACCGGCACTCCAACCCCGAGCGGGGCAACTGCACTCCCGCGGGGTTCAACACCGACACCGGCCTGCCCCTGTACGACGGGGTCGGCGAGGCGAACGGCTGCAACAACGACATCGTCCTCAGCGTCTCGGAGGACGCGGGGGCCAGCTTCACCGGCACCACCACCCCGGTCTGGGAGCTGCCCTCGGTCAACGACGAGCGCGGCGGCCGGCTGGCCGACCAGTGGTGGCAGTGGACCGCCCACAACCCCAAGACGGGCCGGGTGGCGACCGCCTACTACGACCGCAAGTACGGCGACGCCCAGGCCACCGGCGGCTTCGACATCACCATGCGCCGCGGGAACGGCGACCACGTCCGGGTGACCAACCGCACGCTGCCCCCGACCCAGGAGTTCCCCGAGGCCGGCGCCTCAACGGGCGTCTTCCTGGGTGACTACATGGGCCTGGCGATCGGGTCGGACGGCGTCGCCCACCCGATCTGGACCGACACCCGCAATCCGATCTTCTCGCCGAGCACCGGCGACGACGTCCGGGAGCTGGTCCCGGCCGGCCAGGGCACCGATATCTACACCAGGGCGCTGCCTGGGTAGTTCGGGCGACCCAGGGTTCTCCCGTCTGGCCGCACGGCCAGAGGAAGGGGGTCACCGTGAGGATATGGACGCGGAGGAGGCGGGCCCGGCTGCTCGTCCCGCTGCTGATCGTCACCGGTCTGCTCGTCTCGGCACCGGTCGGCACCGCCCAGAGCGCGCCCCGGCCGCGCCGGCGGCCGCCGCCACCGCCAAGCCCAAGTTCACGGCACCGGCCGGCTTCGACGTCTCGGCGCCCATGCGCGACGTGGCCAAGCAGGCGGCCAAGGCCGGCGCCGTGCCCGCCGATCCCGACCGAGGGGCCGTTCCGGCCGACCGCGGGTTCGCCGGCGACGCCGCCGTCCAAGCCTCGGCAGCCGCCCGGGCCAGGATTGAGGCCGTCTCAGCCCCGCTGGTGAACTTCGAGGGCATCGCCGGCCCCGACAACATCCCCTTCCTCGGCGGCATCCCGATCCCGCCCGACCCGGACGGCGACGTCGGGCCCAACCACTACGTGCAGATGGTCAACACCGCCTGGGCGGTCTACTCCAAGACCGGCACCCGGCTGCTCGGCCCGCTCAGCCTGGCCTCCATCTGGGCCGGCTTCGAGGTCCCGGACTGCGAGGACAACTCCGGCGACCCGATCGTGCTGCATGACCAGCTGGCCGACCGCTGGATCCTGACCCAGTTCACCACCGCCGGCCTCAACGTCCCGGCCGGGACCTTCTACAACTGCGTGGCCGTCTCGACCACCGCCGACCCGACCGGCAGCTACTACCGCTACGCCTTCTCCACCGGCCCCAACTTCCCCGACTACCCCAAGTACGGGGTCTGGCCCAACGCCTACTTCGCCACCACCCGCGAGTTCGGGCAGGTCGACTTCGCCGGCATCGGCGTCTACGCCCTCGAGCGGGCCAAGATGCTCCGGGGCAACCCGGCCGCCCGGGCCGTCTCGGTCCTGGTCGGGCCCGGCACCGGCGCGCCGGCCTATCTCACCGGCGACGGCTGGCTCCCCTCCGACTGGGACGGCAACCGCCGTCCGCCGGCCGGCAGTCCCAACTACATCGTCGGCACCCAGGACGACGAGGGTCCGTACGGGGCACCGTTCGACGCCATCAACCTGTTCCAGTTCGACGTCTCCTGGGGCCCGACCCCGACGGCCACCTTCACCGGGCCGACGACGCTGCCGGTGGCCGAGTTCGACTCCATCTACCCGTGCACGCCACCAGGCTCGCGCAACTGCATCCCGCAGCCGGATACGGACCAGAACCTCGACATCCTGTCCTACCGGCAGCGGCCGACCTGGCGGCTCGCCTACCGCAACTTCGGCACCCATGAGTCGCTGGTCACCAGCCAGTCGGTCGAGGCCCGGCCAGGCATCGCCGGCATGCGCTGGTATGAGCTGCGCCGCCCCGGCAACCAGCCGATCGTCTACCAGCAGGGCACCTACGCCCCGGCCGACGACCTCAACCGCTGGATGGGCAGCATCGCCCAGGACAAGCGGGGCAACATGGCCCTCGGCTACAGCGTGTCCAGCGAGACCACCTACCCGGGCATCCGCTACACCGGCCGGCTCCGCAACGACGTGCCCAACCAGATGCCCCAGGGCGAGGGCACCGTCATCGAGGGCTCCGGCTCCCAGACCGACCCGGCCGCCCGCTGGGGCGACTACACGGCGATGCACATCGACCCGGTCGACAACTGCCGCTTCTGGTACACCAACCAGTACTACGCGGTGACCTCGGCCCGGGGCTGGCAGACCCGGATCGCCGCGTTCCGCGTGCCAGGCTGCAACGCCTGACGGAAAGGTCCTGGACGGCGGCGCGAGGACGCACCCCTCGCGCCGCCACTCCCGTTCAGGCGCCGGATGGGCCGTCGGCGAACAGCTCGTCGGCCTCGTACTGGTTGGCCTCGAAGATCCACACCTCGGCGATCTGGTCGTCGCGGAGCCGGTAGAGATTGGCGCGGCGGATCTCGACGGCGCCGCCGGGGCGGGAGAAGCGTTCGCGCACGATCAGCGCTACCCGCTCCTCGCTGGCCAGCATGTCGACCAGCTCGACCTCGACCTCGGCCCCGCGCGACCGGGCCAGGGCGGCGCGCAGGTAGCGCTCGGCGGCGGCGCGGCCACGGTGCTCGCCGGCCAGGGACGAGCGGCCGGGGACGTGCAGCACGACGTCGTCGACGAAGAAGCCGAAGCCGGTGTCCCAGTCGCCGCGCTGGGCCGCCTCCAGGTAGCGGCGCATGACATCGAGGGCTGCCATGCCCGATCCTATACACAGCAGGCACCGTCACCGGGAGGTACGCCGTGACCCAACAGGCTCAGCTCGTGCCCGAGCCCGACCGCAACCTCGCTCTCGAACTGGTACGCGCGACCGAGGCGGCGGCCATCGGCGGGGCCCGGCACCTGGGTCGCGGCGACAAGGAGCAGGTCGACCAGGCGGCCGTGGACGCCATGCGGCCGGTGCTGGGCCAGATCGCCATGGACGGGGTGGTGGTGATCGGCGAGGGCGAGAAGGACAACGCCCCCATGCTCTACAACGGCGAGCGGGTCGGCAGCGGCAGCCCGCCCCAGGTCGACATCGCCGTCGACCCGGTGGACGGGACCACCCTGACCGCCAAGAGCCTCCCCAACGCGATCGCCGTGGTCGCCCTGGCCGAGCGGGGCACCATGTTCGACCCGGGCCCGTGTGTCTACATGGAAAAGCTGGCCGTGGGCGGCGACGCCGCCGACGTGGTCGACTTCGAGGCCCCGATCGAGGAGAACCTGCGCCGCATCGCCGAGGCCAAGGGGTCGGACGTGACCGAGCTCACGGTCTGCATCCTCGACCGGCCCCGCCACGAGGAGGAGCTGGTCGGGCGGGTCCGGGCCACCGGGGCGCGGATCAAGTTCCTGCTCGACGGGGACGTCGCCGGGGCCATCATGGCCGCCCGGGAGGAGACCGGCGTGGACGTGGCCGTCGGGATCGGCGGCACGCCCGAGGGCGTCATCACCGCCTGCGCCCTCAAGTGCCTCGGCGGCGTCATGTACGGCCGGCTGTGGCCCCGCAACGACGAGGAGCGCCGGGCCGCCCTCGACGCCGGCTACGACCTCGACAAGGTCCTGGCCATCGACGACCTGGTCCGGGGCGACAACGTGTTCTTCGCCGCCACCGGGGTCACCGACGGCGAGCTCCTGCGCGGGGTCCGCTTCCGGGCCCACGAGGTCTGGACCCAGTCCCTGTCGATGCGCTCGGTCTCCGGGGCGGTCCGGCTGATCGAGGCCCGCCACCAGCTCGACCGCTCCAACCTGGTCCGCCGACCCCGCTCGTAGCCCGTCCCGCCCTGCGGGCCGGGTCGTGTCCGCCGTGCCATGGGGGTTTGCGCTTGACCTGGTGACGGAACAATCACTGCATGACCGCAACGAGCACCACCCGCCGGCGAGCCGTCGGAGCCGATGTCCCAGTCCGCTCATTCGGCCAGCGCCGGGTCTGCGAGGCGCCGGACTGCCAGGTCCAGCTGTCCTCCTACAACCCGGCCCGCCGCTGCTGGTCCCACGACGGCTGGGACCGCCAGCCCCGGTCCCGTCCCCGCCGCCGCTGACCGTCGCAGCCCACGGCCGCCTCTGGTAGCCTCCATCCCCGTGCGCGCCGCTAGCTCAATTGGCAGAGCAGTGCCCTCTTAAGGCAACGGTTCGGGGTTCGAGTCCCTGGCGGCGCACCCCCGAACTTGCAGGTCAGGCCCGGTGTACCGCCGGGCCTTCTTCGTTCACTGGCGCGGTTGGGGCACGTTTGGGGCACACGCGGATGGGATGGGACGCGCGACCAAGCTCGATTCTCCCTACCGGCCGTACTCATCAGCCCTCAGCCTGCATGGCGTCCAGGCGGTCGTGCACCTGCACCACCGTGGCCCGGCCAGCAGATGGCTGGTCAGTCAGCTTGTGAAGGCGCTCCTACCCGAGGTGCTTAGGGCTTGCCGCTCGACAACGTTGCTGTTTCGGAGCCCTGATCACGCCTGAGGTCACTACGACACCACGATCGTCCCGTGCGCCGCCGGATCGGACGTCGTGGAGGTCAGTGAGCCTGGTGTCGCAGGCACAGGAGTGCCACGCGTAGCTGGCCGTTGACCCGCTCGCGCGGGCTTGGCCTGACCGCGGCGGCCTTGACGGGGCGGGGTGGTGGTGGTGGTGGTGGCAGGGGATCCTAGGCGGGCTGACCGTGACGCGCGACAGGCCCGCCTCGCGTAGCGCCCGCGCCTTGGCCGCCAGCAGCGTCCCGTTGGTGGTCAGGGCCAGATCGCTGATCCCCTCGACCGCGGCCAGCATGGCGACCAGCCGTTCCAGGTCCCGGCGGACCAGTGGCTCGCCGCCGGTGAGCCGCACCTTGGTCACGCCCAAGGCGGCCGCGGCGCCAACCACCCGGGTGATCTCCTCGAACGACAGGATCTCGGCGCGAGGCAAGAAGACGTGGTCGCGGCCAAACACCGTCTTGGGCATGCAGTACGGGCAGCGGAAGTTGCACCGGTCGGTCACCGAGACGCGCAGGTCCCGCAGCGGGCGGCCGAGGCGGTCTCCCACCCCACTCGTAGGCTCGCCCCTAGCGGGACGACTCGGATCGGCCGCAACCACCGGCCCACGACCTGGCACCGCGACACCTCCCATCCAGGCGCGACCGCTCACCAAGACCGCCGCCGCGCCGCCACCCACAAGCGATCAGGCCAGCTGGACTCCGGACAACCGTCGAAGCTCCGCGCCACGGCCCATGCCGGTGCGGCGCTGGGTCGGGACATGGAGGACGTGTCACGGCGGCTGGCAGGAGCAGCGGGCGGCCAGGTCGAGCCGATCGACGGCGTGATCCTCCATGCCCCAGCACCCGGGCAGGTCGCTGCGTTCACGATGCCGGTTCAGCCGCGAGAGATGGTTGGGTGGGCTGGGTGGCAGCGTCGCGGGCCCACCAGTGGACACGATGCCGGCGGGCCAGACCGGGTTGCTTGGCCTCGGGCAGGGTGTTGGCGATTGGCTCGACGATGGTGGCCTGGTCGAGCCGGAGCCGGTCGCCAGTCATGGATCCGAGCTCGGCGAGCGCGGTGACCAACGCCGCCTGGGCGGCCATGACGCGGGCGGACACGCCGGGGGCGACGGTGGCGTAAGCGGGCGCGAACGCGAACCCGCAAACCGGACACCGGAAGCCGTCGCTGGGCTGGACCAGCTGCCCAAGCAGCAGCTCTCGGTTGCAGGACCCGCAGTGAGCGTTGATGCTCATCGGGTCACCCTCCTTTACGTGTCCCCATCGGTTGTCTGCTGTTTTTGTTCACGTCCTCGGCTGGTCGTCGTGGTCGTGGTCGGTCGTGGCCCGAGCGCCGGCTGGTGGGGGGAGCGCTGTGCGTGCTTCAGCCCGTCGACCAGCACCTGGAGGCCGGCGGTGAACCGCTCGTCGCGGTTGTCGACCCAGACGTGCTCGCCCAGGGCGACCAGGGCGGGGAAGCGGTCGGGGGGCAGGGAGCGGAAGAACTCGTGCAGCTGGGTTCTGATCGCTGTATCGCGGACGCGCTGCTCGTTGACGGAGGTACGTGGACTGCTGACGGCAAAGCCGATGGTGTAGTCGAGCAGCAGGAAGAAGGCCAGGCCGGCTTCGCGGTCGCCGAACCCGGCCGTCTGCAGCGGGGATAGGAAGGCCTCGGCCAGGGCCAGGGAATGGGGGCCCAGCGGGTCGCGGGTCTTGAGGATCCCGGCCACCCCGGGATGGGCCTCGAGCACCTGGCGCAGGCGGTGGGCCACGATCTTGAGCTCCTCGGCCCAGGGCATCGAGGAGTCGAGGTCGAAGTCGATCTCGGCCAGGACGCCGTCAAGGACCAGGTCATGGAGTTGTTGCTTGTTGCCGACGTGGTGGTACAGGGCGCCGGGGACGACCCCCAGGCGGGCGGCCAGGCTGCGCATGGTCAGGGCTTGGGCGCCGTCGTGGGCGATGACCGCCAGCGCCTCTTCGACGACTCGTTCGCGGGTGAGCTGGGGGCGGCGGTCCTGGTCGTTCATGGGGGCGCTGAACCACAGCGACCGTGATCCCCCGTCGGTCACGGGCGCACCGGACGCTGCCGTTGCCCGCGTGTTGGGTGCGGCCCGTTGCCGCTGCTCCATGTTCACTTCCCTTGAACGATGGCCTTGACAGATGAACGGTGTTCAGTCTAACCTGAACATGCTTACTCGGCAAGTGAACGCCGGTCAGCCACCCCGGATCGGCGTTCTCCCCGAGCCGCCGGGCCGCACGGCCCATGAAGGAGGGAGGCCAGATGGCCACCATGATGCGGTGGGACCCGTTCCAGGACCTGCGCAGCGCGCAGGACGAGATGGCCCAGATGAGCCCGATGCTCGCCCACGCGCTCGGCCTGCAGGGCCAGCCGCAGGGCAGCGATCGGGCCACGGCCTGGGCGCCAGCGCTGGACATCTCCGAGCGCAAGGACGCCTACCTGGTGACGGTCGAGCTGCCCGGGGTCGAGGCCGACGACCTGGACATCACCCTGGAGGATGGCCTGCTGACCATCCAGGGCGAGCGCCACTTCGCCCATGACTCCTCCGAGCAGCAGTTCCACCGGGTCGAGCGCCGCTATGGCGCCTTCCGGCGGTCGATCACCCTGCCCGCCCATGTGATGGCAGAGGGAATCCAGGCCTCGGCCGACAACGGCGTGCTCCAGATCCTGGTGCCCAAGATGGAGGAGGCCACTCCCAAGCGCATCCAGGTACGCCCCGGCCGAGCGACCATCCCTGCGGCAAGCAGCGAGGACACGACCAGCTGAGCCGAGCAGGGGCGTCGCCGGCCCGGCGACGCCCCTCTCCCGCTACCCGCTCGCTCTGCAGCCTTCAACACCAACTCCGACCAAGCACCCACCGCCCATCGCTGAAGCCACCTCACCACACAGCCAAGGAGACCACCGGAGAGGGGTTCTCTGATGCCGCGCTGCCCGCTGTGCCGATCGGCCCTGGTCACGATCACCTTCGGTCTGTACCCGATCGCCATCTGCACCAGCTGCAGTGCGCGCTGGATCCAAGACGGCCACCAGCAGCGGGCGATCAACCAGATCCAAGAACCCACACTGTTCGCCTCGGCCCAAGGACCCTCGCTCTTGGCCCAAGGACCCTCGCTCATGGCCCCCAGTCGCTCCTAGCCAGGCCAGCACCCGACCACCAACCCTCACGCGCGCTCACATCGCGACACCGGCCCTGCTTCCGGAGAGGACTAGCCATGGTGATCCACTACCCGCCCGCGCGGCTTCGCCGTAACAGCGACCAGCCGACCGCGATCACCGATGTCCTGGTCGCCACCTCGGGGTCGTCCTCCCGCACCGGCGACATTCCGCTGGGCACCCCGACCTGCTCGGCCCGCAGCCGCCACGGCCGCTGGGCGCTGTACCCCAACGGCGACCAGGTCGTGGTCGTGTGGCCCGGCGGTGCTCTGGCCGGCCCGTCCGCCGAGGTCGCCCGCGAGCTGGACCGGCTGGGGGACGGCCGCGATGACCTGGACCGTGCCGCGCTCTGGGCGATCCGGCAGTTCCTGACCGACCCCGCTGCCCAGGACAGCGCAGTGTGGTCGTCGACTCGGGCGCGGACCTGGTCGACCCCGGCGGTGGGCTACTGGCTCAGCGGCCCTACCAACCAGCCCGGCTCCGGCGACCCGACGCCGGCCAGCCGGCCCGGCGCACCCTCATCTCTGCCGTACCCACCGATCCCGCTGCCCGACCCCAGCCCCGAGCCGGCCCCAGCACGAGCCGCCTGACCGCACAACCAGTCCAATGGAGGGAACAGCTATGGCCGATACCAACAAGGGCGTGGTCTACACCGGACCCGGCAGCGTCGAGGTGCAGGACCTCGACGACCCCAAGCTGGAGCTCCCCGAGCAGAACAACCGACAGCTGCAGCACGGCGCGATCCTCAAGGTCGTGGCGACCAACATCTGCGGCTCCGACCAGCACATGGTCCGCGGGCGGACCACCGCCCCGGAAGGCCAGACCCTCGGCCACGAGATCACCGGCGAGGTCGCCGAGGTCGGCCGCGACGTCGAGTTCATCAAGGTGGGCGACCTGGTCAGCGTCCCGTTCAACATCGCCTGCGGGCGCTGCCGCAACTGCAAGGAGCGCAACACCGGCGTCTGCGAGAACGTCAACCCGGCCCGGGCCGGCGCCGCCTACGGCTATGTCGACATGGGCGGCTGGCTCGGCGGCCAGGCCGACTACGTCGCCGTCCCCTACGCCGACTTCAACCTGCTCAAGTTCCCCGACCGCGACCAGGCCATGGCCAAGATCCAGGACCTGGCCATGCTGTCGGACATCTTCCCGACCGGCTACCACGGCGCGGTGAGCGCCGGGGTGACCACCGGCTCGACCGTCTACATCGCCGGCGCCGGCCCGGTCGGGCTGGCCTGCGCGACCTCGGCCCACCTGCTGGGCGCGGCCGTGGTCATCGTCGGCGACATGAACGCCGACCGGCTGCGCCAGGCGGCCAGCTTCGGCTGCGAGACCATCAACCTCTCGGAGACCGACGACGTCCGCGGCGCCCTCGCCCAGATCCTGGGCGGCTCCGGCGAGGTCGACGCCGCCGTCGACTGCGTCGGCTTCGAGGCCCGCGGCCACGGCCAGGAGGGCTCCCAGGGCGAGGCCCCGGCGACCGTGCTGAACACGATCATGGACATCACCCGGTCGGCCGGGAAGCTCGGGATCCCCGGGCTGTATGTGACCGGCGACCCGGGCGCGGTCGACGAGCCGGCCAAGGTCGGGTCGCTGTCGATCCGGATCGGGCTCGGCTGGGCCAAGTCGCACTCCTTCACCACTGGCCAGTGCCCGGTGATGAAGTACAACCGCCAGCTGATGATGGCGATCCTGCACGACAAGGTGCAGATCGCCAAGAACGTCAACGCGACCGTGATCCCGCTCGACCAGGCGCCCCAGGGCTACCAGGACTTCGATAAGGGCGCGGCCAAGAAGTACATCCTCGACCCCCACGGCATGGTCGCCTGACAACGGCACCGGGGGCCGGGCCTTCCCGGCCCCCGGTGCGTTCGAGCTCCAACGAGTCGCCCGAGTGCAGAGAGTCCAGTGGCCCAGGCAGGACGCGCAGGCGGCGCGTCGACCGTGGAGATCACCCGGTCGCGGGCGACGCGCCGGGCGATCCTGAAGGTCCCCGGCCGCTCGCCCGCCTCCACGTCCTGGCCGGCGACCAGCGCCAGCAGCGCCACCGCCTCGGCCTGCTCGGCGCCCAGCTCGGCGTCGCCACCGCCGCGAGCACGGCCAGCGCGTCGTTGACCAGCCCCGATACCAACGCCTGCTTGGCGTCGGAGTCGTCCCAGTCGCAGTCGGGCTTGCCCGGCCGGTCGTAGTCGTGGGCGCCAAGCTTGACCGCATGGGCTGCCGGGATCAGCCGACGGACCCGACGGATCGCCGCGACCAGCTGGGTGACCGTGTCCTGGGTGGCGACCGCATCCTCCAGCACCGTGGAGTCCAACACCCGCCGGCGCCGCCCCCCAAGCACCCCGGTCGCGTACACCGACCGGTCGGGGACCAGGTGGCGGCACCAGGTGGCCACGTCCATGTCGTCATCGGATGCATAGCGTGCTGGGCTCATACCCGGCACTCTCCCATTACCACGCGGTCCGAGTTGTCCACACCGGCTCGGCCGGGAGTGCCCCCAAGCCTGCCGAACGCTATCGACCGGGCGGCCCGGACGCCGAGGGCGGCGGCCGAAGCTCGAAGACCGCCCCACCGGCCGTGCCCTTCAGGCCCTCGGCGTGCATGGCGTCGAGCCGGTCGCGCAACTCGGCGTCGTGGCCCGGGAACAGGTGGCCGTACCGGTCGAGCGTGAAGCTCACAGATGTGTGGCCGGCCCGGACGCTGACCTCCTTGGGGTTGGCGCCCGCCGCGATCCACAGTGCGACCGCGGTGTGGCGAAGGTCGTGTGGGCGCAGTGGCGCCAGGCCGGCGGCCTTGACTGCGGGCAGCCATTCCTTGACGCGGAAGTTCGAGGTCCGCAGCAGGCCGCCCTTCTCGGCCGTGAACACGTGCGCGTCGGCCGAGCCGACCGGCCCCATGTGGGCGGCCAGCTCCTCCACCACGGCTCGCGGCAGCCCGACGGTACGCCGCCCGGCCCTGGTCTTGGGTGGGCCGATGTAGAGCTGGCCGTGGACCTCAACGACGACCTCGGCCACATCGACGGTCCCGCGCAGCAGGTCGACACGGCCGCGGCGCAGGCCGGCCAACTCCCCCATGCGCAGCCCGCCGTAGGCGCCCAGCAGCACCAGGGCTCGGTAGCGAGGGCCGATGGCCTCGGCCAGGCGGGCGACCTCGGCCGGGTTGAGGAACCGCATCTCCTCCTGCTCAATCTTGGGCAGCCGGACCGCCCGGCAGGGCGACCGGGGAAGCATGTCGGCGTTGACGGCCGCCGTGAGGGTGCGCCCAAGGAGCTGGTAGGCCTTGACGACGGTGGCGGGGGCGAACCCGCGGGCCGTCAGCTCGGCGACCCAGGCTTGGACGTCGGGTTGCCTGATCGCGGCCAGCGGGGTGGTGCCAAAGCGTGGGAGCACCAGGGAGTTGAGGTAGGCGCGATCCCGCGCCTTGGTCGAGGGTCGCAGGTCGGTGGCGCTCCCCCACCAGGTCTCCAGCCACTCGGCCAGGGTGATCCTGCCGTGGGCAGGGTCGGTCCAGGTGCCTCGCAGCTTGGCGGCCTCGATCAGGGCGAGGTACTTCTCCACGTCGACCTTGCGACGGAAGGTCTTGACGCGCTGCCGGCCGCTCGGGTCGCGATAGCGCGCCCGGTAGCTGACCTTGCCGTTGCGGACGCGCTTCTCGATCGACGCCATCGGCTATGCCCCCTGCTGGTAGGCCGAACCGGCCTCGACCCGGCCGGCAGTGATGAACGCGTCCAGGTCGCTGGCGGCGATGCGCACGTGGCGGCCGAGCTTGGTGTAGGCGATGCGGCGCTCGAAGATGAGCCGGCGCACGAATCGCACCGAGGTGCCCAGCCGCTCTGCGGCCTCCTCAACTGTCAGGAGCTTGTCCACAGGTCACCTCCTTTCACTGTGCTTGGCGCGGGTCGTGGTGGGTCGGGCGGCCGCTGGCCGGCCGTCGCCGTTGGAGTGCTCGGCGAGGGTCGGGGCGGCGGTGAACTCGGCGAGCAGGCGTTGCCCGTAGCGCTCGCTTACGCCTGCGGCCCGGGCCAGGCCAGCACCGGTCGGTCGCTGGCCGGCCGCGAGCTGGGCTTCGTAGGCCGCCCGGACCCTGGATCGTGCGTCGACCGGTACACCTCGATCCGCACTGGCCGGCTCGGGTGCGGGGTGGTCGCCCGACCTGTGCGGATGTGCGGGTTCCGGCCCGGCCTGCTGTGTGGCCCTCGGTGCGGGCGGGCCAAATCTCGGCCGGCGCCAGCCGGCCTGCTGCATGAGCAGGTGGGTGGTGAGCACCAGGGCGACCGGGGCCATGGCGAACACCAGCTGGGCGACCGGCCGGTCGGGTGCGTGGGCGATATTGAAGGCGACCGATGCGGCGGAGAACAGCCCGGCGAGCGCCCAGGGATATCCGGCTCGGGTGGCGGCACGGTTTGCGGCCAACACGGTCAGCAGGGCGACCACGATGGTGCCGTCGATCACTACCGGCCACAGCCAGGCCAGGGCCGGTCGCACCCGGCTGTCCAGGGCCAGCTGATGGAGGGCGTCGTAGGAGAGGGTGAACGCCGCGGCGGCGAGCACAATGACGCCGGCTGCACTCACCCGGTAGGTCCAGCGGCCGGTCATGGCCTGTCCTCCCCAATCCTCGCGTTGGCTGTGGTCGGGACGGTGCGGGGGTTGGCCAGGCCGGCAGTGCGGGCGGAGGCCAGGGTGCGGGCGGTCTCGGCCGCACTGAGCCCGATCGCTCGCGCGACCGTGGTGAAGGCGAGGGTGACGTCTTCCTCGTCGAGGACGCCGCCGGCGACGTAGCGGTAGACCTTGAAGGCGGTCTGGTTGAGGGTGCGGTTGCGGTGGCCGGGAGTGGCCCGGCCGAGGGCGGCCAGCTCGTCGGCCAGCACTCGCCGGCCGTACGGGTGGCCGGCCAGGTCCGGCCCGGCCGCGCGGGCTGGCCAGGTCGGGGTCGGTGGGTTGGGGTCGAGCCGGACACGCAGGGCGGCCGGGACCTCCTGTAGTGGCACCTGGTCGATGCTGACCAGCTATCGGTAGCTGCGACCGGAGATGTGGCGGCTGGGTGGGGCGAGGACGCAGCCGCCTCTTCCGCGCCAGTCGATACCGGCCAGGTCGCGGGGTGGGCGGTTGCCCAGCCCGGTCGGGCCGAACCAGTGGTGCCAGCCACCGCCCCCCGTGGCCACCAGGGGGCCGGAGAGCCGCAGGCCCGCCGCTTGCTGCAGCTCGCCGAGGGCGGCCAGGCCGGCGGGGCCGTCGATGTCGAGGGCGTCGAACACGATGCCGGTGGCCAGGCCGACGTTCGCGTGGGGCCAGCGGCGCCACCAGCGGCCGATGCGGTCGGGGTCGGTGGTGGCCTCCTTGACGCCGTGGCGGAGCAGGGGATGCTTGGCCGGCCGGTCACATGAGGGGCCGCGGGGGCAGGAGCAGGCCAGGCTGGCCTCGCTCGGGATGCGGCGGGGCCAGTGCACGGGGTAGACGGGGATGCCGCGGGCGGCGTAGCCGAGGGCGGCCTCCAGCAGGGGGGTCATGCCACCCTCTCCTGCGTGGGGGCCGTGGTGGCGGCCTGGTGGGCTTGCCAGCAGGCCTCCACCTCGGCCTGGATGGCGGCCTGCACGGCGAGGGCGGCCAGCCGCCGCATGGCCTCGGGGGTGCCCCAGAGGATGCCCTCGTTCGGAGGACTGCCAGGGATGGGGTGGTGCTCCCAGCAGACCTCGGCGACCAAGGTGTAATCGGCGATGAAGCCGTGGGCGCGCAGCTGGGTGTCGTCGGTCAGGTGCAGCTGGAGGTTCACGATCCAACTCCTTCCGAGTTGATGCTTAATCGTCAAAGGTCCTGGTCGTCGGGATCTGCCGCGTCGAAGGGCTGCTCGCAGGCGGCGCAGAGGATGGGCGCCTCGGCCAGGGTGGTCTTGGCGACCCGGATGCGGCGGCCACAGCCGCAGGTGGCGGCGAGCAGGTTGCGGGAGCGGGGGCCGGGGCCGATGCGGTGCTCCTGGCGGCGCCAGAGGACCAGCGCGGCGGCGAGGCCCTCGAGTTGGCCGGCGTAGGCGTCGGCGGTCTGGGTGGGCACGGTGGTGGCGGACCAGCCGATCGGCTGGATGCTGGCCACCTCTAGGCCGAGCTCGCCGGCGAGGGTGGCATAGCGGCGGTTGTGGTATCGGCCCTGGCGGCTGGTGTCCTGCACGTCTCTGGCTTGGGCGAGGCCGTGGGCGGCCTCGTGCAACAAGGTGCCGAGCACGTCGACTGGGCCGCGCTGGAGGCCTTCGCCGCCGACCAGGACCTCGTGGCGATCGGCGCCCTGGACCTGCCAGCGGTGGGGGGCGAAGTGGCCCAGATTCAGCCGCTTGCCTTCGGCGCCAGAGGCGACGACCAGCACCGCCTCGGGCACCTCGGGGTGGCGGCTGCGGATGCTCTGCCAGGTATGCTCCAGGGCCGCGACCAGGTGGCTGGCCGCTCCGTTCGGGGTGGTGGGGTTGGCTGGGTGATGCATCAGGGACCTCGCTCTGCTGGTGTAGGCCGGCCGGGTGCCCGCTGGGCGGCGGCTGCCCGGCCCGCGTCCTTGGGCCGGG